>NZ_CP097269.1:1002500-1313750 GCF_028473645.1 Acidovorax sp. GBBC 1281
CGGGCCGATGCCCTAGTGGATCATGTTCCTTTTGCTATATTTTTCATAGCAAAAAGGGGTGGCTCGGGTGGATTCGGGTGAGGGGCGGCAGGCGCCACCGCCCATCCCCCTTCAGTTGAATTTGCCGTTCACGCCGCCCACGCTGTAGCGCCCGGCGCCCAGCAGCACCACGCTCAACGCGCCGAACAGGTACAGGCCCTGCAGTTCCAGCGCCCAGCCGCCCTGCTTGTTGAGCGCGAACAGGTCGGCCATGTGCACCAGGCCGAACGCCACCAGCATGTTGACCACCACGATGGCGGCGCCGGCGCGGGTGGCCAGGCCGACGATCATCAGCACCGGCGCCAGGATTTCGCCGACGAACACCAGGTAGCCCAGCGCGCCCGGCAGGCCGGCCCGCTCCAGCAGGCCGCTGACGAAGCCCACCCCGTTCTGCAGCTTGAAGATGCCGTGCAGCAGCACGAGCACGCCGACGGCGACACGCAAGATGAGTTTGCCGGCATCGTCGGATGCGGCGGCGGAAGCGGGGTGGCGGGATGCGTTGTTCATGGGGTTCTCCTCTCCAGGTCAAAAAACCGCAGTATGCGGGGACGCGCCGGGGCTGTCAGTGCGTTTTCGCACAACTTTGCGCCCGGGAGATGGCTGTGCATGCGGCCGCGCGATGGGGGAGGGCGCCGGCATGCTGGTCTGGCGCATGCGCTGGTCAACGGGTTCGGATTCGGAGGCGTGAACGCATCGCTGGTGTTCCGCCGATGGGCGCCCTGAAATGCTATAAAAATAATAGCTAAATGCCCTAGTGGATATTGCGCTGGAGGCCTGAAAGCCTCTGCTTTTGGTGGGCGCCCCGCATCAGGTGTACCGCTTGGCCCGCAGGTTGTCCTTCATCTGCTGCAGGCGGGGCTGCAGCGGCTCGCCGATGCGCAGGGCCACGCAGGTGGCGAGCACGTCGATCACCAGCAGGTGCAGCAGGCGCGACACCATCGGGCTGTAGCGGTCGTAGCCCTCGGGGTGGTCGGCCGCCAGGTGGATGTGGCAGGCCAGGGCCAGGGGCGATCCGCTCGCGGTGATGGCGATGGTGGTGGCGCCGTTCTTGCGCGCGATGTCGGCCGCGTCCATCAGGTCGCGCGTGCGGCCGGAGTTGGAGACGATCACCGCACAGTCGCCCGGGCCGAGCAGGGTGGCGCTCATGACCTGCATGTGGCCGTCGCTCGTGCTGATGCTGGTGATGCCCAGCCGAAAGAACTTGTGCTGCGCATCCTGCGCGACGATGCCCGAATTGCCGGCGCCGTAGAACTCGATGCGCCGGCCGGTCTGCCAGGTGTCCGCGATGGCCTTGGCGGCGCGCTCGATGGCGCCCGTGCTGGCGGCGTTGCGGTACTGCAGGAAGGCGGCGGCGGCGTTGTCCACCACCTTCACCAGCACGTCGCCGGTCTTGTCGTCGGCGTCCACGCTGCGGTGGATGAAGGGCACCCCTTCGCTCACGCTGCCGGCCAGCTTGAGCTTGAAGTCGGCCAGGCCGTCGTAGCCCATGCTGCGGCAAAACCGCACCACGGTGGGCTTGCTCACGCTGGCGCGGGCGGCCAGTTCGCGCACCGGCAGCCGGGCGAAGGCCCGCGCGTCGTCCAGCACGAGCTGCGCCACGCGCTGCTCGGCAGGGGCCAGCGAGGGCAGGGATGCGGTGATGCGTTCGAGCATGTCAGTGCTCCTGCGCGCAGCCCATCGCCTGCAGCCCATGCGCCCGCTGCGGCCTGACCCGTCGAATGGCCGCGGAGCAGGCCACGCCCGCAGACGCCGTGGAACTGGCTTTGCCAGGCCACGGGCGTCGTCCCCCCTTGGGGGGAAGGCGCCGCAGGCGACTCAGGGGGGGGCTCACGCTTCCTCCATCCAGGTGTGGCCGTCGCGCGCCACCATGGCGCTGGCGGCGCTGGGGCCCCAGCTGCCGGCGGCGTAGGGCCGGGGGCCGTCGTCGGAGTCGCGCCAGGCCTGCATGATGGGCTCCACCCAGCGCCAGGCGGCCTCCTGCTCGTCGGCCCGCACGAAGAGGTTCAGGCGTCCACCGATCACGTCCAGCAGCAGGCGTTCGTAGGCGCCCACGCGCTCGGTGCCGAAGCGCTGCTCGAAGTCGAGGTCCAGGTGCACGGGCGCGAGCGCCTGCGCTTCCGACACGCGGGTGCCGCGCTTTTCCTGGCCCGCCGCGAACAGGTGCAGGGCCACGCCGTCGCGCGGCTGCAGGTGGATCACCAGGCGGTTGGCCGCGCCCATCGGCGAGCGGTAGATGGGGTGGGGCGTGGGCCGGAAGTTGATGGCGATGTGCGCCTCGTGCGAGGCCAGTCGCTTGCCGGTGCGCACGTAGAAGGGCACGCCGGCCCAGCGCCAGTTGGCGATCTCGGTGCGCAGGGCCACGAAGGTCTCGGTGCGGCTGCCGGGCGCCACGCCGTCCTCGTCGGCGTAGCCTTTCACGCGCTCGCCGCTCAGGCTGCCGGCCGTGTACTGGCCGCGCACCACGTCGCGTGCCAGGGTGGCGGGCGTCCAGGGGACCAGCGAGCGCAGCACCTTGAGCTTTTCGTCGCGGATGGCATCGGCATGGGCGTTGATGGGCGGCTCCATGCCGATCGCGCAGAGTAGCTGCAGCGCGTGGTTCTGCACCATGTCGCGCAGGGCGCCCGTGCCGTCGTAGAACGCGCCGCGCTTTTCCACGCCGAGCTTCTCGGCCATGGTGATCTCGATGCTGGCGACGGTCTCGCGGCGCCACAGGGGCTCAAAGAGCGCATTGCCGAAGCGCAGCGCCAGCAGGTTCTGCACCGACGGCTTGCCCAGGTAGTGGTCGATGCGGAAGATCTGCCACTCGTTGAACACCGTGCGCACCGCCGCGTTGATGGCGCGGTTGGATTCGAGGTCGTGGCCCAGCGGCTTTTCCAGCACCACGCGCGTGTTCGGGGTGGCCAGCCCGGCGGCGCCGAGCTGCTCGCAGGCGGTGGTGAACAGGCCTGGGGCGGTGGCCAGATACATCACCACGGTGTCGGCCTGCCGCTCGCCCAGCCGCTCGGCCAGCCGGGCGTAGTCCTCGGGCTTGGACAGGTCCATGCGCTGGTACTGCAGCAAGGCCGCGAACTGCTGGAACTCCTCCGCGCTCGGGCGCTTGTCGTCCACCACGGCGGCGAAGCGGCTGGCGATCAGTTCGCGGTAGGCGGCGTCGGTCAGGTCGTCCCGCGCTACGCCGATGATGCGGCCGCCTGCGGGCAGCGAGCCGTGGCGGAACGCCTGGAAAAGGGCCGGCAGCAGCTTGCGCCATGCCAGATCGCCCGTGCCGCCGAACAGAACCAGATCGAAACTCATCGTTGTCGCGTCCCCAGAAGATTGGTAATTAAGCTGCCGGGCATGTTACCGAGTTTCATGATGAGGCGGCGACTGACAGGAACCCGGGTTACCGCGCAATACACTCTGCGGTTGCCGTGCCGACGGGGCCCGCCCGAGCGCCCCCGCACGCCACCTCACGGGAGCATTGCATGAACCAACTCGACGCCCTCAAACAAGTCACCACCGTGGTGGCCGACACGGGCGACTTCCGCCAACTGAGCGCCTACCAGCCGCAGGATGCGACGACCAACCCCTCGCTCATCCTCAAGGCGGTGCAAAAGCCCGACTACGCCCCCTTGCTGCAAGAAGCCGTGACCCGCTGGAAGGGCCATCCGGTCGAAGAAATCATGGACCGGCTGATCGTGCGGTTCGGCTGCGAAATCCTCTCCCTCATTCCCGGCCGCGTCTCCACCGAAGTGGATGCGCGCCTGTCGTTCGACACCATGGCCACCGTCACGCGAGGCGAACGCATCATCGAGCTGTACCAGGCCGAGGGCGTGGACACCGCCCGCGTGCTCATCAAGATCGCCGCCACCTGGGAGGGCATCGAAGCCGCCCGCATCCTGGAAGAGCGCGGCATCCACACCAACCTCACGCTCCTGTTCTCGCCCGTGCAGGCCGTGGCCTGCGGCCGCGCCAAGGTGCAATTGATCTCGCCCTTCGTCGGCCGCATCTACGACTGGTACAAGAAGCAGGCCGGCGCCCAGTGGGACGAGGCGGCCATGGCCGGCCCCAACGACCCCGGCGTGCAGTCGGTGCGCCAGATCTACCAGTACTACAAGCACTTCGGCATCGCCACCGAGGTCATGGGAGCGAGCTTTCGCAACGTGGGGCAGATCACAGCGCTGGCCGGCTGCGACCTGCTGACCATCGCCCCCGACCTGCTCGCGCAACTGGCGGCCAGCGAGGCGCCGCTGACCCGGGCACTCGACCCCGAGGCCGCGCGCGCGCTGGACCTGCCGGCCGTCGAATACGACGAGCCCGCCTTCCGCTACGCGTTCAATGCCGACGCCATGGCGACCGAGAAGCTCGCCGAAGGCATCCGCGCCTTCGCGGCCGATGCGGCCAAGCTCGAACACATGATGCAGGCCGCCTGACCCATGACCATGCCCCAACGCATCCGCTGCGACCACACCACCGCCTGGGCGGCGCTGCAGGCCCGCTACGACGACAGCGGCCGCACCTTCGATGTGCGCCAGGCGTTCGCCACCGATCCGCTGCGCTTCGAGGACTTCAGCCAGGAGGCTCCGCACCTGTTCGCCGACCTGTCCAAGAACCGCATCGACCGGCCGACCGAGGCGCTGCTCATGCAACTGGCGCGCGAGTGCGGCCTGGAGGCCTACCGCGACGCCATGTTCGCCGGCAAGGCGATCAACCACACCGAGCAGCGCGCGGTGATGCACTGGTTGTTGCGAAATCCGGCCGATGCCCTAGAAAATCATGCCCCTGGTGCTACTGATTTCGTAGCAAACAGCCTGCGCGACGTGCACACCACGCTCGATGCGATGCTGGCGCTGGCCGAGCGCGTGCGTGCCGACACCGCCATCACCGACATCGTGAACATCGGCATCGGCGGGTCGGACCTCGGCCCCTCGATGGTGGTGAAGGCGCTGGACGACCTGCGCCAGAGCGACAAGCGCCTGCACTTCGTCTCCAACGTCGACGGGCAGGAACTGGGCACGCTGCTGCACACGCTGCGGCCCGAGAGCACGCTGTTCCTCATCGCCTCCAAGACGTTCACCACCGCCGAGACCATGTCCAACGCCCACGCGGCGCGCGACTGGTTCCTGTCGCACGGCGGCAGCCCGCGGCAGGCCGGGCGCGTGTCGGTGTCGCGCCATTTCGTCGCGCTCACGACCAACGTCGAAGCCGCGGCGGAGTTCGGCATCGACACCACGCTCGGCTTCTGGGACTGGGTGGGCGGGCGCTATTCGCTGTGGTCGGCCATCGGCCTGCCGATCGCCATCGCCATCGGCGCGGCGCATTTCCGCGACCTGCTGGCCGGCGCCCACGCGATGGACGAGCACTTTCGCCACGCGCCGCTGGAGCGCAACCTGCCGGTGCGCCTCGGCCTGCTGGACGTGTGGTACCGCAACTTTCACCGGTTCGCCAGCCGCTGCGTGGCGCCCTACAGCCACGGCCTTCGCCGGCTGCCGGCCTACCTGCAGCAGCTGGAGATGGAGAGCAACGGCAAGGGCGTGGACTGGGAAGGCCGGCCGCTGGCGGTGCAGACCTCGCCCGTGGTGTGGGGAGAACCCGGCACCAACGGCCAGCACGCGTTCTTCCAGATGGTCCACCAGGGCCCCGACGTGATTCCGGTGGAGTTCATCGCGTTGCGCAAGGGCGCGCGCGACCTGCCGCACCACCACTCGCGCCTCGTGGCCAATGCCCTGGCCCAGGCCAAGGCGCTGATGCTGGGCCGGCCGCAGGAGTCCGGGCACCGGCACTTCACCGGCAACCGCCCCAGCACGTTCCTGGTGCTGGACCAGCTGGCACCCGCGTCGCTGGGCGCGCTCATCGCGCTCTACGAGCACCGCGTGTTCGTGAGCGGCGCGGTCTGGGGCATCAACAGCTTCGACCAGTGGGGAGTGGAACTGGGCAAGGTGCTGGCCCGGGAGCTGGAGCCCCGCCTGTCCTCGGGCGACACCGACGGGCTGGACGCGTCGACCGCCGGCCTGCTGCGCCAGCTGCGGTGATCGAAATCTCTGGTGGCCCATGCCAGGGGGGGAAAACCCCGTAGTGCATTGAGGGCCGGGGCGAGGTGGAATGTCATGGCAGTCCGACAGGCCTAAATACTGCCTGGCTGTTGTCGATAAACGGGGGACACCGCGTGTCTTTCATCCTTTCATCCACTCCCTGGCTGCCTATGATCCGCACCTCCTCCACTCAAACACGGTTCACTCTCCTGATCTGCGGCTTCTTCCTGCTCCTGCTGCTGGGAACGTTCGCCGTCATTCAACTGTCCGTCACGCCAGACCTGTCCACCCTCGAAGGCAAGGTCGCCGCTGGCAATGTTGACCAGATTTCCGTGCGCATCAGCGAGCAGCTACGGCAGGTCGAGGCGCAATCGCGCAGCATCACCCAGACGGTGGCCCTGCTCGCCAGCGACCAGATCGACGTCCTGCAGCCCGGTCTGGTGGATCAATACGGCGACCCCAATGTGTTCGGCGGCGGCATCTGGCCCCTGCCCAACAAGCGGGAACCGGGGCGGGACAAGTTCAGCACCTTCTTTGCGCGCGATGCCAGCAACAAGCTGGTGGTGAACACCCATTGGAACTCGCCGGAATCGCTCAAATACTGGGAGCAGCCCTGGTATGAGAACGGCAAGACGGCGCCCAAGGGCCAGTGCAAGTGGGCCAAGGCCTACCAGGACGCCGCCAGCCCGCAGCCGCGCACCAACTGCGCCATGCCCATCTACAAGGGCGACGAGCTGTATGGCGTGTCCACCATCGACGTGACGCTGGGCTTTTTCAACCGCCTCGTGGCGGACATGGAAAGCAGGATCCAGGGACAGATCCTGATCGTCGAGGGCGACGGCAAGATCGTCAGCAACAGCACGAAGATCCAGGGCAACGTCGTCTTGAAGAACGTCTCGGACATCGCGGCGAGCTCGCCCATGGCGGCGGAAATCCAGAAAATGCTGCCGACCCTGCAAGCCAACGCGGCGGCCGAGAGTTCGTTCAAGGACAGCGAGGGGACCCAGGTGCTGTTTCTGAAACCCATTCCCGGCAGCCCCTGGTTCATCGCCACGGCCCTTCCGGCCTCGTTGCTGGCGGTCAACAGCCACCGCATCCTGACCAAGCTGGCCGCCGTGCAGGTGCCCATGGCCCTGGTGCTGCTGGGCCTGATGGTGATGGGCGTTCGCCTGTTCATGAAGCGCCTGGCCGTCCTCAAGGGCAACATCGACGCGCTCTCGGCCGGCGAGGCGGACCTGACGCGCCGCCTGCCCGAAACCGGCGGGGCGGAGTTCGGCGCGGTCGCGGCGAGCTTCAATGCCTTCATCGCCCGCCTGCAGGGCGTGGTGAGCCAGGTGGTCACGGGCGCATCGTCGATTGCCTCGGCCTCCGGTGAAATCTCCAGCGGCAACCACGACCTTTCCGTGCGCACGGAGGAGCAGGCCGCGTTCCTGCAGGAAACGGCGGGCTCCATGGAACAGATCACCAGCACCGTCAAGCGCAACGCCGACAGCGCCAACCAGGCCAACCGCCTGGCCACCGATGCGTTCCAGGTGGCGTCCCGGGGCGGTCAGGTCATCGGCAACGTGGTCGAGACCATGGATTCGATCAGCACGTCTTCCAAGAAGGTGGTGGACATCATCGGGGTGATCGACGGCATCGCGTTTCAGACCAACATCCTGGCGCTGAACGCCGCGGTCGAGGCGGCCCGCGCGGGCGAGCAGGGCCGCGGGTTCGCGGTGGTGGCCAGCGAGGTGCGCAGCCTGGCCCAGCGTTCGGCCGAAGCGGCCAAGGACATCAAGAACCTGATCGCGGACTCGGTCACCAAGGTGGAGTCCGGCAGCGCCCTGGTGGTGCAGGCCGGCACGACGATGAGCGAGATCATCGCCACCAACACCAGCGTGGCCTCGATCATGGGCGAGATCATGGCCGCCAGCGTGGAGCAGAGCCGGGACATCGAGCGGGTGAACCAGGCCATCGCCCAGCTCGACACCACGACGCAGCAGAACGCGGCGCTGGTGGAGGAAGTGTCCGCCGCGGCGCGCTCCATGCAGGAGCAGACCGACCTGTTGCGGCAGGTGGTGGGGGCCTTCAAGGTGTGACGGGAAGGCTTCGCTGCCGGCGCTGACATCGCCAGCGCATCCAGACAATCCCCGCCGGTCTCGCGACCCGCGGGGATTTTTCTTGGGGGTCCACCGAGGCAGGAGGGGCTGCCGCCGGTTGCAGCGTCGGCATGTCGCCTGATTGCGACAAATTGCTTACAGATCGGCCATCGATTTCTAGAATGGTAATCGTTATCAATACTATTTATGTTTGCCATGAAATTCATTGATCTGCGGGGCACGGCTTGCGTGGCCGCCGCCCTGGGGCTGGTGCCTTGGGCGCATGCACAGGGCGTGGGCGCCACGCTGTCCGAAGTGCGGGTGGATGCCAACGCCGAAAAGGAATCCGCCACCGGCCCCGTGGTGGGCTACCGCGCCCGCAACGCCACCACGGCCACCAAGACCGACACGCCGCTCAGCGAAACGCCGCAATCGGTCACCGTCATCACGCGCGACCAGATGGTCGACCAGGGCGCGACGACCTTCCAGGGGGCGCTGCTCTATGCCGCGGGCGTGCGCAGCGATGCCTACGGGCTGGACAGCCGCTCCGACAGCGTGCGCGTGCGCGGCAGCTATCCGGACATCTATCTCGATGGCCTGCGCCAGAGCTACAACTACTACACCAGCACCACGCCCGCGGAGCTGTGCACGCTGGAGCGCCTGGAGGTGCTGCGCGGCCCGTCGGGCATGTTGTTCGGCACCGGCACCGTGGCGGGCGTTGTCAACATGGTGAGCAAGCGCCCGCTGCAGGAGGCGCAGCGCGAAGTGGGCGTGCAGATCGGCAGCTGGAACCGCAAGCAGCTGCAGGCCGACCTGACCGGCCCGCTGACGGCCGATGGCCAGTGGTCGTACCGACTCGTGGCGCTGGCCCGCGACGCCGACACGCAGGTGGACCACGTGCCCGACGACCGCCGCCTGATCGCACCGTCGCTGATGTGGCGGCCCAATGCGGCGACGTCGTTGCTGCTCCAGGCGCACTGGCAGCAGGACCGGTCGGGCAGCACCTCGCAGTTCCTGCCCTGGTCGGGCACCTTGCTTCCCAATCCCAACGGCCAGTTGCCCACCAGCCGGTTCATCGGCGAGCCGGGCGACTACTACGACACCGATCGGCAATCCATCGGCTACCAGTTCGAACACCGTTTCAACGATGCCTGGACGGCACGCCAGAACCTGCGCTGGGCCCGCAACGAGAACCGGGGCGGCTACCACTACGCGGATTTCTTCACCAGTCCGGGCGGCTGGGGCGCCGACCCGGTCAACCAGCGCCTGATCGGCCGGCTGTACGGGCAGAACGTGACGCGCACGCGCATGGCCGCGGTCGACACCAACCTGCTGGGCCGGCTCACCACGGGCACCGTGCAGCACCAGCTGCTGCTGGGCCTCGACTGGAATCGCCAGTCGGAGGACAAGGCGGAATCCGGCGATGCCTACGATTCGCCCATCGACGCGTTCGCGCCGGTGTACAGCGGGCGGACCGACCGGCCGCTCACCGCACAGCCTCGGAATGTGCAGCGCCAGACCGGTATTTATGTGCAGGACCAGATGAAGTGGGACCGATGGATCTTCATCGCCGGCCTGCGCCATGACCGCGTGGCGAATGCCCTGGCCGGCTCGGCCGATGACCGCACCAGCGACACCACCAAGCGCCTGGGCGTGATGTACCAACTGGCCGGCGGCTGGACGCCGTACATCAGCTATGCGGAGTCGTTCAGCCCGGTGAGCGGCACGAACACCTCGGGGGCCCGCTTCAAGCCGCTGCAAGGCGAGCAGATCGAAGTGGGGGTGAAGTACCTGCCCGAAGGCGGCGCGACCTCGTTCACCGCCTCGGTGTACGACCTGAAGGAAAAGAACCAGAAGGTCACCGATCCGACCAATCCGATGAACACGCTGCAGGCCGGCCAGACCCGCAACAAGGGGCTGGAACTGGAACTGAAGACCCGCGTGACCACCGCGTTCGATCTGATCGCCCACTACAACTACACCGACGTGGATCCGACCCTGGAAGGACTGCCCCGCAACCAGGCGGCGATGTGGGGCCTGTATCGATTTTCCGTCGCGGGAATTCGCGGCTTCTCGGCCGGGGCCGGGGTGCGGTACCTCTCCGCGTTCCGCGATGGTTCCGGCCCGCGCATTCCGTCCTCGCTCGTCGGAGATGCGCTGCTGGCCTATGACAGCCAGGCATGGCGCTACGCGCTCAACATCAACAACGTGGCCGACAAGCAGTACATGAGCACCTGCCTGTCGCGCGGCGATTGCTGGTGGGCACCCCGGCGCAACGTGGTGCTGAGCGCGACCTACCGTTTCTGAGCGGCCCATCGATCCTGCGGGCCGTACCCACGGCCCCGCCAAAGAAAAACCCCGCAGGCCTTGCAGCCTGCGGGGTTTTTTGATGGAGCAGCCGGGCGGGAGTGCATCCCGTCCGGTGCGGCCGGCAATTACATGCCCATGCCGCCCATGCCGCCCATGCCACCCATGTCGGGCATGCCGCCGCCGGCCGGTGCGTCGTCCTTGGGGGCTTCAGCGATCATGCATTCCGTCGTCAGCAGCAGGGAAGCCACGGAAGCGGCGTTCTGCAGGGCCGTGCGGGTGACCTTCGTGGGGTCCAGAATGCCCAGTTCCAGCATGTCGCCATACGTGTCGTTGGCGGCATTGAAACCGTAGTTGCCCTTGCCAGCCAGCACGGCGTTCACCACGACCGAGGCTTCGCCACCGGCGTTGTTCACGATTTCGCGCAGGGGGGCTTCGATGGCCTTCAGCACCAGCTTGATACCGGCGTCCTGATCGGCGTTGTCGCCCTTGATCGAGTTGCCCACGGCTTGCTTGGCGCGCAGCAGAGCCACGCCGCCACCGGCCACAACGCCTTCTTCCACCGCCGCACGCGTGGCGTGCAGGGCGTCTTCCACGCGGGCCTTCTTTTCCTTCATTTCGACTTCGGTGGCAGCGCCGACCTTGATCACGGCCACACCGCCGGCCAGCTTGGCCACGCGCTCTTGCAGCTTTTCGCGGTCGTAGTCGGACGTGGCTTCCTCGATCTGCACGCGCACTTGCTTGACGCGGGCTTCGATGTCTTCAGCGGCGCCGGCGCCGTCGATGATGATCGTGTTTTCCTTGCCCACTTCGATGCGCTTGGCTTGGCCCAGGTCGGCCAGGGTCACCTTCTCGAGCGTCAGGCCCACTTCTTCGGCGATGACCTTGCCGCCCGTCAGGATGGCGATGTCTTCCAGCATGGCCTTGCGGCGGTCGCCGAAGCCAGGGGCCTTCACTGCCACGACCTTCAGGATGCCGCGGATCGTGTTGACCACCAGCGTCGCCAGGGCTTCGCCTTCGACTTCTTCGGCAATGATCAGCAGCGGACGGCCGGCCTTGGCGACTTGCTCCAGCGTGGGCAGCAGGTCACGGATGTTGCTGATCTTCTTGTCGAACAGCAGCACGAAGGGGTTGTCCAGAATCGCGGATTGCTTTTCGGGGTTGTTGATGAAGTAGGGCGACAGGTAGCCGCGGTCGAACTGCATGCCTTCCACGACGTCCAGTTCGGACTCGAGGGACTTGCCGTCTTCCACGGTGATCACGCCTTCCTTGCCGACCTTGTCCATGGCGTCCGCGATCAGCTTGCCAATGGTTTCGTCGGAATTGGCGGAGATCGAACCCACCTGGGCGATTTCCTTGGAGGTCGTGGTGGCCTTGGAAGCCTTCTTCAGCTCTTCCACCAGGGCCGTCACAGCCTTGTCGATGCCGCGCTTGAGGTCCATGGGGTTGATGCCCGCGGCCACATATTTGAAGCCTTCGCGCACGATGGCCTGTGCCAGTACGGTGGCGGTCGTGGTGCCGTCGCCGGCGTTGTCGGACGTCTTGGATGCCACTTCCTTCACGAGCTGGGCGCCCATGTTCTGCAGCTTGTCCTTGAGTTCGATTTCCTTGGCCACGGACACACCGTCCTTGGTCACGGTGGGGGCGCCGAACGAGCGCTCCAGCACCACGTTGCGACCCTTGGGGCCCAGGGTGACCTTGACCGCATTGGCCAGGATGTTCACGCCTTCGACCATGCGGGCGCGGGCTTCGCCGCCGAAAACTACGTCTTTTGCTGCCATTTGATTTCTCCGGATTCAGTAAACAGGATGTTCGGGAAAAGGGCCGGAAGGCTTACTTTTCGACGACTGCGAACAGGTCGTCTTCCTTCATCACCAGCAACTCGTCGCCCTTGACCTTGACGGTCTGGCCAGAGTACTTGCCGAACAGAACGCGGTCGCCGACCTTCACGTTCAGAGCGATCAGTTCGCCCTTGTCGTTCTTCTTGCCGGGACCGACGGCCAGCACTTCACCTTGATCGGGCTTTTCAGCGGCGTTGTCGGGGATCACGATGCCGGAAGCGGTCGTGGTTTCGCTTTCAATGCGCTTGACGATCACGCGATCGTGCAGGGGGCGAAGGTTCATTGCATCTCTCCTGGTTCAAAAAAGGATTGCGACATCAACAACACGCCCGCAGGGTGCGGGCGCTTTCTGACTTCAGCGGCCCGGCGCCAGGGTTGCTAGCACTCGGTCGCGTCGAGTGCTAATGATACGGGCATTCTTTTGCATTTCAAGAGGGTGGTCAGCCGTGGGAGCGCGGCGCAGCATTCGGAAGGACGGCGGCTGAGGGGAGGATGGGGTGTGCACCTACAATACCGACCTCCTGCAATCCGCTTGGGGCCTCCCAAGCAGGTGCCGTTCTCGGCGGTGCTCTCCATCAAACGCCCGATGCGGGTCAGATCCATAGATTCGGAAGTCCAATGGCGTCTTTGCAAGCAACCACCGCGCTGATGGGCATCGGCCTGGCGGTGCTGATCCTTTACCTGATCCGCAGGGATCACCTGTATCTGATGCACGGCCTGTTCTGGGTGGTGGTGGCTGGGGCCGCTGCCTTGCTGGGGGCCTGGCCGGGGTTGATCGATCGTCTGGCCAAGCTGCTGGGCATCAGCTATCCCCCCGCGTTGCTGCTGCTGCTGGCCAGCATGGTGCTGCTGGTGAAGTCGTTGCACACCGACATGGTGAACACCCGCATCGAGAGGGATGTCCGCCGGTTGAACCAGCGGCTGGCCCTGTTGCAAGCCGACAATGAAAGCCTGCGCGCGCGCGTGATGGGCGATGGAACGCAGCCATGACCTTGGCGCGGCCGTTGTTGCCGGTCATCCTGTGCGGCGGGGCGGGCACGCGTTTGTGGCCCCTGTCGCGGGAGGCCTATCCCAAGCAGTTTCTGGCGTTGGCCGGCGCCAGCACCATGCTTCAGGACACGGCACTGAGGCTGAAGGGGTGGGCGCCGGAGATCGGCGTCGCGCCTGATCCCATCCTCGTCTGCAACACCGAGCACCGTTTCATCGCTGCCAGCCAGTTGCTGGCAGTCGGCATTCGCAAGGCACGTGTGCTGCTGGAGCCAGAGGGTCGCAACACCGCGCCCGCACTGACGCTGGCCGCCTTGCAGGCATGCGCCGGGGGCGACGATCCCATCATGCTGGCCATGCCGGCCGATCACGTGGTGAAGGATCTGCCCGCGTTTCACGCCGCGGTCCGGCGAGCCCATTCCATGGCCTTGTCGGGCGGACTGGTGACGTTCGGCGTCGTGCCGGACCGGCCGGAAACCGGCTACGGCTACATCCAGTGCCATGCGGCGGGCCCGGAGGGGGCGGACATCCACCGCATCGCCAGCTTTGCCGAGAAGCCCGATGCCGCGACCGCGCAGCGCTATCTGGACGCGGGCGATTATTTCTGGAACAGCGGCCTTTTCATGGTGCGCGCCAGCCAGTGGTTGGACGCCATCCGCGCTTGCCGCCCCGACATCCTCCAGGCTTGCGAGGCCGCGATGGAGGGGGCGCAGCGCGATCTCGATTTCATCCGGCCTGACGCGGCGGCCTTCCAGGCCTGCCCTTCGGATTCCATCGACTACGCCGTGATGGAACGGCTGCCGCTGATGCCGGAGATCGGCATCCCCACGTTCGCGGTCGCGCTGCAGGCCGGCTGGTCCGACCTGGGCGCCTGGGATGCCCTGTGGGGCGTGCTGCCGCGGGACAGCGAAGGCAACGCCACCGTCGGCGATGCCCTGCTGGAAGACAGCCAGAACACGCTGCTGATGTCCACCCACCGGCTCGTGGCCGGCGTGGGGCTCGACCACATCGTGGTCGTAGAAACACCCGATGCGGTCCTCGTGGCCGACAAGCGCCGTACCCAGGACGTCAAGCACATCGTGGCCCGGCTGAAGCAGGCAGGGCATGCGCTGGCCCACCACCACCGGAAGGTACACCGGCCGTGGGGCTGGTACGACGCCGTCGACAGCGGCGAACGCTTTCAGGTCAAGCGCATCGTGGTGAACCCGGGCGCGCGCCTGAGCATGCAGATGCACTACCACCGCGCCGAGCATTGGGTGGTGGTGCGGGGCACCGCCGAGATCACCAATGGCGACGACACCTATCTGCTGGCACAGAACGAGTCCACGTTCATTCCGGTGGGCCGCCGTCATCGGCTGGCCAATCCGGGCAAGACGCCTCTCGAAATCATCGAGGTTCAGTCGGGCGACTATCTGGGCGAGGACGACATCGTCCGGTTCGACGACATCTACGGGCGCTCTACCGGTGCCGAAGGCGTTTCATGAGGGATTGGATTGCCTTTGCGACCGGCGTGACGATTGCCAGGCCCGCGCGCGCATTTCCCGGCATGCGAGCAGTGCGGCGCCCGCATTTGACTCTCTCTATTCTTCCAACATAACAACATGAATCTAGAACAAGCAAGGATCGCCGTGATCGGGCTCGGCTACGTGGGCCTGCCTTTGGCGGTGGAGTTCGGCCGCAAAAGGCCGGTCATCGGCTTTGACATCAATGCCTCACGCATCGCCGAGTTGCAATCGGGCCAGGACGGCACGCTGGAGGTGACCCCGGAAAACCTGCAAGCCGCCAGCCACCTGCAATACAGCGCCAACCCGGAGGACCTGCGCGATTGCAAGGTCTTCATCGTGACGGTGCCCACCCCGGTGGACAAGGCCAACCGCCCCGACATGACGCCCCTGGTCAAGGCGAGTGAAACGGTGGGCAGGGTCATGCCGGACGGCGCCGTGGTGATCTACGAATCCACCGTGTACCCCGGCGCGACAGAAGAAGTGTGCGTGCCGGTGCTCGAACGGCTCAGCGGCAAGACCTTCAACACGGACTTCTTCTGCGGCTACAGTCCGGAGCGCATCAATCCGGGCGACCGGGTCAATACCCTTACGAAGATCAAGAAGATCACCAGCGGCAGCACGCCCGAAGTGGCCGACGCTGTGGACGCCCTGTATGGCAGCATCATCACGGCTGGCACCCACAAGGCCAGCAGCCTGAAAGTGGCCGAAGCGGCCAAAGTCATCGAAAACACCCAGCGCGACTTGAACATCGCCCTGGTGAACGAGCTGTCCGTCATCTTCGAACGGCTGGGCATCGACACCCTCGACGTGCTGGAAGCGGCCGGCAGCAAATGGAACTTCCTGCCGTTCCGTCCCGGTCTGGTGGGCGGGCACTGCATCGGCGTCGATCCTTACTACCTGACGCACAAGGCCGAGGAAGTGGGCTACCACCCGCAGGTCATCCTGGCCGGGCGGCGCATCAACGACAACATGGCGCGCTACGTGGCGCGCAACACCATCCGCCTCATGCTGAAGAACGGCATGGACGTGCCCCGCTGCCGCATCGGCATCCTGGGCATCACGTTCAAGGAAAACTGCCCGGACATCCGCAACAGCAAGGTCGTGGACATGGTGCGCGAGTTCCTGGCGTGGGGCGCGGACGTGGTGATCGCCGATCCCTGGGCCAGTGCGCAAGAGGTGGATCACGAGTACGGCCTGGCGTTGGGCCGCGTCGATGCCGACCATCCGGTCGATGCCCTGGTGGTGGCCGTCGGCCATAACGAATACCGGCAGGCCACGCCCGTGGAGCTTCGCACGTACTGCCGTGGCGCACAGCCTGTCCTGGCCGACGTCAAAAGCCTCTACCACCGCGGGCAGGCCGCCGAGGCCGGCTTCACCGTCTTTCGCTTGTAATTCTCTCCTTCGGATCCGCCATGAAAAACTTCGCCCTCATCGGCGCCGCCGGTTACATCGCGCCGCGCCACATGCGTGCCATCAAGGACACCGGCAACCATTTGGCAGTGGCTTACGACATCAACGACTCGGTCGGCATCATCGACAGCATTTCGCCGCAGAGCGACTTCTTTACCGAGTTCGAGCGGTTTGCGGAGCATGCGCACCAACTCAAGCGCGATCCAGCCACCGCACTCGATTACGTGTCCATCTGCTCGCCCAACTACTTGCACCATGCCCACATCGCCGCTGGCCTGCGCCTGGGGTGTGATGTCATCTGCGAAAAACCGCTCGTTCCCACGCCGCAATTGATGGACGAACTGGCGCGCATCGAACAGGAAACGGGCCGGCGGGTATTCAACATTCTCCAGTTGCGCCACCATGAAGCGATCCTGAAGTTGCGCGACAAAGTGGCTGCGGCACCCAAGGACACCAAGTTCGATGTCGAACTGACCTACATCACCTCGCGCGGCAAGTGGTACCTGGAGAGCTGGAAGGGCGACCCGCGCAAATCGTTCGGCGTGGCCACCAACATCGGGGTGCACTTCTTCGACATGCTGCACTTCATCTTCGGCAAGCTACAGGACAATCGCATTCACTTGAGCGAAGAAACCAAGGCGGCCGGCTATCTGGAATACGAGCGGGCCCGGGTGAGGTGGTTTCTGTCGATCGACGCGAATGATCTTCCGGACGAAGTCAAGGGCAAGAAGCCCACGTACCGGAACATCGATGTCAGCGGTGAGCAACTCGAGTTTTCCGAAGGCTTCACCGATCTGCACACCACCAGCTACCGCGAGATCCTGGCGGGCCGAGGGTACGGCTTGGCGGATGCGCGGCATTGCATCGAAACGGTGGACGTGATTCGCAGCGCGTCCATTGCGGCCGATACGGATGAGCGTGTGCATCCCTTCGTGCGCAGCAAGGGGTATTGAGAGCATGCAAGCTTCTGGTTTGAAGCCGCTTTCCCAGTTCGAATTGCTGGTCGGGGATGTGCGGGGCGCGCTCAAGCTTTGGCGCTTCTGGCTGCATCTGGGATTGGAAGACATCCTCAAGCAGTACCGCCGCTCGTTTCTCGGACCCGTGTGGATATCGATCAACACGGCTATTTTCATCGGCGCATTCGGCTTGATCGGATCGCAGGTCTTCAAGATAGATATCCAGACGTACCTGCCATTCTTCTGTGTCAGCCATGTTCTGTTTTTGTTTATCTCACAGTGCATTTCCGACAGTTGCCAGACGTTTATTGGCTCCAGCGCATTCCTGAAACAAACACCTTATCCCAAGACTGCATTCGGTTTGCGAGTCATATGGCGCAACCTGTTGATGATGGGGCACAACATTCCGATTGCCTTGATCGTTCTTCTGGCGTTTGGGCGCCTGGACGATGTGAGGCCCATCCCATTTTTGCTCGGGCTCGCATTCACGGTGTTGTGCGCGGTACTCGTTTCCTGCATCCTGGGTGCCCTGTGCGCGCGTTTTCGCGACATACCCATGATTGTCACGAGCTTGATGCAGATTGCGATGTTTCTCACGCCGGTCATGTGGCAGGCATCGCAACTCAGTGAGCGGGCCCAATTGATCGTGCACGTCAATCCTTTGGCTGCGTTTCTTGACTTGGTGAGGGCCCCCGTTTTAGGCGAATCCGTCAATCCCTACAGCTATCTGATGGCCGGTGCCACCTTTCTCGCATTGCTGTTGGCATTTTTCACCGTGTTTTTGCAGAGCCGTCGCAGGCTTGTGTATTGGCTCTGATCATGGCAAGCATCGAACTGGAGCGAGTCAATGTCGACTTCCCGCTGTTTTCATCACGCTCACGCGGATTGCTGAACACTCTGCTCGGCAAGGCCCAAGGGCACCGGGGACGAATCGAAGACATCGGGCATGGCGCAATCGCAGTGCGTGCACTGCGAGACATCACGCTGTCTCTCAAGGATGGGGATCGGATGGGCCTGATCGGCCGCAACGGGGCTGGCAAGTCCACCATGCTGCGGGTGCTGTCCAGCGTGTATGAACCCACCTCTGGCGTGATGAGGGCGGATGGCCACATCTCTTCCCTGATTGACCTGATGTTGGGCATGGATCCCGATGCCAGTGGCTACGAGTTCATTGCCACACGGTGCGTCGTGATGGGAATTGGCAGCAAAGAAGCCAAGGACCTGGTCCCCGATATAGAGGAGTTCACAGAACTGGGCGACTACCTGCATCTGCCCGTGCGCACGTACTCTTCCGGAATGATGCTTCGTCTCGCCTTCGCAGTGTCGACAGCCGTCGCGCCCGATATCTTGCTGATGGACGAGATGATTGGGGTGGGCGACGCGCAATTCATTGATAAGGCACGTATTCGGCTGGAAAACATGATGAGCAAGGTCAAGATCCTAGTACTTGCTTCACACAACGACTCGATCTTGAAAACGTTCTGCAATACAGGGATATGGCTCAACGAGGGCCAGATCCGCATGCAGGGAAGTATCGAAGACTGTCTGGCTGCCTATCACGGCAACTAGCTTCATTATTTTGGGCAGCATGAGCGAAAAATCCTATACCGCACACCCGACGTCGATCGTCGATGCAGGGGCGCAAATTGGCGCGGGGACCCGCATCTGGCACTGGGTGCATATCTCAGCGGGGGCGCGGATTGGCCTTTCTTGCTCTTTCGGGCAGAACGTCTATGTCGGCAATGACGTGATGATCGGCAACAACGTCAAGGTTCAGAACAATGTCAGTGTCTACGATGCGGTCACGCTGGAAGACGATGTTTTCTGCGGGCCCAGCGTTGTTTTCACCAATGTGTACAACCCTCGCAGCAGCGTCGTGCGTAAAAACGAGTACAGGCGAACCCAGGTTTGCAAGGGGGCCACGCTCGGTGCCAATGCAACCGTGGTATGCGGAACCACCATTGGTGCCCACGCATTCGTCGGCGCTGGTGCGGTGATCACACGCGACGTCAAGGCCTATGCACTGGTTGCAGGCGTGCCTGCTCGGCAAATCGGATGGATGAGCGAACACGGGGAGCGTCTCGATCTTCCCTTGACTGGAGACGCGCAAGCACATTGTCCGCAAACCGGTCATTTATATCGTTTGATCGATGGTGAGCTGCAGCGAGTTTGATCCCCACCATCGCATGGAGTTGTAATGGAATTCACCGATCTAAGAGCGCAATACCGTCGGCTCAAGTCTGATATCGACGTGCGCATTCAGAAAGTACTGGATCATGGCCAGTACATCCTGGGCCCGGAAGTGCATGAACTGGAAGAGCAATTGGCGACGTACACCGGAGCCAAATATTGCATTACGGTAGCCAATGGCACTGATGCGCTTCAAATTGCCCAGATGGCTCTGGGCATTGAGCCTGGAGACGAGGTAATCACCCCCGGTTTTACGTATATCGCCACTGCCGAGACGGTCGCGCTGCTTGGTGCGAAGCCCGTATATGTAGATGTGTCGCCGGATACATACAACCTGGATCCCTCATTACTCGAGGCCGCCATCACGCACCGTACGAAGGCCATCATTCCGGTCAGCCTGTATGGGCAATGCGCTGAATTTGATCGTATCAACGAGATAGCCGCCAAATATCGAATTCCTGTCATTGAGGACGCGGCTCAGAGTTTTGGTGCCACCTATAAAGGGCGCAAGAGTTGCAACCTCACCACTTTGGCTTGCGCCAGCTTTTTCCCCAGCAAACCTTTAGGCTGCTATGGAGATGGCGGAGCCATTTTCACTAGTGACGAGGAATTGGCTCGGGTCGTCCGTCAGATTTCGCGTCATGGACAGGATCGCCGCTATCACCACGTTCGCGTAGGTGTGAACAGCCGCCTCGATACATTGCAAGCGGCAGTGCTTCTGGGAAAGCTGGCGGTTTTCGATGAAGAGATTGCCAAGCGCCAAAAGATCGCGGATCAATATGCAAGCAAATTGCTGCCAATTCCTCAAATAGCTTGTCCATCCATCAAAAATGGCAACCTGAGCGCCTGGGCCCAATACACGATCCGGTCGAATCATCGCGATGACCTTCAGCAAGCACTGAAAAAATTAGACATACCCACCACGGTGCATTATCCGTTGCCTCTGAACAAGCAGCCTGCAGTGGAAGATGGCAGCAAGCAACTCCCCATTGGCGATCAGCTGGCCAATGAGGTTTTAAGTCTTCCCATGGGCCCTTACCTCAACGACTCGGATCAGTCCTTGGTAGCCCGGGCTATTCAGCAGTTTTATTTCGAAAACCCCTCTGCCTGATTTCGTCGTCGGGAGTCGCCTCGCATCTAAGCCTGTCGGCAGCCCCAATCAATTGTTAGAAAGAATGATCATGGACATCAAAAACAAACGCTTCGTCATCATCGGTGGTGGCGGCTTGATCGGATCCCATACCGTTGACCGGCTACTGAAAGAAGACGTAGCCGAAGTGGTGATCTACGATAACTTCGTACGCGGTCGAATAGAGAATTTAACGGAGTCGCTCAAAGATCCACGGGTAAAAATCTTTGAAGCTGGCGGCGATATTCTGCAGACAGATATATTGGATGCTGCTCTCAAGGGCGTCGACGGGGTTTTTCATCTGGCGGCGCTTTGGCTCCTTCAATGCCATGAATATCCCAGGACCGCATTCGAAACCAATGTTCGGGGAACTTTCAATGTAATGGACGCGTGTGTGAGGAATGGGGTGAAGCGCTTGGTGTATTCCTCTTCAGCTTCTGTCTATGGCGATGCGGTGCAGGAGCCCATGACGGAGGATCATCCATTCAATAACAAGAATTTCTATGGAGCCACCAAAATTGCAGGCGAGGCTTTTTTGCGGGCCTATCATCATCGCTACGGAATGGATTATGTGGGACTGCGATACATGAATGTTTACGGCCCCCGTCAAGATTATCATGGTGCCTATATTGCCGTGATCATGAAAATGCTCGATGCAATCGACAGCGGCAATAGCCCTACCATCATGGGCGATGGTTCCGAGGCGTTCGACTTTGTTGCCGTGGAAGACTGTGCGTTGGCTAACGTCTGCGCGATGAAGGCGAGCGCGACTGACGCTTTCTACAACGTCGGTACCGGCAAGCGGACGTCGTTGAAGGAGTTGGCAGAAAAGCTTCTGCGTATCACTGGCTCTACCAAAGAAATCACTTATGCACCCCGCAGTCAGGCCACGCTCGTGCGCAACCGCATTGGGAGTCCTGACAAGGCTCGCAAAGAAATTCAATTCAATGCAGAGATCGATCTCGACGAAGGCTTGCGCAAGCTGATCGATTGGCGTGCGTCACATAAAGCAGAGGTGGCTGCTCGTCGCGCTTCCGTCGGCCTCTGAGGTATCCAACGTGTGCGGCATCGCGGGTTATTTCAACACGGACCAATACCCAGCCTCGGCGGTGGTGATTAAACGCATGACCGATGCGATTGCGCACCGGGGACCAGATGGCGAAGGAAGTTATGTTCATGAAGCTTTGGCCTTAGGCCATCGACGTCTTGCCATTATCGACCTCTCGCCCGGGGGGCACCAACCCAAAGCCTCCGAAGATGGCCGTTACGTTATTACCTACAACGGGGAAATCTACAATTTCAAAGAAATCCGTATGGAACTGGAGAGCTTGGGCCGCCATTTCCATACCCATAGCGATACGGAAGTCCTGCTTTACGCATTTGTCGAATGGGGCGTGAAATGTTTCAGCCGCCTCAACGGCATGTTCGCGTTGGCAATTTGGGACAATGCTGAAAAGACTTTGACGCTCGCACGCGATCGCTATGGGGTCAAGCCGCTTTATTATCACAACTCTGGAAAGTCATTTGTTTTTGGGTCTGAAATCAAGGCAATTTTTGCACATGGAGTTGTTGATCCTAAGGTCGATTCCATCGGGTTGTTTGAATATCTGAGTTTTCAAAATTTCCTTGCTGATCGAACGATATTCAGTGGCATCAGTCTTTTTCCTGCTGGCACCTTTGCAACGGTGAAAAGCAGCAATACTGGATCTGCTGAAGCCAGGTTTACGCGGTACTGGGACTATGAATTCGTCGAGCCTGAATCTCCACGAAATTTGGAGGAATATGCAGAAGAGCTGGATCGCCTGTTCGTGCAGGCTGTCTCCCGGCAGCTGGTCAGTGACGTAGACATTGGATCTTATTTGAGTGGTGGCATGGACAGCGGGTCCATCACAGCAGTCGCCGCCCAGCAGATCCCATACATGAAAACGTTCACCTGCGGTTTCGATTTGAACTCGGCTTCAGGGATTGAACTGGGGTTTGATGAACGCCCGACGGCTGAATACATGTCATATCTCTTCAAAACCGAGCATTATGAAATGGTGCTCAAGGCGGGAGATATGGAGCGAGTCATGCCCAAGTTGGCGTGGCACATCGAAGAGCCGCGCGTAGGGCAAAGTTATCCGAATTATTATGCGGCGCAGTTGGCCAGCAAATTTGTCAAAGTTGTGCTGTCCGGTGCCGGTGGCGATGAACTCTTCGGTGGATATCCGTGGCGATATTATAGGGCGGTGGTTAATAATGACTTTGATCACTATATAGATAAATACCACGCTTTCTGGCAGCGTTTGATTCCCCAGGGAAGAATGTCCGCCGCGCTGGCTCCTGTGTGGGCAGAGGTTCAGCACATTGATTCGCGAGACTTGTTCAAGTCCGTCTTTCATCAGCGACCTCAAAACATTGGCCGACCGGAAGACTATATCAATCACTCCCTGTACTTTGAAGCCAGGACGTTCCTCCATGGTTTGCTGGTGGTTGAAGATAAATTGAGCATGGCCCATGGCATTGAAACGCGAGTTCCATTCCTGGACAATGATCTGGTGGATTTTTCCATGCAATTGCCAGCACGGATGAAGCTCGGAAATCTGGGTGAAGTCGTCAAGCTGAATGAAAATGAACCCGGAGCCAAGACCGCCAAATATTTTCAGAAAACCAAAGATGGGAAGCTGCTCTTACGCCAGGTGATGCAGCGCTTGTTGCCTCCTGTAATCACGGATCGCGAAAAGCAGGGCTTCTCTGCTCCAGATGCGAGCTGGTTCAAAGGTGAAAGTATTGATTATGTCAAGCGTACTTTACTCAGTCCTAATGCGTTGACCCATCAATACTTGAACCGTGACTATGTGAGTGAGATCGTCAGGCAGCACGGCAGCGGAGAAATGAATCACCGCTTACAGATCTGGTCACTGATCAGTCTGGAGTCAATGATCAGACAATTTATAAAAAATGAATAAGAGAATTTCTTCCGCGGGAAGATCCTATAAGGTATTGCATATTGGCAATATTGCTAATAATGCTTATCTTAACGCAAAATTGCTTCTCCAGCATGAGGTGGAATCAGATGTGATTTGTGCAGATTATTATCATATCATGGGTACGCCAGAATGGGAAGACGCGGTATTTGATTTTGAGGGAATCGATCACTTCAATCCTGATTGGGCCAGTCTGGATTTGCAAGGCTTTAAAAGGCCGAATTGGTTTCATTCAGGTGCCTTAGGTCAAATTCTGGCTGAGTTGGCTGGAGACGCTGCGGCTCCAGAGCAGAAGATGGGGCGCCTGTCGCGAATCATCGGGACAGCGCACAGCCACGCATTTGGGGGAACGCTTGAGCTTCTTTTGACGGATGCTTGGACGAAACTTTTCGGATCCAAACAGAAATCCTTGGTCAACCTGCTGACGAAGGTTTCGGTGCCGATCCTGCATGTCATGTGTCGCTTGCATTTTTATGCTGAATCTGCACTAAAAAAAAATGGTGGGGATCGATTCGCAAAAATACGCGTTACTTTGGATCAGATCAATAAACGTACCAAATGTGACCTGAGGCGCTCAGAGGCAGTCCCTTATTTTTTTCATCAAGCTTTGTGGGAACGGGTTTTTAAGAAATATGATGCAGTTATCGGATATTCCATAGACGGAATTTATCCGCTGATATGCAATAAAAAATACATTGCCTTTGAGCATGGAACGATCAGGAAGATTCCATTTGTTGATGATGCTCTGGGGCGAATTTGCAAAGCCGTTTATAAAGCTGCAGACAAAGTAATTATTACCAACTGCGACAACATCAAGGCCGCAAAGACGTTGCAGTTAAAAGACTATCGATTTATTCCTCACCCGATCAACGAGGAGGTTCAGAAGGTCCAGCTTCCGCCCAGTTGTACTGAGCGCCTTCACGGACAGGACTTCATCGTCTTTCATCCCGCTAGGCACCATTGGGACAGGCATCGTGATCCCAGTTGGGAAAAGGGAAACGATAAAATCATTGCAGGCTTCGCAAAGTTTAAAAAAACATCAAAGGTCAAAACTGTTTTGGTTCTTACGGAATGGGGATTGACGATAGATCAGAGCCGACGGCTTATCAAGAAATTGGGCATTGAAGATGCCGTGGTCTGGATACCAGTCTTACCCAATCAGCACATGATTGAGATGATCAGTCTGTCTCACGTTGTAGTGGATCAAATCGGTGTGGGTGCTTTCGGGAGCTTGGCCGCCAAATCGTTGATGTGTGGAAAGGCGACACTGTGTCATATCGACCCGGAGCCGCACAGGGCTTGCTTCGATGTCATTCCACCACTAATTAGCGTGGAGTCGCATGCTGATGTTGCCGCTTGTCTGCAACAACTCGCGAGTGATATTTCCTATCGCAATAGCGTTGAGAATGAATCTCGAGAATGGTATTTGCAGCATCATTCCAATAAATTGATCGCCGAGCGCCTCGTCGGGTTGATTAAAGAAATCGCCGCGTAACTTTGGACAAGAGTTATTCATTGACTGCAGAGGTGGTTATATTGCCATGACGTGCATGTCGATTCAAGATCTTTAGGTTGGCCGATGTATATTTTTCGTGGAGGAATGATTTCTCTCCTCAACTCGGTTTCTATCCTTGTATTGCCCTTGATTGCGGTGCTGAGGCTGCCATTGAAGTGGGCTCTGGGGCGAACGCCTATCAGTATTTGGACTGGTGCACCCATTCTAAATATGGCAATCAACTCCAACTCGGAGAGGTTGACAGGTGCCAGGTCTTATTCGGTGGTTGCCCATACCTATTTCATCACCAATAAATTCGATTTCGATCTTCAAAGGCTTCCTCTTGGGCGAATTTTTAATACGCAATATAGATATATTGCTTTTTGGATCATTTGTTTGATCGCTGATCGTGTTCATATTTATTTGGATGGGGGTATCTTGCCGAACGCGAAGATGCGATCCTTCAATAAACTGGAACTTTTCGCCTATAAATTGTTGTCAGTAGATGTTTTCGCGTGGACCTATGGTGGAGATTGCCGCACCCAGCGCATCACCCGTTCGCTGGGAGATCCGAACTGCTGTACAGACTGCACTGCTCAAAATTCAGCGTGTATCTGTGATGAGGGCTTGTTTAGACCTCGATATGATTATGCGCGAGATAAATGCGTGGCAGTTTTCTCAATGGGTGATATGATTGAGTACACTCCGGGAAGCGTCAATGCGCTATATTTCTGGCCACTGGATATTGGCGATGAAAAATATAAAAATATTCAGTCTGTTTCTGAATTGAATTCACCATTGGTGCGGATTGTCCACGCTCCCAACCATCGTATGTTCAAGGGCACGAGATTCATAGAGGCGGCTGTTTCGGAATTATCTGCCGAAGGACTGGCTGTAGAGCTCGTGCTGGTTGAGAGGGTTCCAAATCAGCAGGCCCTCAAGATCTACCAAACAGCGGATATTATTGTGGATCAAGTCATGGTGGGCTTTCATGGGTTTTTTGCTCTGGAGGCAATGGCCATGAGCAAGCCGGTCGTATGCTTCATTCGCGACCCGGAGCGCTATCTTATCGATGCAAAAAACTCTCCCATTATCAACGCCAATCCGGAGAACATCAAAGAGGTGCTCCGATCATGGGTGAATGCGAGTCGATCGGAACGTCTCGGCCGCGGCCTGCAGGGTCGCCATTTTATTGAGAAGCATTATTCTATGGACGCTTTTGCCAAACGTCTGGGCAAGGCATATACGGAGCTTGGAGTGTCTAAATGAGATATTGTGTCGTCGGGTCTGGTGGTTACATAGGCCGGTTTCTTTGCGAGTATTTGGTCAAGCAGGGGCACTCTGTCGACAAGGTCAGTTCCTCGCTGGCAGGGGGCATCGACCCAGCCACAGGACTGTTGTCCGGGTTGGATTTGGCACAGGTCGACGTCGTGGTGTATCTCGCTCAGTCGCCGTTCTATCGGCAGTTGCCTCAGCGGGCCCCCCATCTTTTAGCGGTCAATTGCGTCAGTGCAGTCCATGTCGCGATCGCTGCTCAGGCATCGAACGTTTCCAAGTTTATTTATGCATCGACAGGAAACGTCTACCAAGCATCTTTTGATGCATTCAAAGAGCATTCCACGCTGGACCGTGGAAACTGGTATTCGCTATCGAAAATAATGGGCGAGGAAGGTTTGCGCCTGGCCGCCGGTGGAATGGACCTGACGTGCCTCAGAATTTTCGGCGTGTACGGGCCCGGCCAAACAGACAAGCTAATCCCCAATCTCATAACGCGTGTGACACGGGGTGAAACCGTGACCGTCGATCGTCAGCCCTGCGCCGCGGAGGCCCAGCCTGAAGGGTTGAGAACCAATCCCATCTATATCGATGACACTGTGCGGGCCATCGAAATGGTGGCAGGGATGCGCGGTGTGCCGGTCATGAACTTTGCAGGCGATGAGGTGCTTTCGATTCGGCAGATGGTGGGAATCATTGGCGAAGTGGCTGGTACCTTGCCGCAGGTGGCCGTGAACGATCGTGAGCGGGCAGGAGATCTGATCGGGGACACGTCCCTGTTCCGCTCTCACTACACCTCTCCGCTGACCCCATTCAAAGAGGGCGTTCAAAAGGTGCTAGAAGCCTCGCAATGAGGGTTCTTCATCTTCCCACCTCTGTTGGCAACAATGCCTGGGCCCTTTCCAGGGGCGAACGGTCATTGGGCGTGCACAGCGATACTTTGGTGACTCAGACGTCCTATCTGGACTACCCTGCCGACTCGATCATCGATCTCAGCGGTTCCAGCACGGCATGGGGAAGGTGGTACCTCCTGCTCAAGGCGTTCCTGTCTGTGAGAGCGCGCTATGACGTATTTCACTTCAACTGGGGCTCGTCATTGTTCACGATGCGCGGAATCAATCTGCAGCACCTTGAGTTGCCTTTCTACCCTGACACAGCGGCCTTGTTTGCGACATACAACGGGTGCGATGCCCGTCAGAAATCGCCCACGCTGGCCAAGGGTGGCTTCAGCGCTTGTGAGCACTGCGTCGTCCGGGATTGCGGGCCAGCCCTCGACAGGAGCCGCGAGGCTGGAATCATCAAGATGGAACGCCATGCCCAGCACCTTTGGGCATTGAATCCCGACTTGCTCCCCTTCTTGCCGAGCCAGCGTTCTGGATTTCTTCCATATGCCGTGCCCATTGTGGAGAAGGCGAGGCCGTTGCGGAACGAGGCCAGGCGTCGCCTGCGTGTTGCGCACGCCCCTACCAACCGCGAAATCAAGGGCACCGCGTTTCTTCTGAAGGCCGTGGAGAAAATTAACAAGCGGCATCCCGACGCCATCGAACTTGTTTTGGTCGAGGGAAAATCGCATGCCGAGGCGCTTGAAATCTACGGTGCCGCGGATGTCGTCGTAGACCAATTGCTGATCGGCTGGTATGGAGCATTTGCAGTCGAGACGATGATGTTGGGAAAGCCTGTCGTCGTGCGGATAGATGAACGGGATGTACCTGCGGTGCCTGCACCGATGCGCGAAGAGCTTTTTCAAGCTGTCATTCAGGCAGATCCGAACACCATTGAAGAGGTTCTTGAAGGGTTACTGGATTCACCCGCAAAGTTAGCTGGACACGCAGAAGCCTGCTTTGAATATGCCCGCAGGTGGCATGACCCCGTTCATGTCGCTTCATTGACCGTGGCCAAGTACGAAGAAGCGTTGAAGGCGAAATAAGCATGTGCGGCATTCTTGGTTTGTATGGCGCTGGCCGTCTCGACAATGCTGAGGCCAGGCTCAAGCTGGGCCTTTCGACGTTGGGGCGCCGGGGCCCCGACGATCATGGATTGTCGAGCGTGTGGTTACCCGATGGCCAAATGCACCTCGGGCACACCCGTCTCAGTGTGATCGACCTGACCGATGCAGCCCACCAGCCCATGGCGAGCCGGGACGGGCGATTCTTGCTGGTCTTCAACGGAGAGATCTACAACTATCGCGAACTCCGTTCGGAACTGCAATCGCTGGGCCGGCATGTCCACTCGGCTTCCGACACCGAAGTGCTGTTGCAGGCTTGGGCCCAATGGGGCGAAGCCGCACTCGGCCGGTTTGTCGGCATGTTCGCGTTCGTCGTCTTCGATCGCGAAACGAATTTGCTCCATGGCGCCCGCGATGCCTTTGGCATCAAGCCGCTTTACTACCACCAGGATGATCGAAATTTCTGCTTCGCCTCCGAGATCCCGGCGGTCCAGGCATTGCGGTCGTTCGCCCCGGCGCTCGACTGGCAGGTGGCCTATGACTACCTGGCGCATGGTTCTTACGACACGGGCGAGCGCACCTTCTTTGCCGGAGTGCGTGCGCTGCCGCCCGGACACCGTTTCACGTACGACCTGGGATCCCAGCGTCTGGACCTGCAACGCTGGTGGGCACCCAAAATTGCACCCGCCCCGCGACTGACGATCGACGACGCGGCGCAGGCGCTTCGCGGCCATCTGTTGGACAGCGTGCGGCTTCATCTGCGCAGCGACGTACCCCTGGGGGCCGCGTTATCGGGTGGCCTGGATTCGTCCGCGATCGTGGGTTGCATGCGGCACCTTGAGCCCGAAGCGACCATCCATACGTTCAGCTTCATTGCAGCCGGGGACTCGGTTTCGGAAGAGCAATGGGTCGACCGCATGACTGCGCACGTTGGTGCGGTGTCGCACAAGCTGAGCATCACGCCGCAGGAGCTTGCCGCCGACCTGGACGACATGATCGCGACGCAGGGTGAGCCCTTCGGCAGCACCAGCATTTATGCCCAATACCGGGTGTTTCAGCTGGCACGGGAGCACGGGGTGACCGTGACGCTCGATGGACAAGGCGCGGATGAACTGTGCGGCGGTTATGTCGGCTACCCTGGGCCGCGCGTACGCAGTCTCCTGGACGAAGGGCAGTTGCTGGGTGCGGCTGCATTCTTGCGGGATTGGGGGCATTGGCCCGGCAGGGCGTCGCTGGACGGATTCAAGGCTGCGGTGGCGGAATACACCAGCGATTCCGCCTACCAAAGGTTGCGCCGCTTGAATGGAGCTAAGGCCTGCCCCCCTTGGCTCGACGGACAGGTACTGTCCGATGCAGGCGTGGTGCTGCGTTTCCCACGCGAACGGCCTCCCCAGACGGCGCCGGGACGCCGTTTGGTGGCAGAGTTGGCCCGTTCGCTGCATGGCGTCGGCCTGCCTGGGCTTTTGCGCCATGGCGATCGCAATTCCATGCGGTTCTCGGTGGAAAGCCGGGTCCCTTTCCTCACGACGGGGTTGGCCGATTTTCTGCTGACGCTGCCTGAGGAATACCTGGTGTCGCCCCAAGGTGAGACCAAGCATCTATTGCGCCGGGCGATGCGTGGCCTGGTGCCGCAGGAAGTGCTGGATCGCCGGGACAAGATCGGCTTCGCCACGCCCGAGCAAGCGTGGCTTTTGCAAATGGCACCACAGGTGCGGGAATGGTTGCGGTATCCGCTGGGTTTGCCGTTCTTTCGCCAGGACGAGGTGCTGAAGGCGTTCGATCAGGTCGTTGCCGGACAGCGTCCTTTCAGTTGGCAAGTGTGGCGCTGGATCAACTTCACGCGCTGGCATGCGCGGCATTTTGCTGGGTGAGTTTGCCGTGGCCCGCCTGCTGCTGTTGTCGCTTTCACCCATTGCCTCCGATCCCCGCGTGATGCGCCAGTACGGGGCGCTGAAGGACGAGCATGAAGTCCATGTGCTGGGGTTCGGAGAACGTCCACCTGGAGTGCTGCATTTCACCTCCGTGGAACAGACGCGTGCGGATCGCAAAGGGGTTTTGCGCAATGCGCTGCGTCTGGCCTTTCGACGCTACGACGCCTATTACTGGCAACACCCTCAGATCCGCGCGCTGGAGAAGTCCGCAGCGCAGGTGCCAGCGGGTTTTGACATGGTATTGGCCAACGATGTGATGGCTCTGCCGATGGCGTTGCGGTTGGCCGGCAATGCGCCCGTGTGGCTGGACGCGCACGAATACGCGCCGCGGGAATTCGAAGACCTTTGGGCGTGGCGCACGTTGCTGGGGCCTTTCTTCGATGCCACCTGCCGCGATGCGCTGCCGCGGGTCGCGCGCATGAGTACCGTGTGCACAGGCATCGCGCGCGAGTACGAGCGGTGCTACGGCGTTCCGGTATCCGTCATGCCCAATTGCCCCGAGCCAGAGCGCTTACCCGTGCGGCCAACGCATGCCGAACGTATTCGGCTGATCCACCATGGCGCAGCCATCGCCTCGCGCAAGATCGAGGTGATGATCGACCTCATGGACCATCTGGATGATCGCTTCAGCCTCGACCTGATGCTGATGGAGCAAGACCCGGCGTACCTCGCCACCCTGAAGCAACGGGCCGCACGGCATTCGCGCATCCGGTTCATTCCGCCAGTGCCCATGCGCGATATCGCCGCGCACACCAATGGCTATGACATCGGATTGTTCCTGCTGCCCCCCACCAATTTCAATTACCTGCATGCACTGCCCAACAAATTCTTCGAATTCATGCAGGCACGCTTGGCCATCGCCATCGGTCCGTCGCCCGAGATGCAGGCGCTGGTGACCGAACTGGGTTGTGGCGTGGTGAGCGGTAGTTTCGAAGCAGCAGACCTGGCCGCGCATCTCTCGCGCCTCACGCCCCAGGACATCGACGCCATGAAGCGCGCTTCGGACTCGGCCAGCCAGCGGTTCAATGCGGCGGCCACCCGCCAATGGCTTCGTGACGAGGTGCGCGGCTTGCTGGCCGACCGTGCCTGCTTGGTGCATTGACACCATGCGCGCGCTTGTTCTCGGAACCCAGTCGTTCATCGACGGCGGCACCAAGGTGGGTTCTCAGCATCTGGCGCAAGCGTTGGCGGCGGCGGGTTGGTCGGTCGACTATGTGCCCACGCTCTCCTCCCCGCTGGACGTCGTGGGCCGCCAGCGCCATGCCCGGCTGGCGAGGGCATGGGGACATGGGATGCCGCGGCGAGCAGTGGGCATTTCGCAAGGTCTCACCGAGTGGAGTCTTCAATCGGTGTTTCCCGCGCATCGGCTTTTTCTGCGGTGGCCTTGGCAATTGGAGGCGTATGGCCGACGCTGCCCGTCGCCATTGCGCGACGTGCCGTTCGACGCGTGCATCGCCGATGTCGCACCCAACATGTTGCTGCTGCACCAGATCACGGCCCGCGCCAAGATCTGCCGCCTCAACGATTGGCCGCAGGGGTTCGCCCGCGACCTGCACCCCGTGCTCATCAATGCGCTCGAGTCCATGGTGGGTGGCCCCGATTTCGATGAAGTCTGGGCCGTCTCTGAACCCCTGGCGGAATATGCCCGTGCGCTGCACCCGCGGGGTGAGGTGGTGCACATTCCCAATGGGGTGGAGGCCCGCCTTTTGATGCCTGCCACGCAAAGCCCGGTGGCGCGGCAGCCGCGCAGCGCGGTCTATGTCGGCGGGCTGACGGCTTGGCTGGACACGGGCTTGCTCGCCCAGGCCGCGCGGTTGCTTCCCGATTGGACCTTTGCGGTGTACGCCCCTGGTACGCCACCGCAGCACGGATGGCCTGTCAACCTCCAATGGCGCGGCAGTGTCGGCCGTGCGGAACTGCCAGCGGTTCTTCAGAGCCATGAAGTCGGCCTGATTCCTTTTTGCGAGGCCGATGGGCGCATGCGCTATGTCGAGCGTCCCTTGAAGTTCTATGAGTACATCGCCACGGGATTGGGTGTAGCCAGCACGGATCTGGGCGCAATGCGCCATGGGATGGGTGATCTGGCCTGCTACGGCAACGATGCGCGGACATTTGTCGATGCCATCGTACAGGCCCGGGAGCAGGCGCAGGGTCGCCCTGCGAGCTTCGCGAAAGACTTCGTGCAAGCCCACGACTGGAGTGTGCGCGCCCAGGCCATGCTGGCCCGTCTGGAGATGTTGCTGGCATGAAAAACTACCTTCTCTACGACTTCATGCAGGTGGCCGGAGGCGCGGAGCGGGTCACGCTCACGCTGGCCGAGGCCTTTCCGGACTTTCAGACCCTGGTCAGCCGGTGCTACCCGGACGCCCAACCCTTGCTGGATACCTCCACCGCCCAAGTGCAGGAGTTGCGGGGTGGCTGGTCTGCGCGCCTGCCGCGCATTCTGGAAAGCATGTGGTGCTTCCGGTTTCGGGCCGGACGGTTGCACGATGCCCATACCGTGCTCTACAGCGGCTTCTATGCCCCATTGGCGGTCTACCAGCAGCGGTCTGGCCGGCGCTTTTACTATTGCCACACCATTCCCCGATTCGCCTATGACCTGTACGACAGCACGTTGGCGGGTTTTCCGTGGTGGCTTCGGCCGTTCTACGCCATCTTCGTGCGGTGGTTCCGCAAGCAGTACGAAGCGGCCATCGGCCGTATGGATTGCATTTTCGTGAACTCGGAGAACGTTCGCGCACGGCTCCAGCGGTATACCGGGCTGGATGCCGAGGTGGTCTACCCCCCTGTGGCCACACAGCACTTCCGGTTTTTGGCCGATGAAGGCTACTACCTCTCTACCGCTCGACTGGTGCCCAACAAGCGGGTGGATGTGATCGTGCGGGCTTTCCTTCAGATGCCCGATCGCTCCCTGGTCGTGCTCTCTGGCGGGCCGGAACTGGAGCGATTGAAAGCGATCGCCGGAGAGGCTCCCAACATCCGGTTCACCGGCTGGCAGGCCGATGAGGCGCTGAGGCGCTGGGTGGGTAATGCCCGGTGCGTGATCTACCTGCCGGTGGACGAGGATTTTGGCATGTCGCCCGTGGAGGCCATGGCTGCAGGCAAACCCGTGATCGGTGTGGCCGAAGGGGGGTTATTGGAAACGGTGCTGCCCGGCGAAACGGGGGTGCTCATCGCACCCGATCCCGCCCCCCAGGCGGTGATGGACGCCGTGGCACGGATTGAGCAGATCCATGGCGAGAGACTTTCTGCACAATGCCGGCAACGCGCCAGGCGATTCACCGAAGCCGCCTTCATCGACCGAATGCAGGCGATCCTGCGATAGGTCCTGGGCTCAGTCGGCCGAGCCGCGGGTTCTCCAGTGCGCGATGCACAGCAGCGACGACACCGCAACGTATCGCAGCGCATTGGCCCAGGACTGGAAGATCTTCGACCGGTCTACCTTGGCGGTGTGCATGGGCAAGGCGACTTCCTTGATGCGCAGGCCCTGGCGCCGCATCAGCAGCAACGTGCCGATGTCTTGGTAGTCCAGCAAGGTCGCTTCGGTGGAGACCGCGACTTCGAGAGCCTTGCGATTGTAGAGCCGAAAGCCGGACACGAAATCGTGCAGCGCAAAACCCGTCAGGAACCGGAACCAGCTCCACGCCAGCCGGCGCGCCCAACTGGTCCGTGTGGAAAAGTGGCTCACCACCACATCGCCTTCCTGGCGTCGGGACAACAGGCTGGAGATCTCCTCCACCTCGTAACGGCCTTCCGCATCGATGGTGATCACCGCGTCGTACCCGCGCGCCAGTCCGTAGCGAAGCCCCGTCTGCAAGCTCCCCCAGGTGGTCATGGCCAGCAGCGGGCGCAACACCGTGGCGCCAGTGCTCTCCGCGAGGTGACAGGTGCCATCGGTACTGCGGTTGTCCACCACCAGCACGTCGGCGCCTACGAGTGATCGCACCCGCTGGATGAGGTGCTGAATGCCGGCCGCGTGGTTGCGTGTCGAAATCACCACCAGTACGCGCGGATTCGGTTCGGCCGGCGTGCTGCCCAGGGCCAGGTATTGGTACTGGTGCGCCAGTGCACGCTCGCACTGGGCAATGTCGAAGTACTTCAGCAGTGCCTGATGGCCCGCCTCGCCGAACTGTGCGCGCAGCCGCGTGTCGTGCTGCAGGCGGGCCAGGGTACTGCGCCAGCTCTCCACGTCTTCGATGGGCACATGCAGCCCGGCATGGGCGTAGGCCACCACCCAGGGCATGCCGGAGCCGGGCAGGTCCGTCACCACGCAGGGGCGCTTGTGCATCATGGCCTCCAGCAACACGATGCCGAACGCCTCGGTGCGCTCGCGCGACGCCAGGCAAAAGACGTCGCAGCCTTCCAGCAAGGCGTGCTTTTCCGCATCGAGCACCGAGCCGACCAAGCGCACCGCGGGTTCTCGGCCGGCTGGCGTGGTATCCCGGATCAGTGCCTCCAGCGACACCCGCAACTCGCCTTCGCCGGCGATCACGAGTTCGACCCCCGGCATGGCCTGCACGGCCTGAATCAGTGTCTCAAACCCCTTGTAGTAGGTGAGCCGACCGATGGACAGAAGCCGCAGCTGGGTTTCGGGTCTCCATTGCAGCCCACTGCGCAAGGTAGCGGGCGGGGGAGGGCGGCGCAGGTTGATGCCCAGCGGAATGACCTCGCACTTGCTGCGCCACGGCTGCAGCGCACGGCTGGCCTCCAGGTAGGGGGGCGACGTGGCGAAAATCAACTGCGCCCGGTCCAGCACCGCGTGCTCGAACGGGCGGTACAGAAAATACGCCAGCGCCACGGACAACTTGATGTCCGAGACGACGATGTCGGAATGCCAGTGCACCACGCACGGCACCTTGCGGGCCGCAGGCAGCGTCAGCGCCCACAGCGCAGAGTTGTTGGGCAGGTGCAGGTGCAGCACATCGGGCTGAAAGCGCCGGATGGCCCTTCCCAGCGCGGAGCGAAAGCCCAGGGCGATGGGCGCATAGACCAGGTTGAACTGCACCGGCACCCGCACCAGCCAGGGAGGGTCGTCCGGCAAGGGGGCTCCGTGCACCAGCGCGAACGCCTCGATGCCCTGGGCCCGCTGGGCTTCGATGAGGTCGGCCAGGAACACTTCCATACCGCCCAGATAGGGCGGAAAGAACTTGCCGATGTGCAGGACGCGCAGTGCCACGGGGGTCTCGCTGCCGCAGGCTATTTCTTCAGGGCCGCCACCTGGGCGCGCACCTGCGGGTACTGCGGATTGCGCGGATCGATCGCGATGGCGCGGTCCAGGTCCTTGAGGCTGTCGTCCAGGCGGCCGGCCGCGCGGTGGGCCATGGCCCGACCGTAGTACGCCGGCGCTGCGTTGGGGATGCGCGCGATGATCTGGTCGAACAGCGCGATCGCCGCCTTCACATCGCCCTTGCCCACCTGCGCCATGCCCAGGCCCAGCATCAGGCGCTGGTTGTTAGGGGCGGCTTTCATCAAGGCACTGAAATCGCTGATGGCATCGTCGTACCGCTGTGCGCCGATGGCGGCTTCGGCGCGGCGCATGCGCATGGATTCGCGCATGCGCTCGACCTCCTTGTCGGTGATGCCTTCTGCCGCGCGGGTCATGCCCTGCGTGAAGGCGTCGTACGCCGCGGCGAACTGCCCCAGAGCGAAGGCGGACTCGCCCCGGTGGTAGTACAGCGGCAGGTCGGTGAAGCCCTGCTTTTCCGCTTCTGCGAAGGCCGCCAAGGCCTCGGTGTGCTTTTTTTGCTGTTGCAGCGCGACGCCGATATTGAAGCGGGCGGAGCCCTGCAACGATCCCAGCGCCTCGGCGGTGGCAAAGCTCTTCTGGGCCTCGGCCACCGAGCCGCGATCGAGGTGGTATGCCCCGAGGTTCAGGAACGGCCGCCAGCGGCCGACGGCGCTCGGCGATGCCTGCAGATCGATCTTTTCGGCCGCATCGCCCCAGGCGGCGTAGTCATCCCGCAGGGATTCCACCCGCTCGAACGCCAGCAGGCTGAACACCAGGCCCACCATGCAGCCCAGCACGTAAATGGTTTTCGGCTTGAAGCCGGTCAGCACGATGGCGACCAGCACCGGCACGGCGATGGCCCAGAGATAGCTGCGGTAGAGCACGAACGGGTCCTGCACCCACACGGTCGCGAACTCGGTCACGTACAGCAGCAGCGGGAACATCAGCGCCACGCCCACGAGGCTCAACGCCCCGCGGCGGCGCAGCACGGCCCAGAGCGCGGCGGCCCACAGCGCCACATAGCCGAAGACGCCCAGGATCTGCGGGAATGCGGCATACGACAGCGGGAACGCCGGCCGCAGGTCCACCGACATCCACATCACGTTGGGGAAGAACCACAGGAACCCGTAGGCAAAGAAGAGCGCCGCCTCGTTCAGGATGCTGAGCGGGTACATGCGCTGCGTGATCCCCGGGCTCAGGCGCTCCAGCTGCTGGGCGAAGTCCAGCGAGCGCTGGTCGAAGAGCTTGCCGATGAATTCGCCGTAGATGCCGAAAAAGACCACCGCTGCCACCGCGATCAGCGCGGCGGATGCGCCAGCCAGCGTGGCGACCGTCTTCCAGCTCGGGCGGCGGACATGGATGTACAGCGGCACGCTCATTGCGGCGACCATGACCGCATGTTCCTTGGACAGCACCGCCGCCACGTAGCTCAGCAGGGCCAGGCCATACCAGAGCACGCCCCGGCCGGACAGGCCCCGCACGAAGCACCAGCACGCCAGCACCGAGAACAGCGTGGCCATGACGATCGAGCGCTGCACTAGGTACGCCACGGCATACACCGCCATGGGATTGACCGCGAACAGTGCCACGCCCACCCGCACCGCCGCCTGTTGCGACAGGCCGAAATGCGGCTGCGATTCGAATTCCTCCGGGAAGCGCGTGCGGGCCAGCAGATCGCGCACCAGCGCATACAGCGCGGCCACCGTGGCCAGGTGCAGTGCAATGTTCACGAGCCGCTGCTTGCCCCAGCCGGGGCCGGCCAAGGAGTCCACCCAGATGAAGCTGCCGTACGACAGCATCCGCTGCTTGAAGGTGAGCAGGCTGCCGTAGCTACCGAAGATCGCGCCGTCGGAAAGCCGCAGATCGTCGAACAGCAACGCATGGTTCCAGCCGGGCAGGTAGATGGCCAGCACGGCCGCCAGAACGGCGATGCCGAATACAGCAAGGGAAATGGACGGTTTGGCCATGGGCGGATAGAAAGCAGGTGGACGGGCGCAGCGGTGCGTGGCAGTGCGCGCAGGCAGCCGGGAAGTCTAAGCGATGGAATTTTCGCACCCGCTTGGCACCGCCGGATGCGGGGTGCCTCCAGGCCCGACCATTTTCCAGCGACACGCAGGGGCTCGCAGCGGCCCGGTTTCAGTCCTGGACGGGCGCCGCCGGCCCGGGTTCCAGGCCCCGCAGCACCAGGTGGCAGAGCAATTCCTCCGCCTTGTCGTAGTCGCGCTCGGTCAGCGCGGGCTTGCCCAGCAGCAGCGCGAACTGGGCCTGCTGGTCGGCGTAGGCCTGGGTCACGGACCAGATGATGAACATGAGGTGGGTGAAATTCACCTTGGCGATGCGGCCCTCGCGCGCCCAGCGCTCGAAGGTGCGCACATCGTTCTTGAGCACAGGGCCCACGCGTTCGGCGATCACGCCCGCGTAGCGCGGCGCACCGGCGATGACCTCCTTGGCGAACACCTTGGCGGCGTTCGGCCGCTCCAGCGACGAGCGCAGCTTGGCGCGGATGTAGCGGCGCAGCGCCTCGTGCGGATCATCGCCATGGGACATCTCTTCCATGCCGGCCAGCCACTGGTTGAGCACGTCGTCCAGCACGCGCAGGTACAGCGCCTCCTTGCTCGGAAAGTAGTACAGCAGGTTGTGGCGGCTCAGCCCGATGGCCGCGGCGATGCTCTCCAGCGACGCGCCCTCGAAACCGAACTGCGCAAACTGCGTCTCCGCCTCGGTGAGGATGGCCTGTTCCTTTTTGAGCCGCGAGGCGGTGGGCGGGCGCCCCGGGTCGGCGGGCGCTCCATCGGGCGCGGGGGGCTGCAGGGCGGTGAGCGTTCGCACAGGTGCGGGGCGGGAGGGCTTGGGCGAAGGGCTCATTTGCACCATTGTGGAACGACTGCGGGGTGTTTTCGCTGGCACGGTGTTTGCACTAGGGGATTTTACCGATTGGTAAATTTTTACTGATTGGTAAATTGAAAACCAGCAGGGCACGGCACCGCCGAAGACACCTGCACCACGACAGCGAGGCCCCCCGATGAAACCTCTGCAGACTGTTCCGATGTGCGGCCGCCCGGTCGCCTGCGCCTGGCCCCGCCAACGCCGCAAGCGCCACGCCCACGCGCCCCGCCGTGTTCGCGCGCCCCTTTCCCGCCCCTGATCTCCCGTCCCTGACCCTTCGCCCCGAGGACTCCCGATGGAAACGACCGCAAACCGCGCGTGCGGCATTCATGCCGCACGCCTGAACCTGGCCGACTACGCCGTGAACTTCGGCGACGCGCATCCGCCGCTCACCAAGGCGCAGGCTCTGGTGGAGGCCGAGCGCTGCTACTACTGCTTCGATGCGCCGTGCGCCACGGCGTGCCCGACCGGCATCGACATTCCCGCGTTCATCCACCGCGTCGCCCAGGGCAACGACCGCGGCGCGGCCCGCGCCATTCTCGAGGCCAACCCGCTCGGCGGCATGTGCGCCCGCGTCTGCCCGACCGAGGTGCTGTGCGAGCAGGCCTGCGTGCGCAACTCGCATGACGACAAGCCGGTGGAGATAGGCGCGCTGCAGCGCCGCGCCACCGATGCGTACTTTGCCGACCCGGGCGCGCCCCTGTTCACCCGTGCCGCGCCCACGGGCCGTCGGGTGGCTGTGGTGGGCGCGGGGCCCGCAGGGCTGGCCTGCGCCCATGGCCTGGCGGTGCGCGGGCACGACGTGGTGCTGTTCGAGGCGCGCCCCAAGCTGGGCGGTTTGAACGAATACGGCCTGGCCAGCTACAAGACCACGGGCGGCTTCGCGCAAAAGGAAATCGAATGGCTGCTGTCCATCGGCGGCATCGAGGTGCGCTGCAATCAGGTTCTGGGCCGCGATGCCACCGTGGACAGCCTGCTTCAGGCCTACGACGCCGTGTTCCTGGGTTTGGGACTGGCGGGCGTCAATGCGCTGGGCATCGCCGAGCCGCAGGTCGAGGGGCTGTGCAACGCGGTCGACTTCATTGCCGACGTGCGCCAGGCGCAGGACCTTTCGACCGTCCCCGTGGGCCGCCGCGTGGTCGTGATCGGCGGCGGCATGACGGCCGTGGACGCTGCTGTGCAGGCGCGCAAGCTGGGCGCCGAAGAGGTGACGATCGTCTATCGCCGCAGTGCCGACGGCATGTCCGCCTCCGCCGTGGAGCAGCGCTGGGCGCAGACGAACGGCGTGGCCATCCGCCACTGGGCGGCGCCGAAGGAACTGCTCAGCGAAGGCGGGGTGGTGCGTGGCATGCGGTTCGCGGCCACGGCCCTGGCGGGTGGACGCCTCGTGGACACGGGCGAAGCCTTCACGCTGGAGGCCGACATGGTGCTCAAGGCCATCGGCCAGAGTTACCTGCCCGAGCATGCAGGTCCCACGGTGGCCCTGCAGGGCGGGCGCATCGCCACCGACGACATGGGCCGCACCAGCGTGGCGCGGCTGTGGGCCGGCGGGGACTGCCGTGCCGGCGGGCGCGACCTCACGGTCGAGGCGGTCGAGCACGGCAAGGTGTCCGCCCTCTCCATCAGCGAGGCGCTGCGCGGCTGACGGCCGGCGCCTTCTCCCTCCAACACCCCGCATCCCCGGAGCATTTCCCATGGCAGACATCCGCAGCCGCTTTCTCGGCATCGAGAGCCCCAACCCGTTCTGGCTGGCCTCCGCACCGCCCACCGACAAGGAAATCAACGTCACCCGCGCCTTCGAGGCGGGCTGGGGCGGCGTGGTCTGGAAGACGCTGGGCGAAGACCCGCACGTGGTCAACGTCAACGGCCCGCGCTATGCCACGCTGATGTCGCAGGACCGCCGCGTGATCGGGCTCAACAACATCGAGCTCATCACCGACCGCCCGTTGCAGACCAACCTGGACGAGATCCGCCGCGTCAAACGCAACTGGCCCGACCGCGCAATGATCGTCTCGCTCATGGTGCCCTGCGTGGAAGAAAGCTGGAAGCGCATCCTGCCCATGGTGGAGGACGTGGGGGCCGACGGCATCGAGCTGAACTTCGGCTGCCCGCACGGCATGAGCGAGCGCGGCATGGGCGCCGCCGTGGGCCAGGTGCCCGAGTACATCCAGATGGTGACGGCCTGGTGCAAGCACTACAGCCGGCTGCCGGTGATCGTGAAGCTCACGCCCAACATCACCGACGTGCGCCAGCCCGCCTGCGCTGCCAAGGCCGGCGGGGCCGATGCGGTGTCGCTCATCAACACCATCAACTCCATCATGGGCGTGGACCTGGAGCGCATGGCCATGAGTCCCAGCACCGGCGGCCTGGGCTCGCACGGCGGCTATTGCGGCCCGGCGGTCAAGCCCATCGCGCTCAACATGGTGGCCGAGATCGCGCGCGACGCGCAGACCGCCGGCCTGCCCATCAGCGGCATCGGCGGCATCTCCACCTGGCGCGATGCGGCCGAGTACATCGCCCTGGGCTGCGGCACCGTGCAGGTGTGCACGGCGGCCATGGTGTACGGCTTCAAGATCGTGCAGGACATGTGCGACGGGTTGTCCAACTTCATGGACGCGCACGGCTACCACACCCTCGACGACTTCCGCGGCCAGGCCGTGCCGACGGTCAAGGACTGGAAGCAGCTCGACCTGAACCACATCGACAAGGCGGTGATCGATCAGGATTCGTGCATCCAGTGCGGCCGTTGCCATGTGGTGTGCGAAGACACCTCGCACCAGGCCATCACCTTCACCAAGGAAGGCGGCGTGCGCTTGTTCGAGGTGAACGAGGCCGAATGCGTGGGCTGCAACCTGTGCGTTTCGATCTGCCCCGTGCCCGAATGCATCACGCTGCGCAGCCTCGCGCCCGGCGAGGTCGATGCGCGCACCGGCAAGGTGGTGACGGGCGAGTACGCCAACTGGACCATGCACCCCAACAACCCGCAGCGCGTGGCCGCCTGAGCCGCGCTGCCGCGGCCCATTGCCCGCGCTGTTGCCCACCTTCGCGCCCGCTTCCCGCCTGCCAGCCTGTCTGCAACGTCTCGGAGACCGCCCCATGAAGACCCTGCATGCCCCCGGTGCCAGCAACGAACTGTGGAACGACGACCTGGCGCCCACCCAGCCGCACCAGCGCACCTGGCGCTGGTACCACTTCGCGGCCTTGTGGGTGGGCATGGTGATGTGCATCCCCGCCTACACGCTGGCCGCCAGCCTGATCGACAGCGGCATGTCGTGGGGGCAGGCGGTGGGCACGGTGTTCCTGGGCAACCTGATCGTGCTGGTGCCCATGCTGCTCATCGGCCATGCGGGGGCCAAGTACGGCATTCCCTACGCGGTGCTGGCGCGTGCCTCGTTCGGCACGCGCGGCGCCAAGCTGCCGGCGCTGCTGCGCGCACTGGTGGCCTGCGGCTGGTACGGCATCCAGACCTGGTTCGGCGGCATGATGATCTACACGCTGGCCGGTGTGCTCCTCGGGCACCCCCTGGAGGGCGACAAGATCGCGGGGCTGGGCATCAACCTGGGCCAGCTGGTGTGCTTCCTGGTGTTCTGGGCCATCCAGTTCTATTTCGTGGTGCACGGCATCGAGTCCATCCGCAAGCTCGAAACGTGGACGGCGCCGATCAAGATCGTCATCTGCTTTCTGCTGCTGTGGTGGGCGTATGACAAGGCGGGCGGTTTCGGGCCCATCCTGGACCAGCCCTCGCAGTTCACGCCCGGCGGCAAGAAGGCGGGGCAGTTCAGCGCCGTGTTCTGGCCGTCGCTGACCGCCATGGTGGGCTTCTGGGCCACGCTGGCGCTCAACATTCCAGACTTCACGCGGTTCGCCCAGTCGCAGCGCGATCAGGTGGTGGGCCAGGCCATCGGCCTGCCCGTGCCCATGGGACTGCTGGCCGCGCTGGCGGTGTTCGTGACCTCGGCCACGGTGGTCATCTACGGCAAGGCGCTGTGGGACCCGGTGGACCTGGCCAGCCGCATGACGGGCGCGGCCGTGCTGATCGCGCTCATCATCCTGCTGATCGACACCGTCAGCGTGAACCTCGCAGCCAACCTCGTGGGGCCGGCCTACGACTTCTCGGCACTGAGCCCGTCGCGCATCAGCTACCGCGTGGGCGGCTACATCACCGTGGGCATCGCCATCGCGATGATGCCTTGGAAGATCCTGGAATCGACCCAGGGCTACATCTTCACCTGGCTCATCGGCTACTCGGCGCTACTGGGGCCGGTGGCCGGCATCCTGATGGTGGACTATTACCTGGTGCGCCGCACCGAGCTGGACGTGGCCGCGCTGTACGAAGAGCGCGGCGCCTACCGTTACCGCGGCGGCTGGAATGCGGTGGCCGTGGTGGCCTTCGTGCTGGGCGTGGCGCCCAACATTCCCGGCTTCCTGAACGCGGCATTCCCCGCCACCTTCCCCGGCGTGGGCGAGGTGTTCAAGCAGATCTATGCCTATGCCTGGTTCATCGGCCTGGCGATTGCCGCCGTGGTGTACCGCCTGGGCATGGCCGGCCAGGCGCACCTGGCGCCCACTCCGTTGCGCCGCGCCTGAGCGCGGCGGGCACCCCTTCATCTTTCAGGAGACCTGCCATGAGCCCGACCCCTTCCAACGCCGTGCTGATCCGCGGCGGCACCGTGGTTCATGCCGACCGCGAAGAGCGCGCCGACGTGCTGTGCGTGGACGGCCGCATCGCCGCCGTGGGCCCCGATGTGGCGGGCGAGGCGCCTGCCGGTGCCGAGACGCTGGATGCGAGCGGCCAGTACGTGCTGCCGGGCGGCATCGATCCGCACACGCACATGCAGCTGCCCTTCATGGGCACCGTCACCATGGACGATTTCTTCACCGGCACGGCGGCAGGCCTGGCGGGCGGCACCACCAGCATCATCGACTTCGTGATCCCCGACCCGCAGGAGCCCATGATGGACGCCTACCGCAAGTGGCGCGGCTGGGCCGAGAAATCGGCGGCCGACTACGGCTTTCACGTCGCCGTCACCTGGTGGAGCGAGCAGGTGCGGGCCGACATGGGCACGCTGGTGCAGGAAGAGGGCGTCAATAGCTTCAAGCACTTCATGGCCTACAAGAACGCCATCATGTGCGACGACGAAACGCTGGTGAACAGCTTCCGGCGCGCGCTGGAGCTGGGCGCCATGCCCACCGTGCACGCCGAGAACGGCGAACTCGTCTACCTGCTGCAGCAGGAGGTGGCCAAGATGGGCATCACCGGTCCCGAGGGCCATCCGCTGGCCCGCCCGCCCATGGTGGAGGCCGAGGCGGCCAACCGCGCCATCGCCATCGCCGACGTGCTGGGCGTGCCCATCTACGTGGTGCATGTGAGCTGCGCCGAAGCGGCGGAGGCCATCGCCCGCGCCCGCGCCCGGGGCCAGCGCGTGTTCGGCGAAGTGCTGGCCGGTCACCTGCTGATCGACGACAGCGTGTACCGCGACCCGGACTTCGCCACCGCCGCCGCCCACGTGATGAGCCCGCCGTTCCGCCCCCGCTCGGGCGGCCACCAGGAGGCGCTGTGGCGCGGCCTGCAATCGGGCCAGTTGCACACCACGGCCACCGACCACTGCACCTTCTGCGCTGCGCAGAAAGCCATGGGCCGCGACAACTTCGCCAAGATCCCCAACGGCACGGGCGGCGTGGAAGAGCGCATGGCCGCCATCTGGGACGGCGGCGTGAACACCGGGCGGCTCACGCCCTCGGAGTTCGTCGCCATCACCTCCACCAATGCGGCCAAACTCTTCAACATCTACCCGCGCAAAGGCTTCGTCGGCGCCGGGGCCGATGCCGACCTGGTGCTCTGGGACCCGCAAGGCACGAAGACGTTTTCTGCGAGGACGCAGCACAGCAAGGGCGACTTCAACATCTTCGAGGGCCGCACCGTGCGCGGCATTCCCAGTCACACCATCAGCCAGGGGCGCGTGGTGTTCGCCAACGGCGACCTGCGCGCCGAGCCGGGCCGGGGCCGCTACATCAAGCGCCCCGCGTTCGGCCCCCAGTTCCAGGCCGTGCAAAAGCGCGCGCAGGACCTCGCCCCCACGGCGGTCGCCCGCTGACGGCCGCCCACGCATCCGGAGAACACCATGGACACGACCACCCGAACCGACATCAGCCACCTGCGCGTCAACGGCGAGCGCCTGTGGGATTCCCTCATGGAGCTGGCGCAGATCGGTGCCACGCCCAAAGGCGGCGTCTGCCGCCTCACCCTCACCGATCTGGACAAGCAGGGCCGCGACCTCGTCACCCGCTGGGCGCGCGAGGCCGGCATGACCGTCACCATCGACCAGATCGGCAACGGCTTCATGCGCCGCCCGGGGCGCAATAACAACCTTCCGCCCATCATGACCGGCAGCCACATCGACACCCAGCCTACGGGCGGCAAGTTCGACGGCAACTACGGCGTGCTGGCCGGCATCGAGGTGGTGCGCACGCTGAACGACCACGGCATCGAGACCGAGGCGCCGATCGAGGTGGCCTTCTGGACCAACGAGGAAGGCAGCCGCTTCGTGCCCGTGATGATGGGCTCGGGCGTGTTCGCCAAGGCCTTCACCCTGGAGCATGCCTACGCCGCCACCGATACCGAAGGCAAGACGGTGAAGGGCGAGCTCGAGCGCATCGGCTACGTGGGCGATCAGGTGCCCGGCGACCACCCCATCGGCGCGTACTTCGAGACCCACATCGAGCAGGGCCCGGTGCTGGAGGACCACGACAAGACCATCGGCGTGGTGACGGGCGTGCTCGGCATCCGCTGGTACGACTGCACCGTGACCGGCATGGAGGCCCATGCCGGCCCCACGCCCATGGCCCTGCGCAAGGATGCGCTGCAGGTCGCCACGCGCCTCATGCAGGAGGTGGTGGCCTGCGCGCACCGCCATCCGCCGCATGGTCGCGGCACGGTGGGCATGGTGCAGGTGCACCCCAACAGCCGCAACGTGATCCCCGGCCAGGTCAAGTTCAGCATCGACCTGCGCAACGCCACTGACGCCGATTGCGAAAGCATGGACCGCGACATCCGCGACGTGGCCACCCGCCTCAGCGCCGAAACCGGCCTGCCGATCCAGATCGACCTGGTGTCCAGCTACCCCGCGCAGGTGTTTCACCCCGACTGCGTGGACGCGGTCGGCCGGGCCGCCGCCAGCCTGGGCTACAGCCACATGCCGGCCGTGTCGGGCGCGGGGCACGACGCGGTCTACATGGCGCGCCTGGCACCTGCGGGCATGGTCTTCATTCCGTGCAAGGACGGCATCAGCCACAACGAGATCGAAGACGCCCAACCCGAGCACATCACCGCCGGCTGCAACGTGCTGCTGCATGCCATGCTGGAACGCGCCGGCACCTGAATGGTGCGGGGCCGGGGTGGCGGCCTGCCGCCGTGTTACAGCAACCCTCCCCCGGTGGGGTTGTGGCAGGCCCCTTCAGCGCATAACGTTCAACGCTTTGCTTGAAGCCATGCCTTCCATGACGACACCGAACCGGCCCGATGGGCGCGCTGCCTCCGCCTTCTTCCCTTCCACCCCCGCCCGCGCGACCCTCGTGGCCGCCACCGTGGTGGCCGCGCTGGCCCTGGCCGGCTGCGAGACCACCAACATGCGCATGGGCAGCCCCGATGCCAAGACCGTGGCCACAGGCAGCGCAACCGGTGGCGCCACCGAAGGCGCCAGCAGCGAGCTCGAACGCTGCGAATCGCCGCTGGGCACCGTCTCGCTGATCGAGAACCAGCAGGCCGGCTGGTACACCATTCTGCGCAATGAATACCGCCTGCCGCCCACGGCCAACCTGCTGCGCCTGCTGGTGCAGCAGTCCAACTGCTTCGTCGTGATCGAGCGCGGCGCGGCCGGCATGACAGCCATGGACCGCGAGCGCGCCATCATGCAATCCGGAGAGATGCGCGGCGGCAGCAACTTCGGCAAGGGCCAGATGGTCGCCTCCGACTACGGCCTGTCGCCCGAGATCGTGTTCAACAACAACAACGCGGGCGGCGCCTCCGCATCGCTGGGCGGCCTGCTGGGCGGGCGCGCGGGCGGCCTGCTGGGTGCGCTGGGCGGCAGCCTGAACACCAAGGAAGCGAGCGCATTGCTCACCCTCATCGACCACCGCTCCGGCGTGCAGGTGGCAGCCTCCGAAGGCAGCGCCTCCAAGACCGACTTCGGCGCCGTGGGCCAGCTGTTCGGCGGATCGGGCGGCGCGCGCCTGGGCGGCTACAGCAACACGGCCGAAGGCAAGGTGATCGCCGCGGCCTTCATGGACGCCTTCAACCAGATGGTGCGTTCGCTGCGCAGCTACAAGGCCCAGTCGGTCAAGGGCCAGGGCCTGGGCGGCGGCGGTCGCCTGGGGGTGGATGGCGGCGCCGCGCCGTCGCAGACCTCGGCGCCGCGCGCGCAGCCCGTGTCGGCGGCCACCGGCGGCCTGTCGCTGCGCGATGCGCAGGCCAAGCTGAACGCCCTGGGGCATGACACCGGCACGCCCGACGGTGCCATGGGCGCCAAGACGGCGGCCGCCCTGCGTGCCTTCCAGAAGGAGCGGGGCCTGCCCATTACCGGCCGGCTCGACGCCGCCACCGCGGCCCAGTTGAGCCAGTAACGGCTGCCGGACGGCTGCCGGCTTCGAGTCGGTCGTCCGCGCCCACTGGCGGCTGGCGCCTAGTGTCCTGTCCCGTTAATTCGCCCGCATAGTCTGGCGAGTTTTTCGAGGATGGAGTCTGCTGTAGCTGTCCAAGTAAACGGCTGGCAGGACTGGTTGTAATTCGCGATGAATGTGTCGATCTTGTTGATCAGATCCTTCACGCTGGTGAACGAGCCACGGCGGATTGCCCGCGTGGTGATGATCGAGAAGAAGCGCTCGACCTGATTGAGCCAGCTTGAATAGGTCGGAACGAAGTGCATGTGCCAGCGAGGCCGCTCGGCCAACCAAGCGCGCACCTTTGGATGCTTGTGGCTGGCGTAGTTATCAGCTATGCAGTGCACATCCAGTTCGTCGGGCACTGCCTTGTCGATGGCGCGCAGGAAGGCAAGGAACTCTTGATGACGATGCCGGGGCCGGCACTGCGCGATCACTTGGCCATTCATCACGTTCAGGGCCGCGAACAAGGTGGTGGTGCCGTGGCGCACGTAGTCGTGCGTGACACCTTCGACATAGCCAAACCCCATTGGCAGCATCGGCTGCGTACGCTCCAAAGCTTGGCATTGGCTCTTCTCGTCCACGCACAGCACCAGCGCGTTGTCAGGTGGGTTCAGGTACAGCCCCACAACGTCGCGCAGCTTCTCGATGAACAGCGGATCGGTCGACAGCTTGAAGCTGTCGGCCCGGTGCGGCTTGAGGTTGAAGGTCTGCAGATAGCGCGCCACCGTGCTCTTGCTGATGCCCGTATCGGCGGCCAGCGTGCGGGTGCTCCAGTGGGTACCCCCATCAGCAGGCTTGGTGTGCAACGTCTTGGTAATCAACTCAGCAACACGCTCGTCATCTACCGTGCGGGGGCGACCCGGGCGCAACTCGTCGTAAAGCCCTGCAATGCGATGGCGCGCATAGCGCCCGCGCCACTTGGTGACAGTGCTACGACTGATCCCCAGAGCCTGCGCAACCGCGGTGCTGGCTTTATCTGTGCCTTCGCAAGTCAGCACGATGCGCGCCCTGAGCGACAACGCCGCTGGCAGCGAACGTGATCGCGCCATGGACGTCAGTTCCGCGCGCTCCACTTCACTAAGCGCAATTTCTGTTCGGGTCGTTGCATTGGGCATGGCGGCACCTCAAGGATGGCCCGAAACCATGCAGCTATCGTGCCTGCGAATTAACGGGACAGGACACTAGCCGGCACCGTGCGCGCCGGTCAGGTTCAGGAAGTGGTCCAGCATGTGGAAGTGGTCCTCGAAGAAGGCCTCTTCCATGGCCGCCAGGTCCGCGACCGGTATCCACTGCACCTGCATGGCGTCGTCGTCGGCCTGCACGGCAGGGAAGGGCGCATCGCCCAGGTCGAAGTAGTGGGCGTGCGTGATGGTGCGCCCGCGCTGGCTGCGGTCGGGGTGGTCGAAGACGGCCGTGGCGCGCAGTGCGCGGCGCAGGGTGGCGTCGGGCACGTCGCAGTGCGTCTCTTCGGCCAGTTCGCGCAGGCACGACTGCCACAGCGTCTCGCGCTGCTCGATGAAGCCGCCCGGCATGGCCAATTGGCCCTTGCCCGGGGCGTGCGCGCGGCGGATGACGAGCACGTGGTCCTGGCAGCGCAGCACGGCGTCCACCGTGACGAACACCGGCGGGTAAGGCGCCTGCGCCCACGATTCGCGGTAGCTGCGCAGCACGCGCCACTCTTCCTGCAGCGCCGCGTAGTGCGGCTGCCGGGCGAACACGTCCAGAAATTCGAGCGTGCTGGCCGGCATCTGGTCGGCCAGGGGGCCGAGCGCCGTCAGCACGCCCTGCGGCGCCGCGCCGAAGTACGCGTCGCGGATGGCGGTGGCATCGATGGTGCCCTGCCGGTCCATGGGGATCAGCGACCAGCCGGGGAAGGCGTCCAGGTAGCTGCTGGTCGCGTCCTTGAAATGGCCGACCAGGCCGATGCGCGCATCGGGCAGCACGTGCGTGGACACGGCGCGCAACACCGCCGCCACCCACAGGGCCTCGTTGTAGTGATCGCGCACGGGCAGCACGGTCAGCCGGGCCCGGTCGGCCTCGGGCAGGGCATTGCGCAGCATGGCTTCGCGCTCGGCCCAGGTGAACGGGTTCTTGGGCGATCGGGCCTGCCAGGCCGAGCCCATGACCACGATCACGTTTTTGGCGCTGTCCAGCGCACACTGCAAAAGGGCCAGGTGGCCGTTGTGGACGGGCTCGAAGCGGCCGATGTAGATGGCGGTGTCGTACATGTGTGTTCCGGTTGGGCGCCCCGCGCCGTGAGCGGCGCCTTCGGGGCTTCTGGGAATGTAGCCGGGCGGGCCGGGACGGGCGGCGGGCGCGGCGAATGCGCCGACCGCTCCGCATGGGTCGCTACGCGGCCGGATTTATCGATTTGCTATAAAAATAGTAGCGATATGCCCTAGTAATGATTGTGCTGGAGGCATTTTTGATGCAAACCTCTCCGTGGCGCAGGCCAGCGCCTCACACATACCGCGCGGCGATCGGCATCTGCCGCCCGGTGCCGAAGGCCTTGGCCCTCACGCGCACGATGGGCGGGGCCTGGCGCCGCTTGTATTCGCTGCGCGCCACCAGCATGCGCACGCGGTGCGCCAGGGCCTGGCCGTCCGCGCTGGCCTGCAACTGGCGCGCGAAGTCCTGTGCGTTGGCGTACTCGGCGCGCGACAGGCCCTCACCTTCGATGAGCAGCTTGAGGATCTCGTCCAGCACGGGGTAGGGCGGCAGGCTGTCGTCGTCCTTCTGGCCGGGCGCGAGTTCGGCCGAGGGCGGCTTGTCGATGATGGCCTGGGGAATGATCTCGCGCCCCGCGTTCTCGTTCACGTGGCGCGACAGCTCGAACACCTCGGTCTTGTACAGGTCGCCCAGCAGGCCCAGGCCGCCGTTGGTGTCGCCGTACAGCGTGCAGTAGCCCACCGAGATTTCCGACTTGTTGCCGGTGGTGAGCAGCAGGTGCCCGAAGGCGTTGGAATACTCCATCAGCGTCGTGCCGCGGATGCGGGCCTGCACGTTCTCCAGCGGCAGGCCGCGCAGCGGCTGCCCGAAGCTGGCCTCGAACTGCGCGGAAAAGCCCGCCACCAGGTCCGCGATGGGGTGGGTGTGCAGCACCACGCCCAGGTTGCGGCACAGCTGCACCGAATCGTCCACCGAGCCGCTGGACGAAAACCGCGAGGGCATGGTGATGCCCACCACGTTCTCCGGCCCCAGCGCTTCGGCCGCCAGCGCCAGCGTGAGTGCGCTGTCGATGCCGCCCGAGCTGCCCACCACCGCCTGCGTGAACCCGCAGCGGCGTGCGTAGTCCCTCAGGCCCAGCACGATCTGCTGGCGGTAGAACGCCATGGTGGGCAGGCCCTCGCGGGGCACGGGCGGCAGGTCGGTGCCGTCCAGCCGGGCGAAGTGGCCGTTGTCCAGCAACTGCACGGTGGACACGTCCTCCTCGAAGCGGCGCGATTCGAAGACCACGCCGTCCTCGGGCTCGACCGCGAAGGAGGCGCCGTCATAGACCAGCTGGTCGTGCCCGCCGACCTGGTTCACGTAGACGATGGGCAGGCCGTGACGCCGTGCCGCATCGCCGAACACCTGGTGGCGCAGCTCTCGCTTGCCGATGTGGCTGGGGCTGGCGTTGATGCTCACCACCAGGTCGGGCGCGGCATCGGCCATGCGCTGGAAGGGGTTGGTCTGGTAGTCGGCGCCGCTGTCGTTCCAGCCGTCCTCGCACACGATGAACCCCACCTGCGAGGTGCCGATGCGCAGCACCTTGGCCACGTCCGGGCCGGGCTCGAAATGGCGACGCTCGTCGAAGACGTTGTAGGTGGGCAGCAGCTGCTTGGCATACGACAGCCGCACCTCGCCCGCCCGCAGCACCCGCAGCGCGTTCAGCAGCCGCTTGCCCGGCCCCGGCGTGCGCACCGGCATACCGACCACCCAGTGCAGCGCGGGCAGGCCGGCCGATGCTTCGCACAGCCGGGCCAGGCCCGCGTCCAGGCGTTCGAGAAAGGCGGGCTCCTCCAGCAGGTCGCCGGGGTAGTAGCCGCACAGCGACAGCTCGGAGAACACCACGAGGTCGGACTGCGCGGCCGCGGCCTCCTGCGCGGCGGCGATCATGCGATCGACGTTGCCTTCGATGTCGCCCACGGTGAGGTTCAACTGGGCCAGGGTGATGCGGAGCATGGTGTCTTTCCTTTCTGTCTTTCTTCTTCAAGCGGCGATGGGTCGGTGGCGGGGCGGCGGCGTGCCGCGGCGCCTCATGGCGGTGGCACGTTGAACACCTGCCGCAGGTAGGCCAGGTAGGTTTCGTCGTCGCACAGAGTCTTGCCCGGGCTGTCCGAGAGCTTGGCCACCGGCTGGCCGTTGGCGTGGGTGATCTTCATCACGATGTTGAGCGGCGCCACGCCCATGTCGTTGGTCAGTTGCGTACCGATGCCGAAGCCCAGTTGCACCCGGTCGCTGAAATGGCGGTGCAGCGACAGCGCCTTGTCCACGTTCAGCCCGTCCGAGAACACGAGCCGCTTGGTGTGCGCGTCGATGCGCAGGCGGGCGTAGTGCGCCAGCGCCTTCTCGCCCCAGGCCACCGGGTCGCCCGAATCGTGGCGCAGGCCGTCGAAGAGCTTGGCGAAGTACAGGTCGAAGTCCGCCAGGAATGCGTCCATGCCCACCGTGTCGGTCAGCGCGATCCCGAGGTCGCCCCGGTACTCCTGCACCCAGTCCTCCAGCGCGGCCTTTTGAAAGTCGCGCAGCCGCACGCCCAGGGCCTGGTAGGTCTGCAAATACTCGTGCGCCATGGTGCCGATGGGCACCAGGTTCAGGTCGCGCGCCAGCATCACGTTGGAGGTGCCCTTGAACCACTGCGGCGCCTGCTGTGCGAAAGCTTGCACCACCTCGCGCTGCCACGCGCCGCTGTAGCGCCGGCGCAGCCCGAAGTCGAACATCTCGAACGGGTGCGTGCGCTCGGGCTCGCCCGAGAGCGCCTGCACGTGGGCGATCTTGTCCGTCAGCCGGCGGCGTCCCTCGTCCAGCGCCGCGGCCGGATCGAAGCGGCGGAAATACAGCTCGTTCACGATCGCCAGCACGAAGATCTCGAAACCCATCACATGCACCTGCGGGCCGCGCGCCACGATGTGCAGGTCGCCGCCCTCGGCCCGTGCCTCGATGAACGCGCGCTGGAACTGGAACAGGCGCAGGAAGTCCACGAAGTCGCTTTTGATGAAGCGCAGGCCGGCCAGGTAATCCAGCTCGCCCCGGGAAAACCGCAGCGTGCACAGCGCGTCCAGCGCTGCGTTCACTTCGCCGAGCAGCTCGGCCAGCGGATAGGCCGGCCGGTTGCGGCAGACGAAGCGGTATTCGGCCTGCGTCTGCGGGTGGCCGTGCAGCAGCGCCTGCCACATCGTGAATTTGTAGAGGTCGGTGTCGAGCAGGCTGGTGATGACGGGTTGCATGGCGTTTGCTATTGTTTTAGGAGTGGATGCCGGGATGGAATATGCGCTAGAGGCGGATTTCATCGCTGCGCGCCAGTTGCGCTCCCTGGGCCTGCAGGGCGTCCAGAAAGTCCTGCTGCTGCGCCCCGAAACCGGCCACGGGCGCCATGCAGTCGGTCAGCAGCACGAGGCGGTCGGCCCGCCAGCCCGGCTGCAGCCGGGGCAGGTGCTGCACGATGTGCTCGGTGGTGGCGCGCACGCAGTGGCTGCCGGCCTCGCCCGCAATGACGAGGCGGTCCGCCGTCCCCAGCGCGTGGAGCAGCCGGGTGTTGATCAACGTGGAGGGGTCGTCGGCATTGGGCACCTCGGCCTCGATGGCGCTGTAGTGCTCGGTCCAGGGGTTGGTGCCCTTGAACACGGGGTGCACCGCGCGCTGGCGCTGTGCCTGCCACGCGCCGCAGGCGGCCAGCACGTCGGCATGCACGCCGTGACCCCAGCTGCCGATCTCACAGTGCACGGGCCACACCATCAGCGTGTAGCGCCCTTGAGACTCCAGCGCGTCCAGGTAGGCCAGCACGCGGGGCAGGGCCGCGGCATCGCGCGGGGCGAACGCGCCGGCGCGCACCTGCGCCGCGGTGATGGTCGTGAACGGGGCGACCTCGCCGGCGCGCACCTGCGCCGCGGTGATGGTCGTGAACGGGGCGACCTCGCCGCCGTCGCCCTGGTGCCAGAACGGGGGGTGCGCCACGTCGTAGCGCTGGTGCGAGTCGAGCGTGACGGTGATCGCCTCCAGCGCCGGGCCATGGCGCCGGATGAAGGCGGCCAGGCGCTGCATGTCGGCATGGGTGCCGGGCACGGGCAAGGCGGGGGCGATGGGCTGGCCGGTGAGCGGGTGCGCCGGCTGCCAATCGGTGGGCAGGTCGCAGAAATCGTTCTGGGGGTCGATCATCAGCAACTGGGTCGTCATGGAGCGGTTCATGGATCGGGTCATGGTGCAAGGTCCTCGGTGCGATGGGTGCAGTCTATTCCTGTTAGTTTGACTTTGCAACTAAGTAGATCGCAAGGCATTTTCACGAAATGAAAAGCCGGCTGAAGTGGCTTGATGGGTGGCATCGGCATTCCGGGAGTGGTAGGCTCGTTCGTCCAATCCTGCACATAACCCATCCCTCAATGTCTTCTGCCGTTTCGCCCGCCGTCATCTGCACCGTGGATACCGTGCTGCTCACGCTGCAGGACGGCACCCTGCACGTGCTGCTCGTGCGCCGTGACAAGGCCCCCTATGCCGGCGCGTGGGCTTTGCCGGGGGGCTACATCCACGCGCAGGACGATGTCGATGCCCAGGCCAGCGCCGCGCGCGTGCTGCGCGAGAAGGCCGGCCTGCAAAGCCCTTACCTGGAGCAGCTCGCCACGTTCTCGGGCCTGGCGCGCGATCCGCGGGGCTGGTCGCTGGCGGTGGCGTATTGCGCGCTGGTGCCTGGCGAGGCGCTCCAGGGCATCCCGCCCCGGCAGGGCGTGAAGCTGGTGCCGGTCGATGCCTTGCCGCCCCTGCCGTTCGACCACCGCGCCATGGTGGATGCGGCGCTGGCGCGCGTGCGCAGCAAGAGCCTGTATTCCTCGCTGCCCGTGCACCTGTGCGGCGACGCGTTCACCCTGCCGCAGCTGCAGGCGGTGTACGAGGCGGTGCTGGGCGAGCCGCTCAACAAGGTGAGCTTTCGCCGCAAGATGGACGAGCTGGACATGCTCGAACCCGTGCCCGGCCTGGTGCAGGGCGGTGCCCACCGGCCCGCGCAGATGTACCGCCTGCGCCCCGCGTTCCGAAAGGCCCTGGCGCTGTCGTCCCGCGCGCTCTGAACAGAAAAAAGCCCCTTTCGGGGCTTGTGGGGAACGGAGCAAGCCGCATCTCAGGCGGCGACCGCCTTGGCTTCGTCGTAGGTTTGCAAGTACTGCTGCGCCAACTCGGTCTTCTGCTTTTCGGTCAGCAGCTTGCCGGCCATCTGGAAGAACCGGTGTTCCTCTTCCTCCAGATGGTGCCGCACCTTCTCGCCCAGCTTTTTGGCCACTGCCAGCCAGGCGGAGCTGCCGGGGTCGGCCGCCTCCAGGTCTTCGACCAGTTCGTCCAGGGCATGGTGCTCCGCGATGGCGTGGCGCGACAGGTCGATGCCGGCATCGTGCTCCATGAGCGGTCGGTAGAAGTGGCGGTCTTCCGCCAGTTCATGGGCCGCCAGTTCGCGCTTGAGCTCGATGAACCGCTCGTGCCGTTCCGGGGTGTCTCCGCTGGTGGCCTCCACCTGGCGGACCATGTCGCGCTGCCGCTCGTGGCTTTCGCGCAGGGCTTCGAAGATGTTCATGCGCGGTGCCCCTTACTTGAGGGCCTTGCGCGCCGCGCCGATGCCCAGCACGGCCAGCACGACGAACACCACGGCGATCACCAGGAAGATGAAGAACAGGATCTTCGCGATGCCGGCAGCGCCCGCGGCGACCCCGGTGAACCCCAGCGCGCCGGCGATGAGGGAAATGATGGCGAAAACGATGGCGTACTTCAGCATGGCAGAGCTCCTAGAAAAGTCAGTGCATGCACTGGATGGTGGATGCAAGGACGATAAGTGCCATGGAAGCGCCCCACCCGTCGGCCGGGGCGGGGCATGGGCGTAGGAGGGGGGCGATGCGGTGGGCGCCTGCCGTTCGCGCGGCGGCATTGCCCGCCGGCAGGGCGCCGCCCTGGCGCCCTCAGGGGCTCAGCGCCCGGCGGCCGACCGCAGTGCCGCAGCCTTGTCGGTCTTTTGGCTCCGGCCGGCCCGGTGGGCCTTCGCATCGCTGTGCGATACGAGCCTTTGCCGAAGCCCGGCCCAACCACGCTGGTCGCGTGGCGGGCTTACAGCCCGGCAGCGGCACGCAGTGCCGCTGCTTTGTCCGTCTTCTCCCAGGTGAACTCGGGCTCTTCGCGGCCGAAGTGGCCGTAGGCGGCGGTTTTTTCGTAGATGGGGCGCAGCAGGTCCAGCATCTGGATGATGCCCTTGGGGCGCAGGTCGAAGTGCTCCTGCACCAGCTTGGCGATCTGGTCGTCCGGGATCACGCCCGTGCCTTCGGTGTACACCGTCACGTTCATGGGGCGGGCCACGCCGATGGCGTAGGCCACCTGGATCTGGCACTGGCGCGCCAGGCCTGCGGCGACGATGTTCTTGGCCACGTAGCGCGCGGCGTAGGCGGCCGAGCGGTCCACCTTCGTCGGGTCCTTGCCGCTGAACGCGCCGCCGCCGTGGGGGCAGGCGCCGCCGTAGGTATCCACGATGATCTTGCGGCCGGTCAGGCCGCAATCGCCTTGCGGGCCGCCGATGACGAAGCGGCCGGTGGGGTTGATCAGGTACTTGGTGTCCTGAAGCCACTCGCTGGGCAGGACGGGCTTGATGATCTCCTCGATGATGGCTTCGGTGAAGCTGGCCTTCATCTTGGTGGAGGTCTCGCTCTGGTCGGGGTGGTGCTGGGTGGAGAGCACCACGGTGTCGATGCTGTGGGGCTTGCCGTCCACGTAGCGCATCGTGACCTGGCTCTTGGCGTCGGGCCGCAGGAAGGGCAGGCGCCCGTCCTTGCGCAGCTGGGCCTGGCGCTCGACCAGGCGGTGGGCGTAGTAGATGGGCGCGGGCATCAGCTCGGGCGTCTCGTCGCAGGCGTAGCCGAACATCAGGCCCTGGTCGCCGGCGCCGGTGTTCAGGTGGTCGTCGCTCGCCTGGTCCACGCCCTGGGCGATGTCGTTGCTCTGCTTGTCGTAGGCCACCAGCACCGCACAGCCCTTGTAATCGATGCCGTAGTCGGTGTTGTCGTAGCCGATGCGCTTGATGGTGTCGCGCGCGATCTGGATGTAGTCCACATGCGCGTTGGTGGTGATCTCGCCCGCCAGCACCACGAGCCCGGTGTTGGTGAGGGTCTCGGCCGCCACGCGGCTGCGGGGGTCCTGCTTGAAGATCGCGTCGAGAATCGCGTCGGAAATCTGGTCGGCGACCTTGTCGGGGTGGCCTTCCGAGACGGATTCGGAGGTGAAAAGGAAATCGTTCGCCATTTGAATAAACTCCTGTGTTCCGGCATTTTGGGCGTTGCCCTCAGCCTTGGGAGCTTTGGCGAACGCTTTAGCAGATTTGTTTTACGTCGCCCTGCAAGTTGCTCATTTAACTCAGCGACCGCGCCATTTTAATGCCAACCCTTTTCCGTTTCCTTTCGCGGCTTCCGCTCTGGCTCGCCCATGCCCTCGGCGCGGCCGCGGGCTGGCTGGTTTTTTGCCTCTCGCCCACCTACCGGCGGCGCTTTCGCGAGAACGCGGCGCGGGCCGGCTATTCGTTCGGACAGGTGCGTGCGGCCGTGGGCCACGCCGGCCGCATGGCGGCCGAATTGCCCCGCCTGTGGCTTCGCGAGCAGACCCCGTGCCGCATCGAGAACGCTGCCGCGGTGGAGCGGGCCTGGGAAGCGGGCAAGGGCATCGTCTTTCTCACGCCGCACCTGGGCTGCTTCGAGCTGTCGGTGCAGGCCGCGGCCCAGCGCTGGGCCGCCGAGCGCGGACCCATCACCATCCTGTACCGCCCCGCGCGCCAGCCCTGGCTGGCCGGCGTGATGGCCACCGCGCGCAACCGCCCCGGCATCCGCGCGGTGCCCACGGCGCTGACGGGCGTGCGCCAGATGATCAAGGCGCTGCGCCGCGGCGAGGCCGTGGGCCTGCTGCCCGACCAGGTCCCGCCGCAAGGCCAGGGCGTGTGGTCGCCGTTCTTCGGCCGCGAGGCCTACACCATGACCCTGGCCGCGCGGCTGGCGCAGCAGACGGGCGCCACCGTGGTGCTGGCGCGCTGCGAGCGGCTGGGCGCCGGCCGCGGCTATGTCTTGCATTTCGAGGAGTTGTCCGTGCCCCTGTCCGAAGACCTTGACGCGGCCGTGCTGCAGATCAACCAGGCGATGGAGCGCACCATCCGTCAGAGCCCCGACCAGTACCTGTGGGGCTATGCCCGCTACAAGCAGCCGCGGGCCGAAGCGCACGCCGCGGGGGCCGCGGCATGACGGGCCGCATGAACGTGTGGCTGATGGGCGTGCTGGCCCGCCTGCCGCTGCCGGTGCTGCGCGGCCTGGGCTGGTCGATCGGCCAGGTGCTGTATCGGCTGGCCGCGCCGCGCCGCAAGGTGGCGCTGCGCAATCTGGAGCTGTGCTTTCCCGATGCGTCCCCCGCCCAGCGGCGTGCCTGGGCCCGCGAGACCTTCGTGCGCTTTTGCCAGACCTGGCTGGACCGCAGCTGGCTGTGGATGGCGCCGCGCGCGGTGGTCGAAAAGCGGCTCACCATCCACGGAGCGCTGCACGAGCTGGACGGCGACGCGCCCACCATCATCTTCGCGCCGCATTTCCTCGGCATGGATGCGGCGGGCACGGCGCTCACCCTGCAGACCGACCGGGCCTTCACCTCGATCTTCACGCCGCACCCGGACCCGGCCGTGGACGCCTGGCTGTTCGCGGGCCGCCAGCGCTTCGGCAACGTGCGCATGCTCAACCGGGGCGACGGCGTCAAGCCCATCCTGAGCGGGCTGCGCAAGGGCGGGCTGCTGTATTTGCTGCCCGACATGGACTTCGGCCCGAGCGAGTCGGTCTTCGTGCCGTTCTACGGCGTGCGCGCGGCGACGATCCCCTCGCTGTCGCGCTTCGCCCGCCTGGGCCGCGCCAAGGTCGTGCCGCTGGTGGGGCGCCTGACCCCCACCGGCTACAGCGCCGAGATGATGCCGGCCTGGGAGAACTTCCCGACCGAGGATGCCGAAGCCGACACGGCCCGCATGAACCGCGAGCTGCAGCAGTGGATCGACACCATGCCGGGCCAGTACTACTGGGTGCACAAGCGCTTCAAGTCGCGCCCGGACGGCGAGCCTTCGGTGTACCAAAAATAAAAGCAATATGTGGCCAAATCGGCGCCATGCCGTCGGTTTGATTGCCTGTATTGCTATTGATTTTGTAGCGTTCCAGGCGTCAGGCTTTCGGTGATGGCCTGGATCACCGCCGCCGGCTGCTCGTGCACGATCCAGTGCGAGGCGCCCGGCACCTCGGTGCGGGTGAGCGAAGGCACCCATTGCGCGAGCCCCTGCAGCAGCCCCGGCAGCAGGGCCGGGTCGTCCAGGCCCCAGACCACGCGGGTGGGCACGTTCACGGTGAGCATCGAATCCGGCAGGGTGAGCGCGCCGGCGGCGGGATCGCCCTCGCGCGGCGGGCGCAGCGGGCTGGCGCGGTAGTAGTTGCACGGGCCGGTCAGGCCGGCGCCCCAGGTGGCGCGGTACTGGCCGCGCACCTCGGGGGTGAGCCATGCGGGCGCCGTGCCGTCGGCCCGGTCGAAAAAGCCGAACAGGCGCCGGAAGTCGTCGGCCGCAAGCAGCGCCTCGGCGTCCGGCCGGCAGAGAAAGTGCATGTACTGGCTGGCCGCCTGCTGGGCCGGGTTGTTCTGCAGCTCGCGCAGGAACGTGCCCGGATGCGGCGAATTGACGATCACCAGCCGCTGCATCAACTCAGGCCGCTGGTTGGCCAGGTTCCAGGCCACTGCGCCGCCCCAGTCGTGCGCGATCAGCGCGGCCAGGGGCTGCGAGTCGCCGCATTCGGCCGCGATCAGGGCCGTGATGTCCTGCACCAGGTGCTTGGCGCGGTAGGCGGCCACGTCCGGCGGGGCGCTCGATGGCGCGAAGCCGCGCAGCCAGGGCGCCACGCAGCGGTAGCCGCCGTGGGCCGGGTCGGCGAAGTGCTCCAGCAGCGCATCCCAGATGAAGGCGCCTTCGGGAAACCCGTGCAGGAACAGCAGCACCGGGCGGCCGCGCTCGCCGCGGGTGCGGCAGTGCAGCGTGGTGCCGTGGGGCAGGGCGTGCGCAATGGTGTCGATCATGGTGCTCTGCTTTGGATCGCAGCCCGCGCATGACCTGTCTGCGCGGGCGCCTAGTGGTGTGAACCGGAAGTTCGTATGCAGAACTCTGCAACGGACTGAAGGATTTGATCGGCCGTCTTGGTCCAGACGAAGGGCTTGGGATTGACGTTGTTGGTAGCCACGTAGGCGCGGATGGCGTTCTCCAGGGCGCGGGTCGAGGGGAATCTCCCGCGCTTGAGCCGACGCGCCGTGAGGATCGAGAACCAGCATTCCACCAGGTTGATCCAAGAGGCCGAGGTGGGCGTAAAGTGCAGGTGCACACGCGTATGCCTGAGCAGCCAGCGCTGGATGATCGGGCTCTTGTGGGTGCTGGCATTGTCGAGCACGAGATGCAGTTCGAACTCCGCGGGCGTGGCACGTTCGACGGTCTGCAGGAAGTGACGGAACTCCACGCTGCGATGACGTCGGTGGACCTCGGCGATGACCGTGCCGGCCTTGACATCGAGGGCGGCAAAGAGGTCTGTCGTGCCGTGTCTCAGGTAGTCATGCGTGTGGCGCTCCGGCTGGCCCGGTTGCATGGGTATGGCCGGAGCGGTATCACTGTGGGCCTGGATGGAGGGCTTCTCGTCCACGCACAGCACCAGAGCGCGCTCGGGTGGATGCAAGTACAACCCCACGATGTCACGCACCTTGTCGACGAAGTACGGGTCGGTGGAGAGCTTGAAGCCTTCGGTGCGATGCGGCGCCAATGCAAAGGCACGCCAGATGCGCGAGATGGTGGTCTGGCTCAGTCCCAGATGAGCGGCGAGCGTACGGGTGGACCAATGGGTGGCATTCTCTGGCACGGTCTCCAGCGTCGTGGTGATCACGGCCTCGACCTGCTCGTCCAGGATCGTGCGCGGAGCGCCTGAGCGGGGTGCATCGTCGAGGCCGGCAATGCCATGCTGGGCAAAGCGCCGACGCCACTTCGACACCGTCATCAGGCTCAAACCCATGGCTTCGGCAATCGCCGTGTTGGTCGCTGCTGAATCGGCACAGGCCAGCACGATGCGTGCTCGCAGCGCCAAGGCCTGGGCGGTCTTGCGACGGCGTGACCAACCGAGCAACACAGCTCGGTCGGCTTCGCTCAACTCGATAGCAACGGCATGCGGTCGGGCCATGATGTGCTCCCGGGCTGCAAAAAACAGCCGCCAGAAACACATCATAGAAGTTCATGCGAATCTCTGGTGCACACCACTAGTTGTCTTCCGAATCCTCGTCCAGGGGTGCCTCTTCGGTGCCGTCCTGCGCCTCGGGCGACGGGCCGGCTACCGGGTGCGACCACTGCCACAGCAGTTGCGCCACCTCGTCCACCCCTTGCTTCTTGAGGGCCGAGAACATCTTGACCTCGCCGCCGCCGGCCTGCAGTCGCGTGATGGACAGCGCCTTGGCCTGCTCGGCGCGGGTGAGCTTGTCGGCCTTGGTGAGCAGCACCAGGAACTTCAGGCCCGCCTCGACGCGGTGGCGCACGGCCTCCAGCAGTGCCTCGTCCAGCTCGGTCAGGCCCAGGCGCGGATCGCACAGCAGCACGATGCCGGTCAGGCTCTGGCGGGTGACCAGGTAGCTCAGCATCACCTGCTGCCAGCGGATCTTGTCCGAGCGCGACACGGCGGCGTAGCCGTAGCCGGGCAGGTCGGCCAGCACGGCGTCGGTCACGCCCTGCTTGCCCAGCGAGAACAGATTGATGTGCTGCGTGCGACCGGGCTTCTTGGAGGCGAAGGCCAGTTGCTTTTGCTGCGTGAGCGTGTTGATGCAGGTGGACTTGCCGGCATTGGAGCGGCCGACGAAGGCGATCTCGGGCACCTCGATGGGGGGCAGGTGGTGCAGTTGCGCCGCCGTCGTCAGGAACCGCGTGGTGTGCATCCACCCCATGGCGACTTTGGCGTCCGGTGCGGGCGGGAGGGAGCCAGCAACTGGCGCATGTGATGTAGTCGTCATAACGGGGGTTACCAAGGATAGAGGGCCAGGGGGTCGCATTGTAGAATCGCGCCGTTTTGCGCCCATAACACAAGAACCCTCGATATGAAGAAATTGCTTGCTCCCATGCTGATGGCTGCCGTGCTGGCAGTTGCTGCTTTCCCGGCTTTTTCTCAGGCGGCCGCCCCCGCCGCCGCGGCGCAAAAACCCGCCAAGCCGGACCTGGCCAAGGGAGAGGCCACCTTCACGGCCGTGTGCGTGGCCTGCCACGCGGCCGATGGCAACTCCGCCATCGCCATCAACCCCAAGCTGGCCCAGCAGCACCCCGAATACCTCGTCAAGCAGTTGCAGGAGTTCAAGTCCGGCAAGCGCAACAACCCCGTCATGAAGGGCTTCGCCTCGGCCCTGTCCGATGACGACATGCGCAACATCGCCTGGTGGGTGGCGTCCAAGCAGGCCAAGCCGGGCTTCGCCAAGGACAAGGAACTCGTCGCCCTGGGCGAGCGCATCTACCGCGGCGGCATCGCCGACCGCAACATCGCCGCCTGCGCCGGCTGCCACAGCCCCAACGGCGCGGGCATTCCGGTGCAGTACCCCCGCCTGTCGGGCCAGCACGCCGACTACACCGCCGCGCAACTCGTCGCCTTCCGCGACGGCGTGCGCAGCAACAGCCTGCAGATGACGCAGGTCGCCGCCAAGCTCAACGACCGGGAGATCAAGGCCGTCGCCGACTACATCGCTGGCCTGCGTTGACTTCGGGATCAATCCCCCGGGCCGGCCACCGTGCCGCGCCCCTGAACCAACCGCCGATAATCACACCCAAGACGGGCGGGTCCATCTGAACGGATGGCCCGCCCTTTTGTCTTTCGTCCATGTCTGAAACCACCCACGGCATCCGCATCCACACCCGCTCGCAGGCCATGCGCGCGGCGGTGGAACTGCTGTCGTCCATGCGCTTCGCCATCTCGCTGCTGACGGTGATCTGCATCGCCTCGGTGATCGGCACGGTGCTCAAGCAGCACGAGCCCGCCGCCAACTACGTGAACCAGTTCGGGCCGTTCTGGGCCGAGCTGTTCATGGCGCTCAAGCTCAACGCGGTATACAGCGCGTGGTGGTTCCTGCTGATCCTGGCGTTCCTGGTGGCGAGCACCTCGCTGTGCATCGCGCGCAATGGCCCGCGCTACCTGGCCGATGTGCGCAACTACAAGGAAAACGTGCGCGAGCAAAGCCTGGAGGCCTTCGGGCTGCGGGCCAAAGGGCCGCTGCCCGGCGAAACCCCCGAGGCCGCGGCGCGCCGCATCGGCGACATGCTGGCCGGCGGCGGCTGGAAGGTGCGGCTGCAGCAGCGCACCACGCCGGCCGGGCCCGGAACGGGCTGGATGGTGGCGGCCAAGGCGGGTGCGGCCAACAAGATCGGCTACATCGCGGCGCACAGCGCCATCGTGCTGGTGTGCGTGGGCGGCCTGCTGGACGGCGATCTGGTCGTGCGCGCGCAGATGTGGCTGGGCGGCAAGACGCCGTACAACGGCGGCGGATTGATCTCCGAGGTCCGGCCCGAGCACCGCCTGTCCGAGCGCAACCCGACCTTCCGCGGGAACCTGCTGGTGGCCGAGGGCACGCAGTCGAGCACCGCCATCCTGAACCAGTCCGACGGCGTGCTGCTGCAGGAGTTGCCCTTCGCCATCGAGCTCAAGAAGTTCATCGTCGAGCACTACTCCACCGGCATGCCCAAGCTCTTCGCGAGCGAGATCGTCATCCACGACAAGGCCACGGGCGAGGCCACGCCCGCGCGCGTGGAGGTGAACCACCCGGCGAGCTACCGCGGCATCGAGATCTACCAGTCGAGCTTCGACGACGGTGGCTCGCGCCTGCAACTGCGCGCGGTGCCGCTCGCGCCCGGCATAGCGCCCTTCGACGTGGAGGGCGTGGTGGGCAGCTCCACGCCGCTCACCGCCAGCGCCGCGGGCCAGCCGTTCACGCTGGAGTTCACCGCGCTGCGCACCATCAACGTCGAGAACTTCACCGACACCGGCGCCGTCACCTCCGGCGCGGACGTGCGCAAGGTGGATCTGCGCCAGGCCATCGAGGCGCGCCTGGGCGCGGGCAACAAGACGGTGACCCGCAAGGAGCTGCGCAACATCGGCCCCAGCGTGAGCTACAAGCTGCGCGACGCGGCGGGCCAGGCGCGCGAATTCCACAACTACATGCTGCCGCTGGACGCGGGCGACGGGCAGCCCGCCTTCCTGCTTGGCGTGCGCGACACGCCGTCCGAGCCGTTTCGCTTCCTGCGCATTCCGGTGGACGACCAGGGCAGCATGCAGGGCTTCGTGCGCATGCGCGTGGCACTGGCCGATCCGGCGCTGCGCGAGCAGGCGGTGCGCCGCTACGTGGCCAAGGCGGTGGACCCCGCGCGCCCCGAGCTGGCCGAGCAGCTGGCGCAATCGACCGTGCGCGCCCTGTCGCTCTTTGCCGGGGCGGACGCCGGCGCGGCAGGCGCCACCACCGGCAAGGGCGGTGCGCCGGGCCGCGGCGGTCTGCAGGCGATCTCGGACTTCATGGAGGCCAACGTGCCGCCGGCCGAACGCGAGCGTGCGGGCGAGGTGCTGATCCGCATCCTGAACGGCGCGCTGTTCGAGCTGGCCCAGCTGACCCGCGAGCGCGCGGGCCTGAAACCCCTGGCGCAGAGCGATGCCACCCAGGCGTTCATGACGCAGGCGGTGCTGTCGCTCAGCGACGCGCAGGCCTACCCCGTGCCCCTGGCGTTCGAGCTCAAGGACTTCACCCAGGTGCAGGCCAGCGTCTTCCAGGTGGCACGCGCGCCGGGCAAGAACATCGTGTACCTTGGCTGCGCGCTGCTGATCATCGGCGTGTTTTCGATGCTCTACGTGCGTGAACGGCGCCTGTGGGTGTGGCTGGTGCCCAAGGACGGGGGCGCCCAGGCCACCATGGCGCTGTCGAGCAACCGCAAGACCCTGGACGGCGACCGCGAGTTCGCCCGGCTCACCGACAAACTCATCGGGGCGCGGCCCCACGGAGACACCGCATGAACACCGCCGCCACGGACGCTGCCCGCGATCGCACGAATCGCGCCGATCGCACCATCACCCTGAACGAGGGGTTCCTGGCCCGGCGCAATGCCTTCGACTGGGTCTTCGCGGCGCTGGTCGCGGCGGGCGGGCTGTTCGCGCTGCAACGCTACGGCGCGTTCATGGATGTTTACGAAAAAGGCATCCTGCTCGGCGCCATTCCCTGCACCGTGTGGCTGGGCTGGTTCTGGCGGCCGCTGCGGGTGCTGATGGTGGTGGTGGCCGCTTTCGCCCTGGCGGCCATCGGCCTGTACCAGCAAGACGGCGCCGGCAGCCTGGCGCGCGCCGACACGGTGTTCGGCCTCAAGTATTTCCTGTCCAGCCAGTCCGCCATCCTGTGGATGAGCATGCTGTTCTTCATGAGCACGGCGTTCTACTGGATCGGCATGTTCTCGCGCGGCGAGGGCCGCACCCTGTCGCTGCTGGGCTCGCGCCTGGCGTGGGTGGGCATCGGCATGGCGCTCATCGGCACGCTGGTGCGCTGGTACGAGAGCTACCTCATCGGCGCCGACGTGGGCCACATCCCGGTCAGCAACCTGTACGAGGTGTTCGTGCTGTTTTGCTGGATGACCGCAGCCTTCTACCTCTATTACGAGGCGCAGTACGAGACCCGCGCGCTGGGCGGCTTCGTCATGCTGGTGGTCAGCGCCGCCGTGGGCTTTCTGCTCTGGTACACCGTGGTGCGCGAGGCGCACGAGATCCAGCCCCTGGTGCCGGCCCTGAAGAGCTGGTGGATGAAGCTGCACGTGCCCGCCAACTTCATCGGCTACGGCACCTTCGCGCTGTCGGCCATGGTGGCGTTCGCCTACCTCATCAAGCAGCAGGCCGGCGAGACGCGCTGGTACAAGCTCGCGCCCCTGTGGCTGCTGGGCGTGGTGCTGTGCTTCGAGCCCATCGTGTTCCGCCAGGGCGCCACCGAGAACGGCGGCGGCTACTGGATGGTGTATTTCGGCGTGTCGGCGTTCATCGTGGCGGGCATCCTGCTCGGGCGCCGGCGCATCGCGGCCCGGCTGCCGTCCTTCGAGGTGCTGGACGATGTCATGTACAAGGCCATCGCCGTGGGCTTCGCCTTCTTCACCATCGCCACGGTGCTGGGCGCGCTCTGGGCGGCCGAGGCCTGGGGCGGCTACTGGAGCTGGGACCCCAAGGAGACCTGGGCGCTGATCGTGTGGCTCAACTACGCGGCCTGGCTGCACATGCGCCTGATGAAGGGACTGCGCGGCACCGTGTCCGCCTGGTGGGCGCTGGTGGGGCTGGGCGTGACCACGTTCGCCTTCCTGGGCGTGAACATGTGGCTGTCGGGGCTGCACAGCTACGGAACGTTGTAGCCCACAATGAATCCTTTCGGGGCCGGTGCGCGTATAACCGGCATCGTCCCCCCGAACCACAAGGATTCCCCATGCCGATTCCCCGCAGAGACAACGGCTTCATCCACGCCGCCAGCAGCGAAATCACCCCCCGCGCCGTCTACGAAGGCCGGCGAGACCTCATCAAGCTCATGGCCGGCGGCGCTGCCGGGGCGGCCCTGGCCACCTGGGCCGCGCGCGATGCCGGCGCCCAGGCCGCGCGCCCGGGCAAGCTGGCGGCCCTGGCCGGCGGCAAATCGGCGGTGGCGGGCGCCAACACCATGGAAAAGGTGACCGACTACAAGGACGCCAGCACCTACAACAACTACTACGAGTTCGGCGTGGACAAGGCCGACCCGGCCCGCAACGCCCACACCCTGAAGACCACGCCCTGGACGGTTGAGGTGGAGGGGCTGGTCAACAAGCCGGGCAAGTTCGGCATCGAGGACCTCATCAAGCTCAGCGCCCAGGAAGAGCGCATCTATCGCCTGCGCTGCGTCGAGGGCTGGTCCATGGTGATTCCGTGGGTCGGCTACTCGCTGGCCGAGCTGCTCAAGCGCGTGGAGCCGCAGGGCAGCGCCAAGTACGTGGAGTTCGTCACGCTGGCCGACAAGAAAACCATGCCCTTCGTCGGCTCCGCCGTGCTCGACTGGCCCTACACCGAGGGGCTGCGCATGGACGAGGCCATGCACCCGCTCACCCTGCTCACCTTCGGCATGTACGGCGAGGTGCTGCCCAACCAGAACGGCGCGCCGGTGCGGCTGGTGGTGCCCTGGAAGTACGGCTTCAAGAGCGCCAAGAGCATCGTCAAGATCCGCCTGACCGACAAGGAGCCGGGCACGGCCTGGAACAAGGCCGCCAAGCAGGAATACGGCTTTTATTCCAACGTGAACCCGAACGTGGACCACCCGCGCTGGAGCCAGGCCACCGAGCGGCGCATCGGCGAGGATGGCCTGTTCGCCAAGAAGCGCAAGACGCTGATGTTCAACGGCTACGAGGCCCAGGTGGCCTCGCTGTACGCCGGCATGGACCTGAAGAAGTTCTACTGACCCGCTCCGCGTCCGACATCCCGCCTCCAGCGCCTTCGAGGGCTGCCGCCATGAAAAAACTGCTGATGCATCCCGCCGCCAAGCCGGTGGTGTTCGCCCTGTGCCTGCTGCCGCTGGCGTGGCTGGTGTTCGGCGCCGCCACCGACCGGCTCGGCCCCAACCCGGCCGAGACGCTGATCCGGTCCAGTGGCGACTGGACGCTGCGGGCCCTGTGCCTGGCGCTGGCGGTGACGCCGCTGCGCGTCATCACGGGCACGCCGGCCCTGGCACGCTTTCGGCGCATGCTGGGGCTGTTCGTGTATTTCTATGCGGTGCTGCACCTCATGGCCTACGCCTGGCTGGACATGGGCTTCGACTGGCCGGAGATCGTGTACGACATCGGCAAGCGGCCCTTCATTCTGGTGGGCACGCTGGCCATCGTGCTGCTCACGCTGCTGGCGGCCACGTCGTTCAACCGCGCCATCCGCTGGCTGGGCGCCAAGCGCTGGCAGGCTCTGCACCGGATCGTCTACGCGGTCGCAGGTTTGGCGCTGCTGCACTTTTTCTGGATGCGCGCGGGCAAGAACAACTTCGCCGAGGTGGCGGTGTACGCGGCCATCCTCGGCGCGCTGCTGGGCTGGCGCGTGTGGAAGCGCTACGCCCGGCGCCCGGTGGCCGCCCGTACGGCATGATGCTATTAAAAGAATAGCAATATGCCCTAGTACTGATTGTGCTGGAGGCCCTTTTGGCTAGGATCGCCCCTGCACGGCGTGCAGGGCCGGCCGCACCTGCCGGGTGGCCGGGTCGATGAAGGCCGTGGGGAACTGGTAGGCCCGGTCGTCGAACAGGTCGATGCCGCACATCAGGTTCTCGATCCAGTCGAAGAAATCGCCGATGGCCTTCGGCCCCATGATCGGCGCGCCGTGCTGGGGCACCAGCATGGCGATGTCCATCTGCCGCACCATGCGCACCCACAGCCGCAGGATCTTGTTGGACACCATGTAGCGGCGGTGGAACCCTTCCATGCGCGGAATGTGCGGCGCCAGATCGGTCACGGGCTCGCGCGCCTCGGTGCCCGAGGTCATCGACACGCCCAGGTCTCCCGTGAAGAGGATGCGGCTGACCGGGTCGTAGAAGTGGAAGTTGCCCTCGGAATGCATGAAGTGCGCCGGCAGCAGCACCAGCTCGTGCCGCCCCAGCGGCAGGTGGCCGCCGCCGTCCGGCACGCCGATCACCCGGTTCTCCGTCTTGCCGACCTTGGTGAAATGCGGTGCGAAGCGCTCCCACACGCGCGAGATCACCAGCGTGGCCTTGGTGCTGGTCATCCAGCGGTCGAGCGAGGCGATGATGTCCGGGTCGGCATGCGAGGCGATCAGGTACGACAGCTTATGCGGCGGGAAATGCTTGGACATTCCCATGAACAGCTCGTTGAAGGCGAGGTTGCCGCCCGGGTCGATGATGGCGCCCGTGTCGCCGTCCACGATCAGGAATTGATTGGCCTGAACGGCCTGCCCGTCCTCCTCGATGAGGTCGGAGAACATCAGGCAGGCGTGGTGCTTGTCTCGGTACAGTTCCAGCGGTTCCAGGGCCATGGCATGCAGCATTCTTGAAAAATGCCAATGTAGGCCGCCCCCCGTGCCCAGGGCTTGATGCGAATCAAGCGATGGCCAGTCAGCCCACCAGTTTTTCGTGGCGGAAGGTGTCGGCCGCCGATTCGCGCGCGCGGATCAGGTGGGCCTGCGTGCCATCCACCAGCACTTCGGCCGGGCGGGCGCGCGTGTTGTAGTTGCTGCCCATCGAGCTGCAGTACGCGCCGGCCGACAGCACGGCCAGGTGGTCGCCCGGCTGCACCGCCAGCGTGCGGTCGCGGCCGATCCAGTCGCCGCTCTCGCAGACCGGGCCCACCACGTCGTACACCCCGGCCGCTGCGCCGGCCGCGGCCGCCTGCACCGGCACGATGGCGTGGAACGCCTGGTACATCGCGGGGCGCGGCAGGTCGTTCATGGCCGCATCGACGATGCAGAAGTTCTTCTGCTCGCCGGGCTTCACATATAGCACCTCGGTCACGCACACCCCGGCATTGCCCACCAGCGAGCGGCCGGGCTCGATCATGAAATGGCGGTCGCCGAAGCCGCGCGCATCCAGCTTGGCCAGGAGCTTGGCCCACAGCGCATCGGCGGCCGGTGGCGTGTCGCCGTTGTAGTCGATGCCCAGGCCACCGCCGAAGTCGATGTGGTGGATCGGAATGCCTGCGGCCTCAATATCCTGGATCAGGTCGAGCAGTCGATCGGTGGCGTCGAGGTAGGGTGTCTCGTCGGTGATCTGCGAGCCGATGTGGAAGTCGATGCCGGCCACCTGTAGCCCCGGCAGCGACGCGGCGTGCCGGTAGGCCGCGACGATGCGCTCGTGCGCCACGCCGAACTTGTTGCCCTTGAGTCCGGTGGAAATGTAGGGGTGCGTCTTCGGGTCCACGTTGGGATTGACGCGGATGCTGATCGGCGCCTTCGTGCCGAAGGCCACGGCCACCTCGCTCAGCACGTCCAGTTCGGACTCGCTCTCGACGTTGAAGCAGCCGATGCCGGCCTGCAGGGCCTGCCGCATCTCGGCCCGCGTCTTGCCGACGCCCGAGAAAATGATCTTGCGCGGATCGCCGCCGGCGGCCAGCACGCGTTCCAGCTCGCCGCCGGACACGATGTCGAAACCGCAGCCCTGGCGTGCGAACAGCTGCAGCACGGCCAGCGACGAGTTCGCCTTCATGGCGTAGCAGATCTGCACCTGGCGGCCGGCAAAGCCGCGCTGGTAGGCGGCCAGCGCGTCCAGCATGGACGCTTGCGAATAGACGTACAGCGGCGTGCCGTGCTGCCGCGCCAGGTCGGCCAGGGGGAGTTGTTCGATGAACAGCGCGTCGCCACGGTAGGCGATGTGGGGATGGCCGGGCAGGGCAGGCAAGGTCATGGGGTCGGGGAGGAAGCGGAACGGGAGGGGGCGGTGGGGACGATCGGCGCCGGCGTGGGCGTGTCGCGCATCGGGTCCAGCGTCTGGGGCAGGGTGGCCCGCTGGCTGGCAGCGGGGTCGGTGGGCAGGTACAGCGGGCCGCGCTGGCCGCAGCCCGACAGGGCCGCCGCACTCGCAGCAAGGGCAAGCGTCCTGACTAGAATTTGCGATGCTCTCAACATCCGCCGATTCTAATGACTGACCTCGAATTCCTGGACCACGCGGAAAAGCTCCTGCTCGCTGTCGAGCAAGGCTGCGATCGCATCAACGACACCTCCGACGCCGACCTGGACGCACAACGCTCCGGAGGCATGGTGACCATCGCGTTCCAGAACGGCAGCCAGATCGTCATCAACCTGCAAAAGCCGCTGCACGAAATCTGGCTGGCTGCGCAGTCCGGCGGCTACCACTACCGGTTCGACGGCCAGCGCTGGATGGACACCAAGGGGGCGGGCGAGTTCTTCGAAGCCCTGGACCGCAGCGCCAGCGAGCAGTCGGGACTGGCGTTGTCTTTCGCGCCCTGAGCGCCTTCGGTCTGTAACAAAAAAGCCCTTGCGCGATGGCCGCGCAAGGGCTTTTCTTTGAGGGGACCGCGTGCCGGCGGTCCATGGGGTCAATTGCGGAACAGATCCAGGATCCGGTTGCGCTCCTCGGTCGGCGGGGGCGTCTGCGGCGGCGATCCGGGCACGGCGGCGGAGGCGTCTTCCATGCCCACGCTGGCAACCCCGGCGTTGCGGGCGAACTCCTCATAGAACCATTCTCCACCCACGTTCACCACGCCGGGCGGCACGGTGGGTTCGGCCACCGGGACGCCCTTGAGCGCGCGCTCCATGAAGCTGATCCAGATCGGCAGGCTCAGCCCGCCGCCGGTTTCGCGGCTGCCCAGGTTGCGGGGCGTGTCGTAGCCGATCCAGGTCACCGCGGCCACCGTGGGCTGAAAACCGGCGAACCAGGCATCGACGGCATCGTTGGTTGTACCGGTCTTGCCGTACAGGTCGGGGCGCTTGAGCGTGGCCTGCGCGCGCGCCGCCGTGCCGGAGCGGGTGACTTCCTGCAGCAAGCTGTCCATCACGAAGGCGTTGCGCGCATCGATCGCACGGGGGTTGTCGGAGGTGGCCGGCGGCTGGAAGTCCGACAGGATGCGGCCCTTGTGGTCGGTGACGCGGCTGATCAGGTAGGGGTTCACGCGGTAGCCGCCGTTGGCGAACACCGAATAGGCCGACACCATCTGCATGGGCGTGACCGACCCTGCGCCCAGCGCCATGGTCAGGTAGGGCGGGTGCTTTTCGGCGTCGAAGCCGAACTTGGACACCCACTCCTGCCCGTTCTTGGGGCCGACCGCCTGCAGGACGCGGATGGACACCACATTCTTCGAGCGCGCCAGCGCGGTGCGCAGGGTCATCGGGCCGTCGTACTTGCCGTCGTAGTTCTTGGGTTCCCAGGGCTGGCCGCCCGTGACGCCGGCGCTGAAGAACAGCGGGGCATCGTTCACCACGGTGGCCGGCGTGAAGCCTTTTTCCAGCGCGGCCGAGTAGATGAACGGCTTGAAGCTCGACCCTGGCTGGCGCCATGCCTGCGTCACATGGTTGAACTTGTTCTTGTCGAAATCGAAGCCGCCCACCAGAGCCTTGATGGCGCCGGTGCGCGGATCGACCGCCACCAGGGCGCCCTCGACTTCCGGCAGCTGGGTGATGTCCCAGGTCTTCTTGGGGGTCTGGATCACGCGGATCACGGCGCCGCGGCGAATCTTGACATTCGGCGGCGCCTTGTCGCTCAGGCCCGATTGGGCCGGTTTCAGGCCGTCGCCGGTGATCTCGATCGGCTCCCCGCTGGCGCGCGCTGCCACGATCTTCTTGGGCGTGGCCTCCAGCACCACCGCCGACATCACGTCGCCGTTGTCGGGATGCAGGGCGAGCGTGTCGTCGATCACGTCCTCGGCTTCCTGGGCGTTGGTGGGCAGGGCCACGAACTTCTCGGGCCCGCGGTAATGCTGGCGGCGTTCGTAATCCATGATGCCCTTGCGCAGGGCGACATAGGCCGCTTCCTGGTCACCGGCATTGAGGGTCGTGTAGACGTTCAGGCCGCGGGTATAGGCCTCGTTGCCGTACTGGGCGAAGATGAGCTGGCGGGCCATTTCGGCCACGTACTCGGCGTGGATGCGGGTGGAATCCGGGCCGGAGCGGATCTTCAGGTCCTCTTCCTTGGCGGCGGCGGCCTCCTGCGCGGTGATGAAGCCGTTCTCCTGCATGCGGTCGATGATGTACAGCTGGCGGATGCGGGCGCGCTTGGGGTTGCTGATGGGGTTGTAGGCCGAAGGGGCCTTGGGCAGCCCGGCCAGCATGGCCGCCTCCGCGATGGAAATGCTCTGCAGCGGCTTGCCGAAATAAGCCTCCGAAGCCGCCGCAAAACCGTATGCCCTGTTTCCGAGATAAATCTGATTCATGTAGATCTCGAGAATCTGGTTCTTGGTCAGCAGGTGCTCCAATTTGAAGGTTAGTAATATTTCGTAAATTTTCCGGGTAAATGTTTTTTCGGACGACAAATAAACGTTTCGGGCCACCTGCATCGTGATCGTCGAGGCGCCCTGGCTCTTCACGCGGCCCAGGTTGGCCAGCGCTGCGCGCACCACGCCCTTGTAGTCCACGCCGCCGTGCTGGAAGAAGCGCGCGTCTTCGATCGCCAGCACCGCATTGGTCATGACCTTGGGGATGTCCTGGATGGGGGTGAGGTTGCGCCGTTCCTCACCGAACTCGCCCAGCAATGCGCCTTCGACCGAGTACACCCGCATCGGCAGCTTGGGCCGATAGTCCGCCAAGTCCGAAATGTCCGGCAGATTGGGATAGGCCACCGCCAGCGCGACGGCGATCGTGAGCGCCACGCCCACGGCGCCGGCTGCCGCCAGTCCCAGCAACCACGCTGCGCTGCGGACGATCCAGCGCCACCATGCCGGCCGTTTCGGCGGATTCGGGTTGGGGGTCTTGTCGGTAGGTGATGACGGCATAGCGTTCCAGGAGAGAGCAACCGGCCATTATAAAAATATGGGCCTCGGCCGTCTGCCATATCGCTCGCGAGGGTGGCGCACCTATACCACAGGCGCATGAATATCGGTATCGGAAGAGGCGGCAAATGAGCGTGTGCTTTTGACAACGTTCGCCCCGTAACAGCGCCGTAAAACTCTTGGCTGGCCTGCAACCTTACTGATAGCATTCATGTGAAGTGTTAAGTTTTGTTGCGTCAAATTGGCAAGTTACGGGGGCTAATCTTGATCTCTTTGGGGTCTTTGTTCAGTCGCCAGTCCGCGCCACTGCTGGGTATCGACATCAGTTCCTCAAGCGTCAAGCTGGTGGAGTTGGGGCGCGACAAGGCGGGAGGGCTGGTACTGGAGCGATGTGCGATCGAGCAGTTGGAGCGCGGTTGGATCACCGACGGCAACATCGAAAAATTCGATGAGGTCGCTGAGGCCCTGCGCCGGCTGGTCAAAAAGAGCGGCACCCGCACGAAAAACGTGGCGTTGGCCTTGCCGCCATCGGCCGTCATCACCAAGCGCATCACCTTGCCCGGCGGCATGTCCGAGCAGGAGCTGGAAGTGCAGGTGGAATCCGAAGCCAACCAGTACATCCCGTTCTCGCTCGACGAAGTGAGCCTGGACTTCTGCGTGGTCGGCCCGAGCAAGAGCTCGCCCGGCGATGTCGATGTGCTGATCGCGGCGTCGCGCCGCGAAAAGGTGCAGGACCGCCAGGGCCTGGCCGAAGCGGCGGGCCTCAAGCCCGTGATCGTCGACATCGAATCACATGCCTCCCGGCTGGCTGCGGGGCGTCTGATCGAAGCGCTGCCCAACCATGGCAACGATGCCTTGGTCGCGCTGTTCGAGGTCGGCGCCTTGACCACCAGCATGCAGGTGCTTCGCAACGACGAAGTGCTGTACGACCGCGACCAGGCCTTCGGCGGCGCGCAGCTGACGCAGCTGATCGTGCGGCAATACGGGTTCTCGCTGGAAGAGGCCGAAGGCAAGAAGCGCAGCGGCGATCTGCCGGAAGACTACCAGTCGGCTGTGCTGCGTCCCTTCGTGGAAAGCATGGCACAGGAAATCGGCCGTGCCCTGCAGTTTTTCTTCACCAGCACGCCCTACAACCGGGTCGATCACATCATGCTCGCGGGTGGCTCAGCGCCGCTGCCAGGCTTGACCGAGGCCGTGACCCAGCATTCAGGCTGCGCCTGCACCGCCATCAATCCGTTCGACGGCATGGAAATCGGAAGCGCCGTGCGATTGAAGAAGATGGTGCGCGAGGCGCCTTCCTACCTCACGTCATGTGGTCTGGCCATGCGGAGGTTTCTGCAGTGATTCTCATCAACCTGCTTCCCCATCGCGAGGCGGCCCGAAAACGCCGCAAGGAATCGTTCCAGGCAACGATGTTCGCGTCCTTTCTGGTGGGGCTCGCCATCGCTGGCGGTATCTATTGGTGGTACCAGATGGTCATCACCGCCCAGCAGGACAAGAACACGTTCCTGCAAAGCGAGATCAAGGTTCTGGAAGGCCAGATCAAGGAAATCGCGACCATCGAAGAAGAAATCGCGGCCCTTAGCGCGCGCCAGAAGGCTGTGGAGGACCTGCAGTCGGATCGCAATCTGCCGGTGCACTTGCTCAATGAACTGGTTCAACAGCTGCCAGATGGGGTTTACGTTACCAATCTCAAGCAAGTCGACCAGGTGATCACGATGCAGGGGATGGCGCAATCGAACGAGCGTGTGTCGGAGATGCTGCGCAATCTAGCGGACAACACACCGTGGTTCTCCAAGCCCGAATTGGTAGAGATCGTTGCGGCCAACATCGCGCTGAACCCGAGGGAGCAGCGCCGCGTGGCCTCCTTCAACCTACGGTTCCGGCTGATGCGCACCAGCGAGGCGCAAAAAGCCATGGACGCCGCGAGCGTCCCTGCCACTGCACCCAAAGCGGTTGGAAAGTGAACATGGCAACGAAAAAAGCGTCTTCCGTGGATTTTGTGGCGCTGCAATCCAGCTTGCAGCGGCAGTTTCGCAACCTTGATCCCAAGGATCCTTCTCTGTGGCCTGTGCTGCCAAGGATCCTGCTTTGCATGGCCATCGCGGCAGGCATTGCCACCTTCCTTTGGTTCTTCAAGCTGAATGAGTACGAGGCGGAGTTGGAGGCGGAGCAGGCCAAGGAACTCACCTTGCGCGCCGATTATGAAAAGAAGCTCGTGAAGGCTGTGAGCCTCGACGCGCTCAAGAAGCAGCGCGAGCAGGTTCAGCAGTATGTGATCCAGCTGGAAAAGCAGTTGCCGAGCAAGGCGGAAATGGCGGCTCTTTTGTCCGATATCAATCAGGCAGGCCTGGGCCGCAGTTTGCAGTTTGAGTCGTTTAAGCCGGGCCAGATCGTGGTGCGGGATTATTATGCGGAGCTGCCGATTTCCATCAAGGTGACCGGCCGATATCACGATATCGGCGCATTTGCCGCTGATATTGCCAATCTTTCCCGGATCGTGACGCTGAATAATATTTCCATCCTTCCCTCGGGCAAGGATGGCGGCAGCCTCACGATGGAAGCCACGGCAAGAACGTTCCGCTATCTGGACCCTGAAGAAATTCAGGCGCAGCGCCAGGCGGCGGGTGGAGCGAAGAAATGAGAATGTGGCACATCGCTTTGCTGGCAGTCTGCGCGGCGTTGATGGGTTGCGAATCTTCGGGACAGGACGAGCTTCGCCAGTGGATGACGGATTTGCGTGCCAATACCAAGCCGCGCATTACCCCCCTCACCGAACCCAAGCAATTCCAGCCGCAAAACTATCAGGCGGATGGAGCAACGGACCCCTTCAATTCCATCAAATTGACGCAGGCCCTGAGGCGTGACTCGACCCAATTGGCGGCCAACGCCACCTTGATTGCCCCAGAAATGGCGCGACGCAAGGAGCCTTTGGAAGCTTATCCCCTGGATACCATGTCCATGGTCGGCAGTTTGAATAAAACCGGCACGCCGACGGCCTTGCTCAAGGTGGATAACTTGTTGTACCAGGTTCGAGTTGGTAATTATCTTGGACAGAATTATGGAAGGATTACCCAAATCACTGAAACAGCCATTCAGCTGCGGGAAATCGTTCAGGATGCAACGGGTGACTGGATAGAGCGTCAGACCACGCTCGATCTCCAAGAGGGGAAGAAATGATTCAGAAAAACAGTTTTGGTACACGCTATCGGGCGTTGTTGTTGGCTGCTGTGGCATCGCTGGGCAGCACCTGGGCCTATGCTCAGACCGCCATCGAGGCCGTCCAAGGGGTCATGCAGGGCGGTACCGAATTGGTGCGCATCGATTTGTCGCAACCCCTTTCCACCCTGCCGACCGGTTTTGCCATTCAGGCCCCGGCCAGGATCGCGCTTGATTTTCCGGCGACGACCAATGCGACGGGCAAGTCGCTGGTGGAAGTCAACCAGGGCAATCTGAAGTCCGTGAACATCGTGCAGGCAGGCGACCGGTCCCGCGTCGTTCTGAACCTCAAGCAACCCACGTCGTACCGTGCCGAAATCCAGGGCAAGTCCTTGATGGTGGCGCTGGAGCCCGTGTCGAACACGGCGGCGGCGCAGCCGGCGCCGGTGGCGGTTTTCGCGGAAGACCGCAACAGCGATGTCCTGCCGCTGCGTGACCTCGACTTCCGCCGCGGCAGCGACGGGGCGGGCCGCGTGATCGTGGGCCTGGCCAACAACCAGGTCGGCGTGGATCTGCGTCAGCAAGGCAAGGGCCTGGTGGTCGAATTCCTGAAATCGTCGCTGCCGGAAGGTTTGCGCCGCCGCCTGGATGTGACGGACTTCGGCACCCCGGTGCAGATCGTCACGACATCGCAGCAAGGTGAGCGCGTTCGGATGACCATCGATCCCATCGGCGAGTGGGAGCACAGCGCATACCAGAGCGACAACCAGTTCGTGGTGGAAATCCGCCAGAAGAAGGTGGACCTGAGCAAGCTGACGCAGGGCCCCGGGTTCAGCGGCGAAAAGCTGTCGCTCAATTTCCAGAACATCGAAGTGCGTTCATTGCTGCAGGTGATTGCGGACTTCACGAACTTCAATATCGTCACCTCCGACACCGTCACCGGCGCGCTCACGCTGCGTCTGAAGGACGTGCCATGGGATCAGGCCCTGCAGATCATCATGGACGCCAAAGGTCTCGGCATGCGCAAGTCCGGCACGGTGCTCTGGATCGCGCCCAAGGACGAAATCGACGCCCGCACCAAGAAGGACTACGAGGCGGCGCTCGCGATCCAGAAGCTCGAGCCGCTGCGCACACAAGCCTTCCAGCTGAACTATGCCAAGGCGGCCGACATGGTGACCCAACTGGCGACCAGCACGAACAGCGGCGGTACCAGCGGCACGTCCACGCGCTTTCTTTCCGAGCGGGGCAGTGCGATCTCCGAGCCTCGGACCAATCAGCTTTTCGTGACGGACACGCCGAGCAAGCTGGAAGAGGTGCGGCAACTGCTGTCGACGCTTGATGTGGCGGTGCGCCAGGTCATGATCGAAGCGCGAATTGTGGAAGCGCGCGACACCTTCGGCCGATCGCTCGGCGTCAAGCTGGGTGCATCTGACCTGAGGGCCAGCCGCGGCGGCGACGGTGGCTACGGCATCGGTGGCAACAACCGTGTCGCCTTCGGCACGAGCTACAGCAACGCCGTGTCCACGAGCGGCGCCAGTTCCTCGGCCACCGATCCTGGAGGCACGTTCGTCAATCTGCCGGCCCAGCTGTCCACGACGAGTGCGGTGGGCTCGTTTGCCCTGTCCATCTTCAATTCGGCGGCCAACCGTTTCCTGACCCTTGAGCTGTCGGCGATGGAGGCCGACGGCCAAGGCAAGATCGTGTCCAGCCCGCGTTTGATCACGGCAGACCAGACGAAGGCCTTGATCGAGCAGGGCACGGAGTACCCTTACTCCGTCACGGCTCCCAACGGCGCCACCACCATCGCCTTCAAGAAGGCGGTGCTGAAGCTGGAAGTGACGCCGCAGATCACCCCGGAGGGCAACATCATTCTTGATTTGGATGTCAACAAGGACAGCCGTGGCGAGAGCACGACGCAGGGCGTGGCCATCGACACCAAGCATATCAAGACCCAGGTGTTGATCGAAAATGGCGGGACCGTGGTGATCGGGGGTATTTTCGAGATGGAAGAAACCAACCAGGAAAATAAAATTCCCGTGCTGGGCGATGTGCCGGTGGTGGGCAACCTCTTCAAGAGCCGGACCAAAGAATCCACGAAGCGGGAAATGCTGGTATTCATCACACCCAAGGTCATTTCCGATCGCGGACCAGTTCGTTAACTATAGGTAAATAATGAAGTCATTCATCAAAATCATTGCCCTATCGCTGGCTGCCACTCTGGTCGCTTGCGGTGGCGGCGGGGGGAGCGCTGGCACCACGCCCGGAGGAACGACTCCGGTCAGCACGGCAGCCTCTGTGGAAATCTTGACGTCTGCCACGGGCCTGGCGTCGGCCGACAAGACCGGCCTGACGTTGACCGCCGTGGTGAAGGACGCCGCCAACAACGCGCTGTCCGCACAGGCGGTGTCGTTCACGGCATCCAGCGGCACGCTCGCAAGCATCGTGGGCACCACGGCTGCAGACGGCAAGGCGACGGCGGTGCTGACCGCCGGCACGGACCGTTCCAACCGCAACATCGCCGTCACGGTGAAGTCGGGATCGATCACGAAATCCATCACCATTCCGGTGACGGGTACCACGTTGACCGCATCGGGTTCGTCGTCGCTCCTGACCGGCGCCACGACCAATTTCGCGGTGAGCGTGAAGGACAGCGGCGGTGCGGCCATTGCCGCCAGCACGGTGGCCGTCACGTCGTCCCTGGGCAATGCCATCACCATGGCCAGCACTTCGACGGACGCCAATGGCGCCGTGACGTTCGCTTACGCGGCAACGCGCAGCGGTACGGACACCGTGACCATCCAGAGCGCCGGTGCACAGACGCAGATTTCCATCAACGTCACCAGCGTGGATTTCGCGTTCTCGGCGCCCACGGCCAACACCGAAGTCGAGGTCAATACGGCGCGGACGGTCTCCGTGCGCTACGCATCCGGCGGCGCTGGTGTGGCGGGCAAGGTCATCTCGTTCAGCACCACCCGCGGCTCGGTGTCTCCCAGCCAGGCGACGACCGATGCCAATGGCATTGCGTCTACGCAGGCTTCGGCCGCATCCGTGGGCGTGGCGACGATCAGCGCGGTGGTGGACAACGGTGCCGTGACCACGCTGCCGCTGAATTTCATCGCTTCGACGCCAGCCTCGCTGGTGCTGCAGACGTCTTCCGCCGCTTTGCCCCCGAACGTGGCAGGCAGCTCAGCCAATCAGGTCCAGTTGCGCGCCACGGTGCGTGATGCCGCCGGCAACGCCGTCAAGGGCAAGACCGTTTTCTTCACGGCAGTGCAGGACCTGAGCGGTGGCAGCATCAAGACGGGCTCCGCCGTCACGGATGCCAACGGCTTGGCGACGGACGTCTTCATCTCCGGCGCCACGTCCACGGCCGCCAACGGCGTGCAGATTCGTGCAACGGTCGCGAACACCAATGTGACGGCCACGTCTTCGCTCACGATCAGCAGCCAGGCGCTCTTCATCACGATCGCAGCCAACAACACGGTTGAAAAGCTGAACACGACGTACCGCAAGACGTTCTCTGCTCAAGTGAACGATGCCAACGGCGCACCCGTGGCGAATCAAAATCTGACGCTTTCCTATTGGGTTCCTAACTATCTCAAAGGCTCGCCTTTGGTCTTTAACGATGCGGCCTCTGCTTGGGGCTACAACCAAGCAGGCACTGTAATTTCTTGTCTTAACGAAGACGCGAATCGCAACGGTATTCTGGATGCGGGCGAAGATACCAATGGCAATGGCCAACTCACGCCAGGTTTGCCTGGAGTGATTGCACCTGCATCGGTGACGACCGATGCGGCCGGCTCTGCCGAGTTCACGTTGACCTACGGACAGCAGTACGCCTTTTGGGTGAATTTCGAACTGGCTGCTAAGGCTATCGTGTCCGGGACGGAATCCAGCTCCTTCTTTGCATTCGTGGCAGGGGCCGCAGTGTCTGACTTGACGGACAAAACGAGTCCGCCGGCTTCCGTTGTGAGCCCCTTCGGAAGAGCAACCAGTTGCAGCAACCCCAACTGAGTCTCCACCTCATCGGCCTACCAGGCTCCGGGAAATCCACCGTCGGGCGTCAACTCGCCCGGCGGCTGGGGATTCCCTTCATCGATTCGGACCACGTGATCGAGCAGCGCATCGGCTGCTCGATCCGTGGTTTTTTCGATCGTGAAGGGGAAGCCGCCTTTCGCGACATCGAAGAGCAGGTGATCGATGAGCTGACCGTGGGCCGAGGCGCGGGCCCGGCACATGTGCTGGCCACAGGCGGCGGCGCCGTGTTGCGTGCGCCCAACCGCGACCGCCTGAGGGCGCATGGCAAGGTGGTCTATCTCGACGCATCGCCCGAAGACATCGTTCGCCATGTGCGGCACGACACCTCTCGTCCCCTGCTGCAGGGAGCGGACCCGCTGGGCCGGTTGAAGGATCTGCACCAGCAGCGGGATGCGCTGTACCGGGCCACGGCCCACTACGTGGTGTCCACGGGGCGGGGCAAGACCGTCGCTGCGTTGGTGAATCACATCGCGATGCAACTGGAACTGGCCTCCGTCGGCTGACGGCGGCGCTGCTTCCACGCTTGCTCACTGTCGTGCCGGTCATCACCGGTGCGGTGCTTCTTTTCGGCAACGCTGCGATCCGTCCGCTGGCCCCTGGCAGCGCTGGTACAGCGAGCCGCTCACCCATCTCTCCTCGAATGTCCGCATGCCTGGCAGCACGGTACGGATCGGACCTGTGCGTGCAGAGATCCGTCCGCATGGGAGCCCGGCGGCCCGCTAGACTCTCGACCATGGATCACGACATGCCTCTGGCCCCCCAGGCTTCTCTTTCCCGCGCCGCCCACCCATCCGCCGACGCGTTGCCGGGCGATCGCCCCGCGCAGGTGGACATCGCCCTGGGCGATCGCAGCTACCCCATCCTCATCGGCGAATCGTTGCTGGACGACCCGGCCACCTACCAGGCCTTGCCGGCCGCCGCGTCGGCCCTGATCGTCACCAATTCGACCGTGGCACCGCTCTATGCGCAGCGGCTTGAGGCTGCGCTGACGGCGCGCTACCCACGGGTGCTGCAGGTCGTCCTGCCCGATGGCGAAGAACACAAGACCTGGCAGACGCTGAACCTCGTCTTCGATGCGCTGCTGGGCAACGGCTGCGACCGCAAGACCGTGCTGTTCGCCCTGGGCGGCGGCGTGGTGGGCGACATGACCGGGTTCGCCGCGGCCAGCTACATGCGCGGGGTGCCGTTCGTGCAGGCGCCCACCACGCTGCTGGCGCAGGTCGATTCGTCGGTGGGGGGCAAGACCGCCATCAACCACCCGCTGGGCAAGAACATGATCGGCGCCTTCTACCAGCCGCAGTTGGTGGTGTGCGATCTGGCCACGCTCGACACCCTGCCGCCCCGCGAGCTGAGCGCGGGGCTGGCGGAAGTCCTCAAATACGGACCGATCGCCGACATGGCGTTCCTCGACTGGCTCGAGACCGCGATGGATGCCCTGCGCGCCGGCGACCATGCCGCGCTGGCCCACGCCGTGCGGCGCAGTTGCGAGATCAAGGCCTTCGTGGTGGGCCAGGACGAGCGCGAGGCTGGCCTGCGCGCCATTCTCAACTTCGGCCATACGTTCGGCCATGCCATCGAGGCGGGCATGGGCTACGGCGTCTGGCTGCATGGCGAAGGCGTGGCAGCGGGCATGGTGATGGCGGCCGAGCTGTCGTGCCGGCTGGGGCTGGTGGATGCGGCCTTCGTGCAGCGACTGCGCCAGCTGATCGAGCGTGCCGGGTTGCCCGTGCGCGGTCCGGTGATCGATGCGGCGGACAACGCGGGCCGCTATCTGGAACTGATGCGGGTGGACAAGAAATCCGAAGGGGGCGAGATCCGCTTCGTGGTGATCGACGGCCCCGGGCGTGCGGCGGTGCGTGCCGCGCCGGATGCGCTGGTGCGCGAGGTCATTGACGCCTGCTGTGCCTGATGGCTATTGTTTGAATAGCATGAAATTGAAGCCAAGCGAGCGGTGAAAGCCCTTTTGATGCAGCCCCCTGGATTGGCGCCGTACGCCTGCGACCCGGCCGATACCCGGGGGCGCCGCCATCCTCAGTCGGCGGCGCCCACGCGCTCGGAGTACCAGCGCGACCGCGACCGCATCGTGCATTCCACCGCCTTTCGCCGGCTGGTCTACAAGACGCAGGTGTTCCTGAACCACGAGGGCGACCTGTTCCGCACGCGCTTGACGCACTCGCTCGAAGTGGCGCAACTGGGCCGTTCGATCGCCCGCTCGCTGCGCATCAACGAGGACCTGGTAGAGGCCATCTCGCTGGCACACGACCTGGGCCATACCCCGTTCGGCCATGCCGGACAGGATGCCCTGCATGAATGCATGGCCGCGCACGGCGGCTTCGAGCACAACCTGCAGAGCCTGCGCGTGGTGGACGAACTGGAAGAGTGCTATCCCGATTACAACGGCCTGAACCTCACGTTCGAAACGCGGGAGGGCATCCTCAAGCACTGCTCGCGCGCCAACGCCGAGCGCATGGAGGCGCTGGAGCCCGGCGGCATCGGCCAGCGCTTCCTGCAGCGCGGGCAGCCCAGCCTGGAGGCGCAACTGTGCAACCTGGCCGACGAGATCGCCTACAACGCCCACGACATCGACGACGGCGTGCGCTCCGGCCTCATCACGCTGGCGCAACTGAGCGAGGTGCCGCTGTTCGAGCGCTACCGCGCCGAGGCCGAGCGCGACCACCCGCACCTGGCGGCGCCGGCGGGCCAGCGACGGCTTCTGAACGAAGCGATCCGGCGCATGCTCAGCGCGCAGGTGTATGACGTGATCGATGCGACCAACGCGGCCATCGCCCAGTCCGCGCCGGCGCGGGTGGACGATGTGCGCCGAGCACCGCCTTTGGTGGCGTTCAGCGCCGAGATGCGCGCGCAGTCGCAGGGGCTGAAGCGCTTTTTGTTCCAGAACCTGTACCGCCACCCTCAGGTGATGGAAACCACCGGACGGGCCCAGCAGGTGGTGCGCGATCTGTTCGCGGCCTACACGGACTCGCCCGAGGCGATGAAGCCGCGCTTCGCGGCGCTTGCCGCGGCCGGCGACGAGGTGCAGCGGATGCGCACGGTGGCGGACTTCATCGCCGGCATGACGGACCGCTTCGCGGTGCGTGAGCACGAGCGGCTCACCGGGCAGCGGCTGTTGTCCTGATCGGTCCGGCGGCGCGGGCTGCCCGCTGCCGCGGTCTGGTGGCACGGCCCCACCGCAACGCCCACCCGCGCCCGGCCGATAAAATGGGCGCCCCCGAAGAAAGCCCCCATGACCGAATTGCCCGCCGCCGCCCCGCACGCCTTTCCGCACGACACCGTGAAAGAGGACATGGTGCGCTGGCTGGAGCGCGCGGTGATCGGCCTGAACCTGTGCCCCTTCGCCAAGGCGGTGCATGTGAAGGCGCAGATCCACTACGTGGTGAGCGAGGCGACCGATGGCCGCGGCCTGCTGGAAGACCTGCAGCGCGAGCTGGAAGCGCTGGCCGAAATCTCCGCCGAGCGCCGCGACACCACCTTGCTCATGGCGCCGGGCTGCATGGAGGATTTCCTGGACTTCAACGACTTCCTCGCGCTGGCCGACGATCTGGTCGAGGCCATGGACCTGGGCGGCATCCTGCAGGTGGCCTCGTTCCACCCGCAGTTCCAGTTCGACGGCACCGACGTGGACGACGTCACCAACAGCACCAACCGCGCGCCCTATCCAACGCTGCACCTGCTGCGCGAGGACAGCATCGACCGTGCGGTGGAGGCCTTCCCCGAGGCCGAGGCGATCTTCGAGCGCAACATCGAAGTGCTGGAAGAACTGGGCGCCGAAGGCTGGAAGGCACTGGACGTCGGCCCGCGCTGCCCGGTGGCCGGGCGTGCCACGCCGGCAGGCGCTGCCGGCACAGGGGAGGGCGCATGAAGCGCGCCAAAGCTGCGGCCGGGCAGGGTGGCGCTTCTTCGTCATCGGCGGGGCGGGCCGCGCCGAAGCCCTCGCCTGAAGACCAGGTGCTGCAGGAGCTGCGGCCGGGCCAGTCCATCGAACTGCTCAAGGCGCTGCACATACTCACGCGGGAAGGGCGGCTCAACCAGGATTCGCGGCGCAAGCTCAAGCAGGTGTACCACCTGTTCCAGTTCATCGAACCGCTGCTGCAGGAGCTGTCGCAGGAAGGCCACGCGGCCACGCTGGCGGACCACGGGGCGGGCAAGTCGTATCTCGGCTTCATCCTTTACGACCTGTTCTTCAAAGCCCTGGGGCGAGGGCACATCTACGGCATCGAGACGCGGGCCGAGCTGGTGGAGCACTCGCGCGCCCTGGCCCAGCGGCTGGCATTCGAGCGCATGTCGTTTCTGAACCTGTCGGTGGCCGAATCCACCGATGCCGCGGCGCTACCGCAGCGCATCGACGTGGTGACGGCCCTGCACGCCTGCGACACGGCCACCGACGACGCCATCGCCTTCGGGCTGGCCAAGCAGGCGCGCGCGATGGTGCTGGTGCCCTGCTGCCAGGCCGAGGTGGCCGCGTGTCTGCGCCAGGGCAAGGCGCTGCAGCTGTCGCGCACGCCACTGGCCGAACTGTGGCGCCACCCGCTGCACACGCGCGAAATGGGCAGCCAGATCACCAATGTGCTGCGCTGCCTGCACCTGGAAGCCAGCGGCTACCAGGTGACGGTGACCGAGCTGGTGGGCTGGGAGCACAGCATGAAGAACGAGCTGATCGTGGCCCGCTACACCGGCCAGAAAAAGCGCAGCGCGGCCGAGCGGCTGCGGGCGATTTTGGCGGAGTTCGGGCTGGAGCAGACTTTGGCGGCGCGGTTCGGCCTGCCACCAGAGGCGGACACGGCGCCCGGGGCGGTTCCGGCAACGGTTTGAGGGTTTTTGGCCGCATGCCGGGGTTTTGCTTGCCTTCATTGCTATAAAAATAGTAGCAATCGCGCCGACCGGGCGGCACATGCGGAATCGGGGACGGATTCCCCCTACCATGGCGCTTGGCTCCACTTCGCGCGACCCCATGGCCCGACTGCCCCGCCTGACCCTTGCCGGCTACCCGCACCACGTGATCCAGCGTGGCAACAACCGCCAGGCCATCTTCGCCGACCGGCAGGACCACGAAACCATGCTGGCCCTGCTGACCGAGCAGGCTCGCCGCTGCGGCGTAGCCGTCCATGCCTACGTGCTCATGGGCAACCACTTCCACCTGCTGGCCACTCCCCAGACGGCCGACGGGCTGCCGCTGATGATGCAGGCCGTGGGGCGCAGCTACGTGCGCTATTTCAACAACCGCCACGCGCGCACCGGCACGCTGTGGGAGGGGCGCTACCGCTCCACCGTGCTGCAGCCCGAGCGCTACCTGCTCGCGTGCATGGCCTACATGGATTTGAACCCGGTGCGCTCCGGCGCCACCGCGCAGGCGGTGGACTACCCCTGGTCCAGCCACGCCCATTGCCTGGGCCTGCGCAACGACCGGCTCATCACGCCGCATGCGTTGTTCTGGGCGCTGGGCAACACGCCCTTCGCCCGCGAGGCGGCCTACGCCGCGCTGGTGCAGGCGGGCGTCGGCCGGCTGCATCAGCAGGCGCTGACCGATTCCGCACTCACCGGCTGGGCTTTGGGAGACGCCGCGTTCGTGCAGGCGTTGCAACAGCAGACGGAGCGGCGGGTGATCAAGGGCAAGGCCGGCCGCCCGCCTGCCGTGCCGAAGCCCGTTCCCGAATAATTCCTTCAGGCCACATGGCAGCAAGCTTCACTGCTCCTGAATTTGATGTGTCCCCAATAAAAATAAATGCGATCTATTCTCATTGATATTGTGAATCTGACCCCATTTAAAGTGCTTGCCCGACCTTGCTGCGATGCACTAATCTTGCGCTCCCTGCGACCCATTTCCGAGGAGAGCGCCATGACGACGGCTGCCGAGATCCAATACCTGCAAGAGCACGGTCTCTATTCATCCATCCAAGAGCACGACGCGTGCGGCCTGGGCTTCGTGGCCCACATCAAGGGGGTGAAGCGCCACGACATCGTGACGCAGGCGCTCAAGATCCTCGAAAACATCGACCACCGCGGCGCCGTGGGCGCCGACAAGCTCATGGGCGACGGCGCGGGCATCCTGATCCAGATCCCCGACACGCTCTACCGCGAAGAGATGGCCCGGGCCGGCACGGCCCCCGACGGCTCCACCGGCGTGGTGCTGCCGCCCTCCGGCGAATACGGCGTCGGCATGATCTTCCTGCCCAAGGAGCACGCTTCGCGCCTGGCCTGCGAGCAGGAGATGGAGCGCGCCATCAAGGCCGAGGGCCAGGTGCTGCTGGGCTGGCGCGACGTGCCGGTCAACCGCGACATGCCGATGTCGCCCACCGTGCGCAAGAAGGAGCCCATCCTTCGCCAGGTCTTCATCGGCCGCGGCAACGACGTGATCGTGCAGGACGCGCTGGAGCGCAAGCTGTACGTGATCCGCAAGACGGCCAGCGCCGCCATCCAGAACCTCAAGCTCAAGCACAGCAAAGAGTATTACGTGCCCAGCATGTCCAGCCGCACGGTGGTCTACAAGGGCCTGCTGCTGGCCGACCAGGTGGGCACTTATTACCTGGACCTGCAGGACGAGCGCTGCGTCTCGGCCGTGGGCCTGGTGCACCAGCGTTTTTCCACCAACACCTTCCCCGAATGGCCGCTGGCCCACCCGTACCGCTACGTGGCGCACAACGGCGAGATCAACACCGTCAAGGGCAACTACAACTGGATGAAGGCGCGCGAGGGCGTGATGGCCTCGCCCGTGCTCGCGGCCGACCTCAAGAAGCTCTACCCCATCAGCTTCGCCGACCAGTCCGACACCGCCACGTTCGACAACTGCCTCGAACTGCTGACCATGGCCGGCTACCCCATCAGCCAGGCCGTGATGATGATGATCCCCGAGCCGTGGGAGCAGCACACCACCATGGACGAGCGCCGCCGCGCGTTCTACGAATACCACGCCGCGATGATGGAGCCGTGGGATGGCCCCGCCTCCATCGTGTTCACCGACGGCCGCCAGATCGGCGCCACGCTGGACCGCAACGGCCTGCGCCCCTCGCGCTACTGCATCACCGACGACGACCTGGTCGTGATGGCCTCCGAGTCCGGCGTGCTGCCGATCCCCGAGAACAAGATCGTGCGCAAGTGGCGCCTGCAGCCGGGCAAGATGTTCCTGATCGATCTGGAGCAGGGCCGCATGATCGACGACGAGGAACTCAAGGCCAACGTCGTCAACACCAAGCCCTACAAGCAGTGGATCGAGAACCTGCGCATCAAGCTCGACAGCGTGGGCGGCGAGGCGCCGGCTGGTCCGCTGCCGGCCGAGCTGCCGCTGCTCGACCGCCAGCAGGCCTTCGGTTACACGCAGGAAGACATCAAGTTCCTGATGGCGCCCATGGCCAAGAACGGCGAAGAGGGCATCGGCTCCATGGGCAACGACAGCCCGCTGGCCGTGCTGTCGGGCAAGAACAAGCCGCTGTACAACTACTTCAAGCAGCTCTTCGCCCAGGTGACGAACCCGCCGATCGACCCGATCCGCGAGGCCATCGTGATGTCGCTCAACAGCTTCATCGGCCCCAAGCCCAACCTGCTGGACATCAACCAGGTCAACCCGCCGATGCGGCTCGAAGTGAGCCAGCCCATCCTGGACTTCGCCGGCATGGCCAAGCTGCATGCCATCGAAAAGCACACGCAGGGCAAGTTCAAGAGCGCGACCATCGACATCACCTACCCGCTGGACTGGGGCCGCGAGGGCGTGGAGGCCAAGCTGGCTTCGCTGTGCGCGCAGGCGGTCGATGCCATCAAGGGCGGCGCCAACATCCTCATCATCAGCGACCGCGCCGTGAACGCCACGCAGGTGGCCATCCCCGCGCTGCTGGCGCTGTCGGCCATCCACCAGCACCTGGTGCGCGAAGGGCTGCGCACCACGGCCGGCCTGGTGGTGGAGACCGGCACGGCGCGCGAGGTGCACCACTTCGCCGTGCTGGCCGGCTACGGCGCCGAGGCCGTGCACCCCTACCTCGCCATGGAAACCCTGGCCGAGATGCACGCCGGCATGCCGGGCGATCTGTCGCCCGAGAAAGCCATCTACAACTACGTGAAGGCCATCGGCAAGGGCCTGTCGAAGATCATGTCCAAGATGGGCGTGTCCACCTACATGAGCTACTGCGGTGCGCAACTGTTCGAGGCCATCGGCCTGAACACCGACACCATCGTGAAGTACTTCACCGGCACCGCCAGCCGCGTGGAAGGCATCGGCGTGTTCGAGATCGCCGAGGAAGCCATCCGCATGCACAAGGCCGCGTTCGGCGATGACCCGGTGCTGGAAACCATGCTGGATGCGGGCGGCGAATACGCCTGGCGCGCACGCGGCGAGGAGCACATGTGGAGCCCGGATGCGATTGCCAAGCTGCAGCATTCCACGCGGGCCAACAACTGGAACACGTACAAGGAATACGCCCAGCTCATCAACGACCAGAGCCGCCGCCACATGACCCTGCGCGGCCTGTTCGAATTCAAGTTCGACCCGACCAAGGCCATTGCCGTGGACGAGGTCGAATCGGCCAAGGAGATCGTCAAGCGCTTCGCCACTGGCGCCATGTCGCTGGGATCGATCTCCACCGAGGCGCACGCCACGCTGGCCGTGGCCATGAACCGCATCGGCGGCAAAAGCAACACGGGCGAGGGCGGCGAGGATGCCGCGCGCTACCGCCAGGAACTGAAGGGCATTCCGATCAAGCAGGGCGACACGCTCAAGAGCGTGATCGGCGCCGAGAACGTCGAGGTCGACCTGACGCTGCAGGACGGCGACTCGCTGCGTAGCCGCATCAAGCAGGTGGCGTCGGGCCGCTTCGGCGTCACGGCCGAATACCTGTCGTCGGCCGACCAGATCCAGATCAAGATGGCCCAGGGCGCCAAGCCCGGAGAGGGCGGCCAGCTGCCCGGCGGCAAGGTCACCAACTACATCGGCAAGCTGCGCCACAGCGTGCCCGGCGTGGGCCTGATCTCGCCCCCGCCGCACCACGACATCTATTCGATCGAAGACCTGGCCCAGCTCATCCACGACCTGAAGAACGTGGCGCCGCACGCCAGCATCAGCACCAAGCTGGTGTCCGAAGTGGGCGTGGGCACCATCGCCGCGGGCGTGACCAAGTGCAAGAGCGACCACCTGGTGATCGCCGGCCACGACGGCGGCACGGGCGCATCGCCCTGGTCGTCCATCAAGCACGCGGGCGGCCCGTGGGAGATCGGCCTGGCCGAAACCCAGCAGACCCTGGTGCTCAACCGCCTGCGCGGCCGTGTTCGCGTGCAGGCCGACGGCCAGATGAAGACTGGCCGCGACGTCGCCATCGGCGCGCTGCTGGGGGCCGACGAGTTCGGCTTCGCCACCGCGCCGCTGGTGGTCGAGGGCTGCATCATGATGCGCAAGTGCCACCTGAACACCTGCCCCGTGGGCGTGGCCACGCAGGACCCCGAGCTGCGCAAGAAGTTCTCGGGCAAGCCCGAGCACGTGGTGAACTACTTCTTCTTCATCGCAGAAGAAGTGCGCCAGATCATGGCCCAGTTGGGCATCCGCAAGTTCGACGACCTCATCGGCCGCACCGACCTGCTCGACATGCGTGCCGGCATCGCCCACTGGAAGGCGCGCGGCCTCGATTTCGGCCGCCTGTTCGCCCAGCCGAACGTGCCGGCCGACGTGCCGCGCTTTCATGTCGACGTGCAGGACCACAACATCGAGAAGACCCTGGACCGCAAGCTCATCGAGCGCAGCCAGCCCGCCATCGAAAAGGGCGAGCGCGTGCAGTTCATCGAAGTGGCGCGCAACGTGAACCGCTCGGTGGGTGCCATGCTCTCGGGCGCCGTCACGCGCGCCCACCCTGAAGGACTGCCGGACGACACCATCCGCATCCAGCTGGAAGGCACGGGCGGGCAGTCGTTCGGCGCGTTCCTCACGCGCGGCATCACGCTGTACCTGATCGGCGATGCCAACGACTACACCGGCAAGGGCCTGTCGGGCGGCCGCGTCATCGTGCGTCCGTCGATCGACTTCCGCGGCGACACCACGCGCAACACCATCGTGGGCAACACGGTGATGTACGGCGCCACCAGCGGCGAGTCGTTCTTCGGCGGCGTGGCGGGCGAACGCTTCGCGGTGCGCCTGTCCGGTGCGTCCACCGTGGTGGAGGGCACCGGAGACCATGGCTGCGAATACATGACGGGCGGCACCGTGGTGGTGCTCGGCAAGACGGGCCGCAACTTCGCGGCCGGCATGAGCGGCGGGGTGGCCTACGTGTACGACGAGGACGGCCTGTTCGACACCCGCTGCAACCTGTCCATGGTGACGCTGGAGCGCATCCTGCCCGGCGACGAGCAGACCGCCAGCATCTCGCGCGGCATCTGGCACCGCGATCAGACCGACGAAGCCCAGCTCAAGAAGATGCTGGAAGACCACAACCGCTGGACCGGCAGCAAGCGTGCGCGCGAACTGCTGGACAACTGGGCGGCTTCGCGCGCCAAGTTCGTGAAGGTGTTCCCGACCGAATACAAGCGCGCGCTGTCCGAAATCCATGAACGCAAGGTGCTGGAGGAGCCCGCGACCCCCGCGGTCGCCCATCCTGCGAAGGAAACGGTGCCCGCCAAGTAAGGCCCGCCCGATCCACCCGCACCGCATTCAACGATTCAAGGACAGACATCATGGGAAAGACCACCGGCTTCATGGAATTCGAGCGCATCGAAGAGGGCTACAAGCCTGTCGGCGAGCGCCTGAAGCACTACAAGGAATTCGTCATCGGCCTGGATGACGCGCAGGCCAAGATCCAGGGCGCGCGCTGCATGGACTGCGGCACGCCGTTCTGCAACAACGGCTGCCCGGTCAACAACATCATTCCGGACTTCAACGACCTAGTGTACCAGCAGGACTGGAAGAGCGCCATCGCGGTGCTGCACAGCACCAACAACTTCCCCGAGTTCACCGGCCGCATCTGCCCCGCGCCCTGCGAAGCCGCCTGCGTGCTCAACGTGAACGACGACCCGGTGGGCATCAAGTCCATCGAGCACGCCATCATCGACCGCGCCTGGGCCGAGGGCTGGGTCAAGCCCCTGCCCCCGAAGCACAAGACCGGCAAAAAGGTCGCCGTGGTCGGCTCCGGCCCGGCCGGCATGGCGGCGACCCAGCAACTGGCGCGCGCAGGGCACGACGTGACCCTGTTCGAGAAGAACGACCGCATCGGCGGCCTGCTGCGCTACGGCATTCCCGACTTCAAGATGGAGAAGTCGCACATCGACCGCCGTGCCGAGCAGATGGCCGCCGAGGGCGTCACCATTCGCACCGGCGTGTTCATCGGCGCCGCCAAGGACGGCCTGGGCAAGGGCTCCAAGGTCACCAACTGGGCCAAGGAAACCATCACGCCCGAGCAACTGCAAAAGGACTTCGACGCCGTGCTGCTGACCGGCGGCGCCGAGCAGTCGCGCGACCTGCCCGTGCCGGGCCGCGACCTGGACGGCGTGCACTTCGCGATGGAGTTCCTGCCCCAGCAGAACAAGGTCAACGCGGGCGACAAGCTCAAGGGTCAGCTGCGCGCCGACGGCAAGCACGTCATCGTGATCGGCGGCGGCGACACCGGCAGCGACTGCGTGGGCACCAGCAACCGCCACGGCGCCGTGAGCGTCACGCAGTTCGAGCTGATGCCCCAGCCGCCCGAGATCGAGAACCGCTCCATGACCTGGCCCTACTGGCCGATCAAGCTGCGCACCAGCTCCAGCCACGAGGAGGGCTGCGAGCGCGAGTTCGCCATCTCCACCAAGGAACTGCTGGGCGAGAAGGGCAAGGTCACCGGCCTCAAGACCGTCCGCGTCGAATGGAAGGAAGGCAAGATGGTCGAGGTGGCCGGCAGCGAGCAGGTCCTCAAGGCCGACCTCGTGCTGCTGGCCATGGGCTTCGTGAGCCCCGTCGCTCAGGTGCTGGACGCCTTCGGCGTGGACAAGGACGCCCGCGGCAACGCCAAGGCCACCACCGACTTCGACGGCGGCTACGCCACCAACGTGCCCAAGGTGTTCGCCGCGGGCGACATGCGCCGGGGCCAGTCCCTGGTGGTGTGGGCCATCCGCGAAGGCCGCCAGGCCGCGCGCTCGGTGGACGAGTTCCTGATGGGGTACTCCGACTTGCCGCGCTGAGGCTTGCCGCCGGCCCCATCGCAGGGCGGCGGCAGGGCGGGCATAAAAAAAGCCCCTGCCGGATCGGCAGGGGCTTCGGCATCGTCGCCTTGTTGGAAAGTACAGGGCCTTGCAGCCGTGGGCCGCGTGACCTGCCTTTCTTTTCTCCCTCTCTCCCTCTCCGTGTTCAGGGGGTGATCTCGATGATCTGCGTGATGTGTGGCTGGCCCTGGCCCGGCAGGGGTTGGTAGATGTGGAGCTTCACCACGCGAACGGGCGCATTGGGCACGACGTTCTGCGCTTGCGACAGGAACGAGTAATTGGTGCCCGCCACGACCTGGGTCGCGAAGGCGAATGGCGTGTACTTCGTGCCCACCAGGGTCACGGCTTCCGCGAAGACTTTTTTGGCTTCCGCGGTCAAATCGAAGTTGAAGCTGGTCCAGCCGCCTGCCAGATTGTTAGACATGTCGCGCATCCTCTTGGGTTTGGTCGCTGTTTGGTCGATTCCACGAACGTGCGAGCCTCCGTTCCTGGCGATTCCTCCCTCGTTGGCAGGAAACGAGGGCTTGAATCCAAAAGCATTCCTGGCCCGTATCCCGCCAACGCATTCTGGCGACCGGCCCTCTTTCTGGCCTTAATCGGGTCTGAGAATTCCTGAAAAGTCCTGAAATCGGCCCCTTCCCCAGGCGCCCCCCGCGCGCCCTGTTCCCCGTCGCGCAAAGGCCCGGGGAAGGCCAGGGTTTCTCCCGGTCGCCCTTGGCCGCCCCTGGCCGCTCCTGGCCGCTCCTGGCCGCGCGGGCGCCGCGCCCCGTGCAATCAGAACTTGTACTGGACGCCCACCGTCACCTGCCGGGGGCTGCCCGGCATGACCCAGACGCGGTTGTAGGCACTGTGGTAGTAGGTCTTGTCGAACAGGTTGTCCACGTCCAGCGACACGCGCAGCCGCTTGTCCAGGTTCCAGTAGGTGGTCAGCTTGGCCACGGTGTAGGCAGGCAGGCGCGGTTCGCCCGTGTCGCCACGGCGCTCGCCCACGTGGGTGAAGCCGCCGCCCACGCCCAGCAGGCCGCCGCCGGCCAGCGCCATCTCGTGCGTGACGAAGGCGCTGGCGCTCTGGCGGGCGAACTGGGTGATGAGCGGGTCGGCGTCCAGGTAGGTGTAGCTCAGCGCCACGCGCCAGCCGGGTGCGACCCAGCCGGCCAGTTCGGCCTCCAGGCCCCGGTTGCGGACCTTGCCGGGCACCGGCACCAGGTACACGCCGTCGTCGTCCCAGGTGGCCGTGTTGCGCTTGCTGATGTCGAACAGCGCCACGCTGCCGCCCAGGCGCGCATCGGCGCTCTGCCACTTCATGCCCAGCTCGCGCGCGGTGCCGATCTCGGGCTGGATCTGCTGGCCGGACGCGGTGGTCTGGGCCTGCGCGCGGAACGATCGGCCGGCGCTGGCGTACACCGACACCTCGGGCGTGGCCAGCCAGGTCAGGCCCAGGCGCGGCGAGGTGGCGCTCGGGTCCTGGGTGGTGACGCGGCCCGTGCTGCGCTCGTCGATCTCGCCGCGGTAGCGGTCGTGGCGCACGCCGGCCAGGAGCTTCCACTGGGGCGTGAGGCTGATCTGGTCCTGCACGTAGAAGGCGGTGGTGCGGTCGTCCACCGTGCGGTCGATGGCGCGGGCCGTGAGCGCGGGCCGCGCGGCGGCGCCGTACACCGGGTTGGCCACACTGATGCCGTAGCCGAAGCGGCCGCCGCCGGCCTGGGTGAGCATGGTCTGGTCCATGTCGAAGCGCGACACCTCGGCGCCGACCAGCAGCTCGTGCTGGAAGGCACCGGTCGTGAGGCGCCCGTTCAGGTCGAGCTGCACCGTGGTGTCGTCGGACCGGAAGTCGCGGCGGATGAGCCGGCGGCACAGCCAGCCGCTGGCCTCGACCGAGGTCTGGCAGGGCGCCGGGCCGTATTGGTGGGACTCGCTGGCCAGGCCGGCCAGCGAGTTGCGCTTGTATTGAAGGCCGGCGCGCAGGCTCCAATCGGCCGACAGCGCCTGCTCCAGGAAGAACTGGTGCGTCTGGTTGTCCACGGTGATGTCGCCGTCGCCGGGTTCGCCGTAAAAGCGCGAGGTGGGCACCGCGCCCAATTGGCCGTTGACCGAGACCACGCCCCGGTCGAGCGGCGCGCGCTGGCGCAGCCACTCGCCGTCGTAGCGCAGCACGGTGTCGAGGCCGAGCTTCCAGGTGATGGCGGGGGCGATCAGCTCGCGGCGGCTGTGCACGAAGTCGCGGAAGCTGTCCTTGTCCTCCACCGACACGTTGAGGCGGTAGGCCAGCGTGGCGGGCTCGGTGGCGCTGCCGTTCAGCGGGCCGGTGCTGTCCAGCGCCATGCGCCTGGCATCGTGCGTGCCGTAGTAGGCCTCGATCGAGTGCGCCGCCTTGAACAGGGGCTGCTTGGTCACCACGTTCACCGTGCCGCCGGGTTCGCTGTTGCCGTACAGCGCGCCCATGGTGCCCTTGAGGAACTCGAAGCGCTCCACGTTGGCGGTGTCGCGCGGCGCGTTGAAGCCGCGGTTGGCCGGCATGCCGTTGCGCAGCAGGCTCATGCCCATGTCCTCGTGGCCCACGAAGCCGCGCATGGCCACGTTGTCCCAGATGCCGCCGAAGTTGTTCTGCCGAGAAACGCCGGCCACGTAGTCCAGCACGTCGTCCAGCCGCTGGGCGCCCAGGTCATCGACCAGCTGGCGCGTGACCACGCGCACGGCCTGGGGCACCTCGCGCAGCGGCGTGTCGGTCTTGGTCGCGCCCTCCGATTCCTGGGCGTGGTATTGGCCGGACTGCTGGCGGCCGACCACCTCGGTGGCGGGCAGCTGCGGCTCGGCGGCCGGTACCTGGGCGAAGGCGGGCAGGGCGGCGCCCTGCACCAGGGCCGCGATGCTGGCGGCGGCCAGCAGCGAGCGGCGCGGCGCGCCGGGCGCACGGGCGGTGGCGGAAAAATGGAGGCGTTGGCCGGTGGCCGAAGGGCGGTGCATGGTGCTCTCTCGTTGGTGGTATGCCAGACAAGACACGCGGCGGCGGAAAAAGGGACACGGTCCGCGCGATTTTTTTCGTGCCCGTCCCGGGGCCCCGACTCCCACTCCCACCCCCGCCTGCGCCTACACCCCGGTCAGAACGCGTGCCGTGCCGTGAACGTGATGTGGCGCGGTGCGCCCGGCACCACCCACACGCTGTTGTAGGCGCTGGCGTAGTAGCGCTTGTCGAACACGTTGTCCACCTGCAGCGACAGGCGCAGCGCTGGCCCTGCCTGCCAATGCGCCAGCAGCCGCGCGGTGGTGTAGGCGGGTAGCCGTGGCGAGCCGGCGTCGCCCGTGCGCTCGCCCACGTGGGTGAGCCCGCCCCCGAGGCCGAGGGTGTGCGCTCCCGCGCCGCCGCCGCCCCCCAGCGCCCATTCGCGCACCAGCAGCACGCTGCCGCTGGCGCGCGGGAACTGCGGCAGGGCCTGTTGCAGCCACGCGCCGCCGGCCACCACGGTCCAGCCGGCCACGGGGCTACCCGCCAGCTCCAATTCCACGCCCCGGCTGCGCACGCGCGCGGCGGCCACGCTGTGGTCCGGATGCTGCGGATCGGTGACGAGCACGTTGCGCTTGGTGATGTCGTAGAGCGCCAGCGACGCCGACAGCCGGTCCTCGGCGGGCTGCCACTTCACGCCCATCTCGCTCGCCAGCCCTTTTTCGGGCGCGAAGGCGCCGCCCTGCACGTCCACGCCCACGTTCGGGCGGAACGAGGCGCCGACGCTGGCATACACCGCCCAGCCCGGCACGGGCAGCCAGGTCAATCCCGCGCGCGGCGACAGGGCGCCCTGCGACTGGCGCCGCGTGCCGCCGGCCAGCCGGTCGTCCACGGCCTGCCGGAAGCGGTCGTGGCGCAGGCCCAGCAGCGCCTGCCACCGCGGCGCCAGTTCGATCTGGTCCTGCAGGTACAGGCCCAGGCCGCGCTGGTGCTCGTCGGTGGACAGGAAATCCTGCGTCGCCGGCCGCTCGTCGCCGTACACGGGCTGGCGCACGTCGATGCCATCGGCCTGCCAGGTGCCGGCCGGCGACTGCTGCATGACCTGCGAGAGCCGGAAGCGAAACACCTCCATCCCCGCCAGCAGCGTGTGCCGCAGGCCGCCCGCCTCCCACTGCCCCTGCAGATCGAGCTGGCCCGAGCGGTCGCTGGAGGCGAAGTCGCGCCAGCGCCGCTGGCGCCACAGCCAGCCGCGTGCCTCCAGGTCGGCCAGCGCTTCGCCGTAGCCGTGGCCGTAGGTGGTGAAGCCCACCATGGTGCCGCGCCGCGCCATCAGGCCCGCATGCAAGCGCCAGCCGGGGGCCAGGGCGTGGTCCAGCAGCCACTGGTGCGTCTGGTTGACCATGGCCAGGTCGCCGTCGCCGGGATCGCCGTAGAAGCGCGTGACCGGCACGGTGCTCACCTGCGCGCCGAGCGCCACCACGCCCCGGTCCAGCGGCGCGCGCTGGCGCAGCCATTCGCCGTCGTAGCGCAGCGTGGTGGCCTCGGCGAGGCGCCAGGTGAGTGCCGGCGCCAGCATTTCGCGGCGCGTGCGCACGTGCTCGCGAAAACTGCCCTTGTCCTCGGCCACGGCGGTGAGGCGGTAGGCGATGCGCGCGGGTTCACCCGACTCCGGCGCGGTGCCTGCCGAAGCATCCAGCGGGCCGCCCAGCGTGAGCACGGCGCGCCGTGCGTTCCAGCGGCCCAGGCTTGCCTCGAGCGTGCGCAGCGGCTCCCACGGCGCGGGCTGCGTCACCACATTGAGCGTGCCGCCGGGCTCGGACACGCCGTACAGCGCCGCCACGGGCCCGCGCAGGAACTCGAAGCGCTCCACGTTGGCCGTGTCGCGCGGCGCGTTGTAGCCCCGGTTGCCGGCCATGCCGTTGCGCAGCAGGCTCATGCCGGTGTCTTCGTGGCCCGCGAAGCCGCGCAGGGCGATGTTGTCCCAGGTGCCGCCGAAGTCGTTCTGGCGCGACACGCCGGGCACGTAGTCGAGCGCGTCGTCCAGGCGCGTGGCGCCCAGGGCGTCCAAGGTCGGGCGTGGCAGGGTGGACAGGGCTTGCGGCACCGCGAGCGCGGGCGTGGACGTGCGCGTGGCGGCGCCGGCCCCGCGCCCGTTGCCGCTCCAGAGGGCGGCGTCGGTGCCCCCGGCCTCGCGCAGGGCGGTCACGCGCACCACGGGCAGCACGGCGGCGTCCGGCCCGGGCAGGGCCGACGCGGGCGCGGTGGCCATTGCGCCTGCGGGCCGCAGCACGAAGACGCCCGGCGCCTCCTCGGCCGCCGCGAGCCCCGTGCCCGCCAGCAGCCGCGCCAGCGCCTCGGTCGGCGTGAACCGCCCCGCCACGCCGGGCGCCTGCAGGCCGCGCAGCAGCGCCGCATCGGCCTGCACCGAGGCCCCGGTCTGCGCCGCCAGGGCCGGCAGCCGGTCGGCCAGCGGTCCCGGGGGCAGTTCGACCGCCCGTGGCGCGGGGGCCGGCGATTGCGCCGCGGCCGCGCCCGCCAGCAGGCACAGCGCCAGGCAGCCCGACCGCGTGCGCAGCCCGGCCATCAGTCCTGCACGGCCGCCGGCAGCACCCGCGCCCAGTAGCGCGTGCGCCAGGCCACGCGCACCGGCAGGGTGCGGGGCAGGGCGTCGAGCACGGCGTCGCTGCGGTCGATCTGGAAGGCGCCGGTGATGCGCAGCGCGGCCACGGCCGGGTCGCACTGCACCACGCCGGCGCGGTAGCGGGAAAGGTCTTCAAGGAACTCCCCCAGCGGCTGGTTGCGCGCCACCAGCAGGCCCTCGGTCCAGCGCCCGGCGAACGGGTCGGCGGGCGCGATCGGCGCGATCCGGCCGGCGGTGAAGCGCAGCGCCTGCCCGGCCGGCACGGTCTGCGCCAGCCCCTGCAAGGTGCGCACGGCCACGGCGCCTTCGTGCACCGTGAGCCGGCAGCCGTCCGGCGCGTCGCGCGCCACGAAGCGCGTGCCCAGCGGGCGCAGTTCGCCCTCGCGCGTGGCGAGCACGAAGGGGCGGTGGCCGGGCGCGCCGGCGTCCGCGCCGGTCTGCACCAGCACCTCGCCGTGCAGCAGCCGCACGGTGCGCTGCGTGGGCGAATAGGCCACGTCGATGGCCGTGGCGGTGTTGAGCCACAGGCGCGTGCCGTCGGGCAACACGAGGTCGCGGCGCTCGCCCCGCGCCGTGTAGTGGTCGGCCGTGAAGGCCTCGCCCCATTGGCGCCAGGCCAGGTGCGCGGCGGGCAGCGCCACGGCCAGGCCGCCGAGCGCGCGCAGCGCACGGCGGCGCCCGTTGCCGCGCGCCCGGCCCAGCACGGCCTGCGCGAGCGGTGGGCTGACGAGGCCCAGCTGCGCCTGCATGCGCTGCGCGCGCTGCCAGGCGCGTTCGTGCTCGGGGTGTTCGGTGCGCCAGCGCTCGCAGGCCGCGTGGTCCTGCGCCGTGGCGTCGCCGGCATGCAGCCGGGCCAGCCATTGCGCCGCCGCGCGCACGGCGGCGCGGTCCGGGGGCAGGGGTGCGGCGGCGGGGTTCAATCCACCGCCAGGATGCATGCCTCGAAGGCCTGCGCCATGTAGCGCTTGACGCTGCGCTCGGTCACGCCCAGCGTGGCGGCGATGCGGGCGTAGTCCTGCCCCTCGATCTGCGACAGCAGGAAGGCGCGCCGCGCGCGCTCGGGCAGGCCGGCCAGGGCCGCATCCAGCCGGTGCAGCGCCTGGCGGGCCATGGCGTGCTGCTCGGCCGAGGGCAACTGCGCCTCGGGCAGCGTGGCCAGCGCGTCGAGCCAGGCGCGCTCCAGCGACAGCCGGCGAAAGTGGTTGGCCACGAGCCGGCCCGCCACGGTGACCAGGTAGGCCCGGGGCTCGCGCGGCGTGGCGGCGTGTGCGTCGGCTTCGGTGCCGGCCTCGGCGCCCAGCCGGTGGGCGAGCAGCCGCACGAAGGTGTCCTGCGCCAGGTCCGCCGCCTGGTCGGGGCAGCCCAGCCGCGCGCGCAGCCAGCCCAGCAGCCAGCGGTGGTGCGCGCCGTACAGGCGGCCGATCTCTTCAGCCGGCCCGGGGGCGGGCGCGGCGGCGTGGTGGGCGGCGGACACGGGAGCCACGGGCGGGAATCCGATGGGTAAACGCCCGGTGGGCGGTCAATGAGAATGTGTCGCATTATCTCATCCGTTGGCGGTGGCCCGACCACGGACCCGTTGCCCGGGCCGGGATGCCTTCTGGTGCACCCTTCGGGTTTTGGTTTGATATTTAAATGATAGCGGTATGCCCTAGTGATGATTGCGCTGCAGGCCATTTTGGTTCTCATCTGCTGGCGCGCGCTGCACCGCCTTGGGGCGCGTTTCGCGCGGTCGGAGACAATACCGGCCTGGTCCCACCCCCTTCGCGCGTGGTCGCCCGCTGTCCCGGGCCGCCGCGCGCATTGCTTTTCGTCTCTCTGGAACACCCGATACGCCATGAAAAAGATTGCAGCCGTTTTATTGATGTCCCTGGGCGCCCTGCTGGCCGGTTGCGGCAAGAACGACAGCGCGCAGCCCGCTGCGGCCGCCGCCCCCGCACCGGCCGCAGCCACCAAGATCGTGGTGGGCCTGGACGACAACTTCCCGCCCATGGGCTTTCGCGACGAGAAGAACGAACTGGTGGGCTTTGACATCGACATGGCGCGCGAAGCCGCCAAGCGCATGGGCGTGGCGGTGGAGTTCAAGCCGATCGACTGGAGCGCCAAGGAGGCCGAGCTGTCCGGCCAGCGCGTTGATGCGCTGTGGAACGGGCTGACCATCACGCCCGAGCGCAAGCAGAACATCGCCTTCACCGCGCCGTACATGGAGAACCACCAGATCGTCGTGGTGTCGGCCCAGTCCCCCATCAAGGCCAAGGCCGATCTGGCCGGCAAGGTGGTGGGCGCGCAGGAGGGCAGCAGCGCGGTCGATGCGGTCAAGAAGGAAGACGCCGTGTTCAAGTCGTTCAAGGAGTTCAAGACCTTCGGCGACAACGTGACGGCGCTGATGGACCTGTCCACCGGCCGCCTGGAAGCCGTGGTGGTCGATGAAGTGGTGGGCCGCTACTACGTGGCCAAGAAGCCCGGCGCCTATGCCGTGCTGGAAGAGCACTTCGGCACCGAAGACTACGGCGTGGGCGTGCGCAAGGACGACACCGCGCTGCAGGGCCGCCTGGACAAGGCCCTGGCCGACATGAAGCAGGACGGCACGGCCGGAAAGATCGCCACCCAGTGGTTCGGCAAGAACATCGTCAAATAAAGAACAACCCCCTGAGGCGCTGCGCGCCTTCCCCCTTCTCTCGCATCACTGCGTGATGCGGGAAGGGGGACGCAGCCGGCGCGGCGGGGCGGCCCTTGCGCGGCTGCCGCTGGCTTTGGGCCGCGCCAGTTGCACAGGCTGCAGGCCTTGCCGGCCGCAGTCGTTTAGCCATGGACTCTCGTAGCTCATAGATGGATTACGTTCTCTCCCTTCTGGGGCCGATGGCGCAGGGCGCCGCGGTCACGCTGAAGCTCTTCGCCATCACGCTGGTGCTGGCCGTGCCGCTCGGGCTCGCACTGGCGCTGGCGCGGGTGTCGCGGCTGGCACCGCTGTCGGCGCTGGTCAACGGCTACATCTGGCTCATGCGCGGCACGCCGCTCATGCTGCAGATGCTGTTCATCTATTTCGCGCTGCCGTTCGTGCCGGTCATCGGCGTGCGGCTGCCGGACTTTCCCGCCGCCGTGGTGGCCTTCGCGCTCAATTACGCGGCGTATTTCGCGGAGATCTTCCGCTCCGGCATCCAGTCGGTGGACCGGGGCCAGTACGAGGCCGCCCGCGTGCTGGGCATGACCTACGGGCAGACCATGCGCCGCATCGTGCTGCCGCAGATGGTGCGCCGCATCCTGCCGCCCATGAGCAACGAGACCATCACCCTGGTCAAGGACACCTCCCTCATCTACGTGCTGGCCCTGAACGACCTGCTGCGCGCCGCGCGCGGCATCGTGCAGCGCGACTTCACGACCACACCGTTCATCGTGGCGGCGGCTTTTTATCTGACCATGACCCTGGTGCTCACCTGGGGCTTCCAGCGCCTGGAGAAACGCTATGCCAGACACGACGCTTGACGCGGCGGGCGCGGTGCCCATGATCGAAGCGCGCGGCCTGCACAAGGCCTTCGGCGGCACGCCGGTGCTGCGCGACGTGTCGCTCACCCTCGGGCGCGGCGAGGTGGTGGCGGTGATCGGGCCCTCGGGCTCGGGCAAGAGCACCTTCCTGCGCTGCCTGAACCACCTGGAGACCATCGACAGCGGCCACATCGCCATCGAAGGCGAGGCGCTGGCGACCACCGACGCGTCGGGCCGCTGCACCTACGTGCCCGAGGCCCGCGTACGCGGCATCTGCCGCAAGATGGGCATGGTGTTCCAGTCGTTCAACCTGTTCCCGCACCTGACCGTGCTGCAGAACCTGATCGAGGCGCCCATGGTGGTGCGCGGCATGCCGCGCGAGGCCGCGGTGGCCCGCGCCGAGGCGCTGCTGGCCAAGGTGGGCCTTTCCGAAAAGCGCGACCACTTTCCCGGCCGGCTGTCGGGCGGGCAAAAGCAGCGCGTGGCCATCGCCCGCGCACTGGCCATGGAGCCCGACATCCTGCTGTTCGACGAGCCCACTTCCGCCCTCGACCCCGAGCTGACCGGCGAGGTGCTGCGCACCATGCGCGAGCTGGCCAGCGACCGCATGACCATGCTGGTCGTCACCCACGAGATGGGCTTTGCGCGCGAGGTGGCCCACCGCGTGGTGTTCATGGACCGGGGCGAGCTGATCGAATCGGCCCCGGCGGCGGCGTTTTTCGCAAATCCGCAACATGCGCGCACCCAGGCATTTCTTCGCAGCATGCTTTGACCGGCATTCGGTGGCCGGTAAAATCCAAGCCAAATCGGCTTCCAAGGCAATTATTACTAGGGCATAGTGCTATCGAAAAATGAGCATTCGCGCCCCCTGGATTTTTGCAAACATCCATGCATGTATGTTTGCGTTACCATCGCATGCCCGGGGTTTGCCCTGACCCGCGACAATCACCGGTTGGTCCCCTTCTTCATCCCTTTGAATGCCTGAGCACCCACTTCTGGTCGAACTGCGCAACGTGACGTTCTCGTACGGCGAGCGCGACATCCTGCGCGACGTTTCGCTGTCCGTGCCGCGGGGCAAGGTCACGGCGCTCATGGGCGCCTCCGGCGGCGGCAAGACCACGGTGCTGCGCCTCATCGGTGGCCAGCAGCGGGCGCAGCAGGGCGAGGTGCTGGTCGGCGGCCAGGACGTGGGCCGCATGGATGCCGCCACGCTCTACGCCGCGCGGCGCCGCATGGGCATGCTGTTCCAGTTCGGGGCGCTGTTCACCGACATGAGCGTGTTCGAGAACGTGGCCTTTCCGCTGCGCGAGCACACCGACCTGCCCGAGGAACTGATCCGCGACATCGTGCTGATGAAGCTCAACGCCGTGGGCCTGCGCGGCGCGCGCGACCTCATGCCCAGCCAGGTCTCGGGCGGCATGGCCCGGCGCGTGGCGCTGGCCCGGGCGATCGCCCTGGACCCTGAACTCATCATGTACGACGAGCCCTTCGCCGGGCTCGATCCCATTTCCCTCGGCACGGCGGCCCAGCTCATCCGGCAGCTGAACGACGCCATGGGCCTGACCACCCTCATCGTCTCGCACGACGTGGAAGAGACCTTCCGCGTGGCCGACCACGTGATCGTGCTCGGCCCCGGCACCTTGGCCGCGCAGGGCACGCCCGACGAGGTGCGCGCCAGCCGCGACCCGCTGGTGCACCAGTTCGTGCACGCGCTGCCCACCGGCCCCGTGCCGTTCCATTACCCCGGCCCCGACGTGGCGCAGGATTTCGGCCCGACCCCCGGAGGTGCGCGATGAGCTGGTGGCGTCCTTCCGATGTGGGCTTCGCGGTGCGCAGCCACCTGGCCGGCGTGGGCCGCGCGGCGCGCCTGTTCGGCCGGCTGGTGGCCCTGATCGGCCCCACGCTGCAGCGCCCGGGGCTGGTGCGCGACCAGATCCATTTCCTGGGCAACTATTCGCTGTCCATCATCGCCGTGTCGGGCCTGTTCGTGGGCTTCGTGCTCGGCCTGCAGGGCTACTACACGCTGCAGCGCTACGGCTCGGCCGAATCGCTGGGCCTTCTGGTGGCGCTGTCGCTGGTGCGCGAGCTGGGCCCGGTGGTCACGGCGCTGCTGTTCGCCGGCCGCGCGGGCACCTCGCTCACGGCCGAGATCGGCCTCATGCGCGCGGGCGAGCAGCTCTCGGCCATGGAGATGATGGCCGTCGATCCGGTGCGCCGCATCCTCGCGCCGCGTTTCTGGGCCGGCGTGTTCACCATGCCGCTGCTGGCCGCGGTGTTCAGCGCGGTGGGCGTGATCGGCGGCTGGATCGTGGGCGTGCTCATGATCGGCGTGGACGGCGGCGCCTTCTGGGGCCAGATGCAGGGCGGTGTGGACGTGTGGAAGGACGTGGGCAACGGGGTGCTCAAGAGCCTCGTGTTCGGCGTCACCGTGACGTTCATCGCGCTGCTGCAGGGCTACCTGGCCAAGCCCACGCCCGAAGGCGTGTCGCGGGCCACCACGCGCACGGTGGTGATGGCGTCGCTCGCCGTGCTGGGGCTGGACTTCGTCCTCACCGCCCTGATGTTCAGTATTTGACGGGGCCGCACGCCCGCAACCCCTAGGAAACACACACATGCAGCATTCCAAGAACGATATCTGGGTCGGCCTGTTCGTCCTGCTGGGCGGCGCGGCGCTGGTCTTTCTGGCCTTGCAGTCCGCCAACCTGCTCAAGTTGAACTTCCAGACCGGCTACCAGGTCACCGCGCTGTTCGACAACATCGGCGGCTTGAAGCCCCAGGCGGCGGTGCGCAGCGCCGGCGTGGTGGTGGGCCGCGTGCAGTCCATCACCTTCGACGACAAGAGCTTCCAGGCCAAGGTGACGCTGGAGCTGCAAAAGCGCTACGCGTTCCCCAAGGACAGCTCGCTCAAGATCCTCACGAGCGGCCTGCTGGGCGACCAGTACATCGGCATCCAGGCCGGTGCCGACGAGGCCAATCTGGCCGAAGGCGACAAGATCTCCTCCACCCAGTCGGCCGTGGTGCTGGAAAACCTGATCGGACAATTTCTCTATGGCAAGGCAGAGGGCGGCGGCAACAGCAGCGCACCTTCCTCCAGCACAGGTGGCAAAAAATGACGACAACAACGACCATGAAACGGGCCCTGGCCCACGGCAGCGCACTGGCATTGGGCGCGCTCTTCCTGACGGGCTGCGCCAGCGGCCCCGGGGCCAACCCGCGTGACCCGCTGGAGCCCTACAACCGCAGCATGACGAACTTCAACGACAACGTCGATTCGATCATCCTGCGGCCGGTCGCCACGGCCTACCGCGACATCACGCCCGCGCCCGTGCGCACCGGCGTGAGCAACTTCTTCTCCAACCTGGGCGATGCCTGGTCGTTCGTGAACAACCTGCTGCAGCTGCGCGGCGAGGGCGCGCTCAACAGCCTGGTGCGCTTCAACGTGAACACGGTGTTCGGCCTAGGGGGCGTGTTCGACGTGGCCAGCGAAATGGGCGTGGACCGCGCCAAGCAGGACTTCGGCCTCACGCTCGGCCACTGGGGCATCCCCACCGGCCCGTACCTCGTGCTGCCGCTGCTGGGCCCGTCCACCGTGCGCGACACGCTGGCGCTGCCGGTCGATGCCAAGGGCGACCTCGTCTCGTACGTGGACCCGGTGTCGGCGCGCAATTCGCTGTATGCCCTGCGCGTGGTGAACATCCGCTCCAACCTGCTGCGTGCCAGCTCGGTGCTGGACACCGCGGCGCTCGACAAGTACAGCTTCACGCGCGATGTGTTCCTACAGGTTCGCAGCCAGGAAGGCGGCGCGCCGGCCACCAGCGGCGAGCAAGAATACGACGACGGCGGCGGCAAGCTGCCCGAAGAGCCGGCGCGCTGAGAGGCCTTTGCGCGGCGCGGTTGCAGTTGCTTGCATCCGTGCACCGGGCCGACGCATCTGGGCTCCGGCCCGACCCGAGAATGAACGAATCGAAGGGACGCCGTCTGGGCGTGCCCGAGAAAGGAACGACACTGATGATGAATCGACGCACCCTGGGCCACGCCGCCCTCTGCACCGCCGCCGTGCTTTGGCTCGGCGCTCCGCTGGCCGTCCTGGCCGCCGAAGAAGCCCCCGATGCGCTGGTCAAGCGCCTGTCGGCCGACGTGCTGGAAACCGTCCGCAACGACAAGAGCATCAAGGCCGGCGACGTGAACAAGATCATGGCGCTGGTCGACAAGACCATCCTGCCGCACGTCAATTTCCGCCGCATGACCGCCGCGGCCGTGGGCCCGGGCTGGCGCCAGGCCACGCCCGAGCAGCAAAGGCGGCTTCAGGACGAGTTCAAGACGCTGCTGGTGCGCACCTATTCGGGCGCATTGAGCCAGGTGAACGACCAGACCATCACCGTCAAGCCCCTGCGCATGGCCGCCGACGACAAGGACGTGCTGGTGCGCACCGAGATCCAGGGCCGCGGCGACCCGATCCAGCTCGACTACCGCCTGGAGAAGACGCCCGGCGACGGCGCCGGCTGGAAGATCTACAACCTGAACGTGCTCGGCGTGTGGCTGGTGGAAACCTACCGCGGCCAGTTCGCGCAGGAGATCAACGCCAAGGGCGTGGACGGCCTGATCGAGTCGCTGGTGGCCCGCAACAAGGCCAACGCCGCCAAGGGCGGCTGACCGTTCGCCGGAGCCGATCGCGATGCTGGTGCTTCCTTCGGAACTGACCCATGCCCAGGCCAATGCGAGCTTGCGCATGCTGCTGCAGGGGCTCAAGGCCAACCGCGACGAGCTGCTGGTGGTGGATGCCAGCGCGCTGACCACGTTCGACTCGTCGGCGCTGGCGGTGCTGCTGGGCTGCCGCCGCGCCGCGCTGCTGGAAGGCAAGCGGTTCGAGGTGAAGTCGCTGCCGGACGGGCTGCAAAAGCTCGCCGGCCTGTACGGCGTGGGCGAGTTGCTGCCGGCCGCCTGAGCCCTCCGGGCGCGGCGGCTGCACGGGGTGCCCGGCCCGTCCGCTGACTGGCTGCCACACCGCCCGGTTTGCCCGTTGCCCGGTGCGGGCGCGAGTCGCCGGCCATCGCTCTTTTGCTTTCCCATCGCCTTGCGCGGGCACCGGTTGCCGGCACGCCGTAAAATCACCGGCTCCCATGCCCGCAGTCTCCTTCCAGTCCGTCTCCAAAACCTATTCCACGCCCAAAGGCCCTTTCCAGGCGCTCGACAACGTCAGCCTGGACATCGAGGAGGGCGAGTTCTTCGGCCTGCTCGGGCCGAACGGCGCGGGCAAGACCACCCTCATCAGCATCCTCGCCGGCCTCGCCCGTGCCACCAGCGGCCACGTGCGCGTGCAGGGCAGCGATGTGCAGGCCGATTTCGCCGCCGCCCGCCGCAAGCTGGGCGTGGTGCCGCAGGAGCTGGTGTTCGACCCGTTCTTCAACGTGCGCGAGGCGCTGCGCATCCAGTCCGGCTACTTCGGCGTGAAGAACAACGAGGCCTGGATCGACGAGCTGCTGGAAAACCTGGGCCTGGCCGATAAGGCCGGCTCCAACATGCGCCAGCTCTCGGGCGGCATGAAGCGCCGCGTGCTGGTGGCCCAGGCCCTGGTGCACAAGCCGCCGATCATCGTGCTCGACGAGCCCACGGCGGGCGTGGACGTCGAGCTGCGCCAGACGCTGTGGCACTTCGTCGCGCGCCTGAACAAGGAAGGCCACACGGTGCTGCTCACCACCCATTACCTGGAAGAGGCCGAGGCGCTGTGCAACCGCATCGCCATGCTCAAGCGTGGCCCGCAAGGCGGAAAGGTGGTGGCGCTGTCCACCACGTCCGAACTGCTGCAGGGCGCCTCCACGAACGTCATGCGTTTCAAGACCGACGACGCCCTGCCGCCCGCCGTGGCGGCCATGGCCCGGGTGACCGGCCGCGTGGTGCAACTGCCAGCGCAGGACGCGCAGGACATCGAGCGCCATCTGGCTGCGCTGCGCGCCGCAGGCGTCTCGGTGCACGACGTGGAGATCCGCAAGGCCGATCTGGAGGATGTGTTCCTCAACGTGATGGCGCAAAGCAGCTACCCCGACCCGGCGCGCGAGCCCGCGCCGCCCGAAGGACCCGAGGCCACGGCCGAAGGCGGGGTGCGCCTATGACCGGCTGGCAGACCCTGTTCTACAAAGAGGTGCTTCGGTTCTGGAAGGTGAGCTTCCAGACCGTGGCCGCGCCCGTGCTCACGGCCGTGCTGTACCTGCTGATCTTCGGCCACGTGCTGGAAGACCACGTGAAGGTGTACGACCGCATCAGCTACACCGCCTTCCTGATTCCCGGTCTGGTGATGATGAGCATCCTGCAGAACGCCTTCGCCAACAGCTCCTCCAGCCTGGTGCAGAGCAAGATCATGGGCAGCCTGGTGTTCGTGCTGCTCACGCCGCTGTCGCACTGGGCCTGGTTCGTGGCCTACGTGGGCTCGTCCATCGTGCGCGGGCTGGTCGTGGGGCTGGGCGTGTTCGTGGTGACGCTGGCGTTCGCGCGGCCGGATTTCGCCGCGCCGCTGTGGATCCTGGCGTTCGCCCTGCTGGGCGCGGCGCTGCTGTCCACGCTGGGGCTGATCGCCGGGCTGTGGGCCGACAAGTTCGACCAGATGGCGGCGTTCCAGAACTTCGTGATCGTGCCCATGACGTTCCTGTCGGGCGTGTTCTATTCCATCCAGTCGCTGCCGCCGTTCTGGCAGACGGTGAGCCACCTGAACCCGTTCTTCTACATGATCGACGGCTTTCGCTACGGCTTCTTCGGCCAGAGCGACACGTCGCCGTGGCTGAGCCTGGGCATCGTGGGCATCGCCTGGCTGCTGGTCAGCGCGCTGGCGGTGCACCTGCTGCGCACCGGCTACAAGATTCGCAATTGACGACGCGACGACGCACCCACGACCCCCGAGCCCATCCATGACCGCCGACCAACTCAAAGACCTCATCGCCGCCGGCCTGCCTTGCGAGCACCTCGCGCTGGAAGGCGACGGACGGCACTGGTACGCCACCATCGTCTCGGCCGAGTTCGAGGGCAAGCGTGCCATCCAGCGCCACCAGCGCGTCTATGCCACGCTGGGCACCCGCATGCAGACCGACGAGGTGCATGCGCTGTCCATGAAGACCTTCACGCCCGCCGAGTGGGCCGCGCAGGGCGCCTGATGGCCTGCGGGCGGATGCTCACTTTTTGATAGCTATATGCCATAGTGTTGATTGCACTGGTGGCACTTTTGACTGAAACACCGGGCTCGATGCCATGGACAAACTCCTGATTCGCGGCGGCCGCGCGCTGCATGGCGAGGTGCTGGTTTCCGGCGCCAAGAACGCCGCCCTGCCCGAGCTGTGCGCTGCGCTGCTCACGGCCGAGCCCGTCACGCTGCTGAACGTGCCCCAGTTGCAGGACGTGGCGACCATGCTCAAGCTCATCCGCAACATGGGCGTGGCGGCCGAGCGCTCGCCGGACGGCACGGTGCGCATCGATGCGGGCGCGCTCTCCACGCCCGAGGCGCCCTACGAACTGGTCAAGACCATGCGCGCCTCGGTGCTGGCCCTGGGGCCGCTGCTGGCGCGCTTCGGCGAGGCGACCGTGTCGCTGCCGGGCGGCTGCGCCATCGGCTCGCGCCCCGTGGACCAGCACATCAAGGGCCTGACCGCCATGGGCGCCGAGATCCTGGTGGAGCACGGCTACATGATCGCCAGGCTGCCGGCGGGCGCCACGCGCCTGAAGGGCGCGCGCATCACCACCGACATGGTCACCGTCACCGGCACCGAGAACTTCCTCATGGCCGCCACGCTGGCCGAGGGCGAGACAGTGCTGGAGAACGCCGCGCAGGAGCCCGAGATTTCCGACCTGGCCGAGATGCTGATCGCCATGGGCGCCCGGATCGAAGGCCACGGCACCAGCCGCATCCGCATCCAGGGCGTGGAGCGCCTGCACGGCGCCACGCACCGCGTGGTGGCCGACCGCATCGAGGCCGGCACCTTCCTGTGTGCCGTGGCGGCCACGGGCGGCGAGGCCCTGCTGCGCCACGGCCGCGCCGACCACCTGGACGCCGTGATCGAGAAGCTGCGCGAGGCCGGCGTGCAGGTGCAGGCCGAGCCGGACGGCATCCGCGTCAAGAGCCCGGGCGCCGCGCAATTGCGGGCGCAGGGCTTTCGCACCACCGAGTACCCCGGCTTTCCCACCGACATGCAGGCGCAGTTCATGGCGCTGAACGTGGTGGCGCAGGGCACGTCCACGGTCACCGAGACCATCTTCGAAAACCGCTTCATGCACGTGGACGAGCTGGCGCGCCTGGGCGCCAGGATCCAGACCGACGGCAAGGTCGCGGTGATCGAGGGCCTGGGCAGCACGGCCGTGCGCCTGTCCGGCGCCACGGTGATGGCCACCGACCTGCGCGCCTCGGCCAGCCTCGTCATCGCCGGCCTGGTGGCGGACGGCGCGACCGTGGTGGACCGCATCTACCACCTGGACCGCGGCTACGACTGCATGGAAGCCAAGCTGCGCGGCCTCGGGGCCGACATCGAGAGGGCGGCGTGAGCCGCTGTCGCCGCCCCCCGGTTCCCTGGCGCGTGGCGGCCTGGTTCCTTTTTTCTTCACCCCTATGACCATGATCACTCTTGCCCTGTCCAAGGGCCGCATCTTCGACGAAGCCCTGCCCATGCTGGCCGCCGCCGGCATCGCGGTGCTGGACGACCCCGAGAAGTCGCGCAAGCTCATCCTGACTACCAACCAGCCCGACGTGCGCGTGGTGCTGGTGCGCGCCTCCGATGTGCCGACCTACGTGCAGTACGGCGGCGCCGACCTGGGCGTGACGGGCAAGGACACGCTCATCGAGCACGGCGGCCAGGGGCTGTACCAGCCGCTGGATCTGCAGATCGCTAAGTGCCGGGTGAGCGTGGCGGTGCGGGACGACTTCGACTACGTCCGCGCGGTGCAGCAGGGCTCGCGCCTGCGGGTGGCGACCAAGTACACCGCCATCGCGCGCGATTTCTTCGCGACCAAGGGCGTGCACGTGGACATGATCAAGCTCTACGGCAGCATGGAGCTGGCGCCGCTCACGGGGCTGGCCGATGCCATCGTCGATCTGGTGTCCACGGGCAACACGCTGCGGGCCAACCACCTGGTGGAGGTGGAGCGGATCATGGACATCAGCTCGCACCTGGTGGTGAACCAGGCGGCGCTCAAGCTCAAGCAGGCGCCGCTGCGCCGCATCATCGACGCGTTCGCGTCGGTCATCCCCGCCGGCGGCTGACGTTGCGCGGGCGCCTCAGATCGCAGCCCACGCCGGCCAGGACACGGCAGAATCCGGGCTGCTTCGGGAAAATTGTTTCTCGATGCATCTTGTGTTTCAAAAATCTGAGGTGTTCCATGTTCAAGAAAATCCTGGTGCTGGGCTGTCTGGCGCTGAGCGGCGCCTCGTTTGCCGCCGATGCCGACTTCACGCTGGTCAATCGCACCGGCTATGCGCTCAACGAGGTCTATATTTCGCCCACCAAGATGGACAAGTGGGGCAGCGACCGCCTGGGCCGCAACCAGCTGGTGAACGGCGCCTCGCGCAAGTTCAAGTTCGGCGACACCAAGCACTGCATCCAGGACATCAAGGTCGTGTTCACCGACGACGCCTCGGAAGTCGAGTGGGAGGGTCTCAACCTCTGCGAACTCGACAAGATCACGCTCAAGTACAACCGCAAGACGGGCGACGTGTCGGCAGAGACCGAATGAGCCCGGCAGCCCCTTCTTCCCCTTCGCGATAGAGATAGAAAAGCCATGAAAGCCACGCCTGTTCGTTTGCGTACCGATAGCGCCGATTTCGAGGCCGCGTTCCGGGACCGCCTGCATTGGTCCGCCGAGACCGATGCCGCCATCGAGCAGCGCGTGGCCGACATCCTGGCCGACGTGCAGGCCCGCGGCGACGCGGCCGTGCTGGAATACACCCGCCGCTTCGACGGCCTGCAGGCCGATTCCATGGCCGGGCTGGAGCTGTCGCAGGACGAACTGAAAGCCGCCTTCGAGGCCATTCCCGCCGCGCAGCGCGAGGCCCTGGAGGCCGCCGCTGCGCGCGTGCGCCGCTACCACGAGGCGCAGCGCAAGGCCAGCGGCGAAAGCTGGAGCTACCGCGACGAGGACGGCACGCTGCTGGGCCAGAAGGTCACGCCGCTCGACCGCGTGGGCATCTACGTGCCCGGCGGCAAGGCCGCGTACCCTTCGAGCGTGCTGATGAACGCCATTCCCGCGCACGTGGCGGGCGTGGGCGAGATCATCATGGTGGTGCCCACACCGCAGGGCGCGCGCAACCCGCTGGTGCTGGCCGCCGCCCACGTGGCCGGCGTGACCCGCGCCTTCACCTTGGGGGGCGCGCAGGCCGTGGCCGCACTGGCCTACGGGACGGCCACGGTTCCGAAGGTGGACAAGATCACAGGGCCCGGCAATGCCTATGTGGCGAGCGCCAAGAAGCGCGTGTTCGGCACCGTGGGCATCGACATGATCGCCGGCCCGAGCGAAATCCTGGTGCTGGCCGACGGCTCCACACCGCCCGACTGGGTGGCCATGGACCTGTTCAGCCAGGCCGAGCACGATGAACTCGCGCAGTCCATCCTGCTGAGCCCCGACGCCGCCTACATCGACGCGGTGCAGGCCGCCATCGACCGGCTGCTGCCCACCATGCCCCGCGCCGAAATCATCGCCAAGAGCCTCACCGGCCGCGGCGCGCTGATCCTCACCCGCGATATGGAAGAGGCCTGCGCCATCAGCAACCGCATCGCGCCCGAGCACCTGGAGGTCTCGAGCCGCGAGCCCCACCGCTGGGAGCCGCTGCTGCGGCACGCCGGGGCGATCTTTCTCGGGGCCTACACCAGCGAATCGCTGGGCGACTACTGCGCCGGCCCCAACCACGTGCTGCCCACCAGCGGCACGGCCCGCTTCTCGTCGCCGCTGGGCGTGTACGACTTCCAAAAGCGCAGCAGCCTCATCGAGGTGAGCGAGGCCGGTGCGCAGACGCTGGGCAAGATCGCCGCCGAACTGGCCTACGGCGAGGGCCTTCAGGCCCACGCGCGGGCGGCCGAGATGCGCATCAAGCCCTAACTAAACACGGGCCAGCTCCACGCGGGCCGCCCGCGCGGGCCCCTGCGCACCGCGGGTGCCGCCATGGGCGGCGGGCCCGCACCGCCAGGCCAGCCACGCGGCCTGCGTGCCTTCGGCGCTCACCCGCAGCGTGGCGGGGCCGGGCAGGTCCAGGCGCTCGCCGGCCGCCAGAAAATAGTCTTCCTCACAGCCATCGCAGGTGACCCAGGCGCAGCCCTGCAGTACCTCCAGCACGGCGGACTGATGGGCCGGGCAGGCGAGGGTCTGCACGGGTGCGAGCGGCCGCAGGGTCCGGTGCGTGGCCGATGGGCCGGCGGCGGCAGGCAAGGAGGGCAGGGCGGCCGGGGTGGGGTGCGTCAGGGAGTTCATGGGATCGACTGTGCGGGCGCGCGCCGGGACGCACCAGCCACAGTCGCCCGCCATGTCGGCCAGTGCAGATGCGCCGCAGGGCCATCTGTGTGGTACCGGTTGGCACCCATCTGTACTGCTGCATCCATTGCTGGGCAGTACAGAATCGCACGATGGACGCCGCCGACACCACGCCCCTTTATCTGCAGATCGCGGCGCAACTGGCCGAGCTGGTGCGCAACGGCACGCTGGCACGGGGCGAAAAACTGCCGTCGGTGCGCGAGCTGGCCCGCCAGCGGGCGGTGGCGCAGAGCATTGTGGTGCAGGCCTACCACTGGCTGGAGGATGCGCGCCTCATCACCGCGCGCCCGCGCTCGGGCTTCTTCGTCGCGGCGCGCCCCGCCAGCCTGCCCGAGCCGACCACGCCACGCCCGATGCGCCGTGCGCGCGAGGTTTCGGTGGACTGGCTGGGCCAGCGCATCCTGGGGCGCGATCAGCCGGCCGACATGGTGTCCTACAGCAGCGGCACGCCCGGGCCCGAACTCTTCAACCCCGACCGGGTGCGGCGCGCCGTCACCCGCGCGGCGCAGCGCCACCGCCACCTGCTGTGCACCTATCCGTCCTCGTCCGGCCACGAGGAGGCGCGCCGCGCGCTCGCCCGCTATGCCGTGGGGCTGGGCTGCAGCCTCGACCCCGAGAACATCGTGATCACCGGGGGCTGCATGGACAGCATCGTGCTGTGCCTGCGGGCGGTCACGCGGCCCGGCGACATCGTGGCACTGGAGTCGCCCACGCATTTCTCGTTTCTGGAAGTGCTGCAGGGGTTGCACCTGCGCGCGCTCGAAATCCCCACCCACCCGCGCCACGGCCTGTCGCTGGACGCGCTGCAGCTGGCGCTGGAGACGCAGCCCGTCAAGGCCGTGATGGTGGTGCCCACGCTCAGCAATCCGCTGGGCAGCTGCATGCCGCAGGCCGAGCGGCGGCGCCTGGCGCACCTAGTGTCCTGTCCCGTTAATTCGCCCGCATAGTCTGGCGAGTTTTTCGAGGATGGAGTCTGCTGTAGCTGTCCAAGTAAACGGCTGGCAGGACTGGTTGTAATTCGCGATGAATGTGTCGATCTTGTTGATCAGATCCTTCACGCTGGTGAACGAGCCACGGCGGATTGCCCGCGTGGTGATGATCGAGAAGAAGCGCTCGACCTGATTGAGCCAGCTTGAATAGGTCGGAACGAAGTGCATGTGCCAGCGAGGCCGCTCGGCCAACCAAGCGCGCACCTTTGGATGCTTGTGGCTGGCGTAGTTATCAGCTATGCAGTGCACATCCAGTTCGTCGGGCACTGCCTTGTCGATGGCGCGCAGGAAGGCAAGGAACTCTTGATGACGATGCCGGGGCCGGCACTGCGCGATCACTTGGCCATTCATCACGTTCAGGGCCGCGAACAAGGTGGTGGTGCCGTGGCGCACGTAGTCGTGCGTGACACCTTCGACATAGCCAAACCCCATTGGCAGCATCGGCTGCGTACGCTCCAAAGCTTGGCATTGGCTCTTCTCGTCCACGCACAGCACCAGCGCGTTGTCAGGTGGGTTCAGGTACAGCCCCACAACGTCGCGCAGCTTCTCGATGAACAGCGGATCGGTCGACAGCTTGAAGCTGTCGGCCCGGTGCGGCTTGAGGTTGAAGGTCTGCAGATAGCGCGCCACCGTGCTCTTGCTGATGCCCGTATCGGCGGCCAGCGTGCGGGTGCTCCAGTGGGTACCCCCATCAGCAGGCTTGGTGTGCAACGTCTTGGTAATCAACTCAGCAACACGCTCGTCATCTACCGTGCGGGGGCGACCCGGGCGCAACTCGTCGTAAAGCCCTGCAATGCGATGGCGCGCATAGCGCCCGCGCCACTTGGTGACAGTGCTACGACTGATCCCCAGAGCCTGCGCAACCGCGGTGCTGGCTTTATCTGTGCCTTCGCAAGTCAGCACGATGCGCGCCCTGAGCGACAACGCCGCTGGCAGCGAACGTGATCGCGCCATGGACGTCAGTTCCGCGCGCTCCACTTCACTAAGCGCAATTTCTGTTCGGGTCGTTGCATTGGGCATGGCGGCACCTCAAGGATGGCCCGAAACCATGCAGCTATCGTGCCTGCGAATTAACGGGACAGGACACTAGCCGCGCGCCACGGCATGGCCGTGATCGAGGACGCGATCTACAACGACCTCGTGGAAGTGGACGACCTCCGCCGCACGGTCAAGTCGTACGACACCACCGGCCACGTCATGCTGTGCGATTCGTTTTCCAAGACTTTGGCGCCGGGCCTGCGCCTGGGCTGGGTGGAGGCGGGCCGCTGGAGCCAGGCGATGCGCGCCATCAAGGATCTGCAGGCCGGCGGGCAGTCGGCGGTGCTGGAACTGGCGCTGGCCGACCTCATCACGCAGGCCGGCCATGCGGCATCGATGCGGCAGTTGCGCGCGGCGGTCGCGGCCCGCATGGACGCGGTGCGCGGTGTGATCGCCGCGCATTTTCCGCCAGGCACGCGCGTCAGCGATCCCCCGGGCGGCCTGCTGTTGTGGCTGGAACTGCCGCGCGCCCTCGACTCGGTGCTGCTGCACGAGGCCTGCCTGGCCGATGGCCTGCTGATCGCACCGGGCACGGTGTTCAGCGCCAGCGGGCGGTTTCGCAACTGCCTGCGCATCGGCGTGGGCGGCGACTGGACGCCCGCGCACCTGCAGGGCCTGCGCACGGTGGGGGAGACGGCCACCCGGATGCTGCGGTCGGCCGCCATGCGTGTGGCTTGAAACCCCACAGGAAAATCACACGAACTTCGTGCTCCACGAAGTTCGTGTAGCATTTGCCCCATGAAGAACGTGACCATCACCATGGACGACGCTGCGGCCGAGTGGGTGCGCGTGGAAGCGGCCAAGCGCGGCAGCAGCGTGTCGCGGCTGGTGGGCGAATGGCTGGCCGAGAAGATGCGGCAGGAAGATGCCTATGCCCAGGCCATGCGCGAGGCGCTGAGCTTCGAGAGCTGGGGCGCCTCCAACGGCCCCTACGTGCCGCGCGAGATCCTGTTCCAGCGATGAGCACCGCCCCGATCTTCGTCGATACCGAAGTGCTGCTGTCCAGCGTGGACGACCGCGATCCGGCCCGGCAGGCGCGTGCGCGCGAATGGCTCACTTTCTGCTGGCAGACACGCAGCGGCCGCGTCAGCTCGCAGGTGCTCAACGAGCTGTACAACCAGGCCATTCAGCGCTTTCGGGGGCCGCACACGCTGCAGCAGGTGCGCGCGCAGGTGCGGCGCTTTCGCGTGTGGCAGCCGCCGCACCTGGACGCCTACACCGTCGACGGCGCGTGGGATCTGCAGGACCGCTACGGCCTGGGCTATTGGGATGCGCTCATCCTGTCGTCTGCGCACCAGCAGGGCTGCCGCTACCTGCTGACCGAGGCGCTGCCGCACGACCAGTCCATGGATGCCGTGCGCCCCATCAACCCCTTCCTCATCGCCCCCCACGAACTGGACACCGCCGAATGACGAGCCCCGCCACCCCCGCTGCCACGCCGCCCAGCGCCCTCGACCGCATCCGCCCCGACGTGCGCGCCATGCACGCCTACACCGTGCAGCCCTCGGCCGGCCTGCTCAAGATGGATGCGATGGAAAACCCGTTCCGCCTGCCGGCGGACCTGCAGGCGGCCCTGGGCGAGCGGCTGGGCGCGCTGGCGCTCAACCGCTATCCCGGCGACCGCATCGCCGACCTGAAGGCCGCGCTGGTCGACTACGTGGGCATGCCGGACGGCCAGGCCATCGTGCTGGGCAACGGCTCGGACGAACTCATCACGCTGCTGGCGCTGGCCTGCGCGCAGCCCGGCACCGGCCAGCGCGCCACGCTGCTCGCGCCCATGCCCGGCTTCGTCATGTACCCCTTGAGCGCGCAACTGCAGGGGCTGGATTTCGTCGGCGTGCCGCTCACCGCCGATTTCGAACTCGACGAGCCGGCCATGCTCGCGGCCATCGCCCGGCACCGCCCAGCCATCACCTACATCGCCTACCCCAACAACCCCACCGCCACGCTGTGGGACGAGGGCGCGGTGCAGCGCATCATCGACGCCGCGGGCGCGCAGGGCGGCATCGTGGCCATGGACGAGGCCTACCAGCCTTTCGCCAGCCGCACCTGGATCGACCGCATGCGCGCCGAGCCCGGGCGCAACGCGCACGTGCTGCTGATGCGCACGCTCAGCAAGTTCGGCCTGGCCGGCGTGCGGCTGGGCTACCTGATGGGCCCCAGCGCGCTGGTGGCCGAGATCGACAAGGTGCGCCCGCCCTACAACGTGAGCGTGCTCAACTGCGAGGCCGCGCTGTTCGCCCTGGAGCATGCCGGCGTGTTCGCGGCACAGGCGGCCGAGCTGCGGCACGAGCGCGCCGCGCTGCTGGCTGCGCTGAGGGCGATGCCGGGCGTCGAGAAGGTCTGGGACAGCGAGGCCAACATGGTGCTGCTGCGCGTGGCCGATGCCGCCCGCACCTATGAGGGCATGAAGGCCCGCAAGGTGCTCGTCAAGAACGTTTCTACAATGCACCCACTGCTGGCCAATTGCCTGCGCCTCACGGTCGGCAATGCGGCCGACAACGCCCAGATGCTCGCCGCGCTCCAGGCCTCTCTATGACCTCTTCTGCACTCGTTCCTTCCGTCCCGTCCGACAGCCCCGACGCCGACCGCATCGCGGAGGTGTCCCGCACCACGGCGGAAACCCGCATCCACGTGCGCGTGAACCTCGACGGCACGGGCGAAGCCCGCCTGTCCACGGGCATCGGCTTTTTCGACCACATGCTCGACCAGATCGCGCGCCACGGCCTGATCGACCTGCGCATCGAATGCGAGGGCGACCTGCACATCGACGGCCACCACACGGTGGAAGACGTGGGCATCACGCTCGGCCAGGCGTTCGCGCGGGCCGTGGGCGACAAGAAGGGCATCCGCCGGTACGGCCATGCCTATGTGCCGCTGGACGAGGCGCTGTCGCGTGTGGTGGTCGACTTCTCGGGCCGTCCGGGGCTGCACCTGCACATCCCGTTCACGGCGGGCAGCATCGGCGGCTTCGACACGCAGCTCACGTATGAATTTTTCCAGGGCTTCGTGAACCACGCGGGCGTCACGCTGCACATCGACAACATCAAGGGCATCAATGCCCACCACCAGTGCGAGACGGTGTTCAAGGCCTTCGCCCGCGCGCTGCGCGCCGCGCTGGAGCGCGACCCCCGTGCGGCCGGTGTCATTCCCTCCACCAAAGGGTCCCTCTGAGGTTTTTGGCTCCATGGGCCTTCAGCGCTCATCCAACATGCGCAAGCAGCTATGAAAAGTGAAGCAAAAACCGTGGCCGTCGTGGACTACGGCATGGGCAACCTGCGCTCCGTCTCGCAGGCCGTCCAGGCCGCCGCCGAGGGCACCGGCTGGAGCGTCGTGGTCACCTCGCGTCCCGAGGACGTGCGCGCCGCGCAGCGCGTGGTGCTGCCGGGGCAGGGCGCCATGCCTGACTGCATGAGCGAACTGCGCGAATCGGGTCTGCAGGCGTCGGTGCTGGAGGCCGCTGCGTCCAAGCCGATGTTCGGCGTGTGCGTGGGCATGCAGATGCTGCTGGACCGCAGCGCCGAGGGCGACACGCCCGGTCTGTCGCTCATCCACGGCGAAGTGCTCAAGTTCGACTTGGTCGGCCGCCAGCAGCCGGACGGCAGCCGCTACAAGGTGCCCCAGATGGGCTGGAACCGCGTGGGCCAGGTGCGCCACGGCGGCGCGGTGCACCCGGTGTGGGCCGGCGTGCCGGACCAGAGCTACTTCTATTTCGTGCACAGCTTCTATGCGCGCCCGCGGGATGCGGCGCACTGCGCGGGCGAGGCCGATTACGGCGGCCCCTTTGCAGCGGCGATTGCGCGCGATAATATTTTTGCCACGCAATTCCATCCGGAAAAGAGCGCGGAGCACGGCCTGGCGCTCTATCGCAACTTCCTTCACTGGAATCCCTGATCTTCAACCCCTTGCCGGGCCTGCGGCCCGACCTGGCACATCCTTAGCCTTTCCATCATGCTGCTCATCCCCGCCATCGACCTCAAGGACGGACACTGCGTGCGCCTCAAGCAAGGTGACATGGACCAATCCACCACCTTCGGAGAAGACCCGGGCGCCATGGCCCGCAAGTGGGTGGAAGCCGGGGCGCGACGCCTGCACCTGGTGGACCTGAACGGCGCCTTCGCCGGCACGCCCAAGAACTACACGGCCATCAAGTCCATCCTGAAGGAAGTCGGCGACGACATCCCCGTGCAGCTCGGCGGCGGCATCCGCGATCTGGACACGATCGAGAAGTACATCGACGGCGGCCTGCGCTACGTGATCATCGGCACCGCCGCCGTGAAGAACCCCGGGTTCCTGAAAGACGCCTGCAGCGCCTTCGGTGGCCACATCATCGTGGGCCTGGATGCCAAGGACGGCAAGGTCGCCACCGACGGCTGGAGCAAGCTCACGGGCCACGAAGTGGTCGATTTGGCCAAGAAGTTCGAGGACTGGGGCGTGGAGTCGATCATCTACACCGACATCGGCCGCGACGGCATGCTCTCGGGCATCAACATCGACGCCACGGTCAAGCTGGCGCAATCGCTCACCATTCCGGTCATCGCCTCGGGCGGCTTGGCCAACATGGCCGACATCGAGCAGCTGTGCGCGGTGGAAGGCGAAGGCGTCGAAGGCGTGATCTGCGGCCGAGCGATCTATTCCGGCGACCTGGATTTCGCCGCGGCGCAGGCCCGTGCGGACGAATTGAACGGCGCTGCCTGACGCCTCGGTCCGGCCGCCTCAGGATGCCTTGCGGCGACTGAGGCGGGATTCAGGCTCCGGTCCTTGCAAGCCCCGGTGCCGTGCCATCCGGACCATCGGTCCGGCGGCTTTCCATCCAACGCGATTGCCACCGAGCGCCAGGCAACGCCCGGCACCAAGCGCGCTTCGGGCTCAGCAGCCCGTGACGGCCCGTCCCTGGTTCACCGCAGCCACCGTCTGCAGCAGGTTCGTCCAGTACGAAGGCAGGGCGTCCCAGGGGTTGCCGACGTCCGCCACCGGGTCGTATTCGAGGTTCGTCATGTAGATGGGACCGGCGTTGTACCGGGCCGAGGCGGCGGTCTGCACGGCCTGCTGCATGTCGGCGCAGGTGGCGGTGTTGTGCACCAGCGAGCTTTGGCGGCTGTTGGCCAGGGTGTACAGCCAGGGCGCGGTGCGCGGGTCGTAGCTGGCGTAGGTGCTGTTGCGCCCTTCGAAGGTGACGAGCACATCGGCCACCGCGGCGTAGCCGGGGGCAGGCACCATGCCGGGGTTGCCGATCACGCGCAGGCTGGCGTCCTTGGCCTTGATGTAGCTGTAGATCTCGCGGTAGAAATCGAGCCGCGTGGTCTCGGAGGCCATTTCGTCCAGGAAGATGCCGCTGATCGCCCCGCGCCCGAAGAGCGCGATGTAGCTGTCGATGTTGGCCTTGATGCTGGCCAGCGACCGCGAGCCCGTACCGTAGCCGGTATAGACATAGCCCACTACCTTGCCGCCGGCCGAAACGAACGCGTTGACGGCGCTCACATAGCTGGCCTCCGCCGTGGTGAACACCCCGTTGTTGGGGTTCAGGATGGCGGTGACGGACACCGCCGGATTGGCCGCCGCGCCGCTGGCCAGCAGGGCCCAGCCCTGGCCCGACGAGGGGTGGAAGTAGGCGGGCACCAGCACTTCCAGCGCCGCAGGGGCCGGGCGCAGGTACACCACGCGGGTGGCGGTGACCGACTGGCCGGACACGCTGGTGGTGGCACTGATCTCCTGCCGGCCTGCCGCGGCGCCGGACAGGGTGGCGGTCGCCACGCCCGCGCGGGTGGCGCTGGTGGCCGAGAACGCGCCGGGCAGGGGGGAGAAGTTCACCGCCGTGCCATCGGCCGCGTCGGCGCCGTTCACCGTGACGCGCGCGCTGATGGCCAGGGCAGCATTCGCGTTGAAGACGGCCTCCGCCTGCGGAGCGCTGAGGGTGATGGCGATGCTGGTCGGGGTGGGGGGCACCGGCGTCGTCGGGTCGGTGGAACCCCCTCCACCGCCGCCGCCGCAGGCGGCCAGCAAGGCGGCGAGTGACAGGCCGCACCAGCGGGTGATGCGGGCAATGAGGGTGACGCGGGCGGGAATGCGGGGCATGGGATGTCCTTGGCGGGCGGGAAAGGGGATGGCGAGGGGTTGGATGGGGACTGGTGCAATCGGCGTGCCGGGTGCGGATCTGCGGGTCAGCAGGTGGGCAGCGTGGCGCCCCGGTTGACGGAATCCACGGTGCCCAGCAGTCGGGTCCAGTAGGCCGGAAGGGTGTCCCAGGGGTTGCCTTCCTGCGTGTCGGGGTTGAAGGTGTCGTCGGTGACGTAGATCACGCCGCTGTTCACGCGGGCCGTGGCCGCCGCACGCACCGCGCCCTGCATGGCCGCGCAGTCGGCCGCGTCGTGCACCAGGGCGTTCTGGCGCGTGTTGGCCATCTGGTACAGCCAGCCGCCGCTGGCGCGGGGATCGTAGTCGGCAAAGGCCGCGTTGCGGTTCTCGAAAGTCACCAAGGTATCGGCCACGGCGGCATACGCGGCGTTGGGCACGGTGCCCGGGTTGCCCACCACGCGCAAGCTGGCGCCTTTGCTCTTGATGTAGTCGAAGAGCTGCCGGTAGTAGTTGATCCGGCCGGGCGCGGACGACATCTCGTCGATGAAAAAGCCGCTCACCAGCCCGGTACCGTAGAGGCTGAGGTATTTGTCGATGTTGCCCTTGACCTTGCTGATCGAGCGCGATCCGTAACCGGTGTACACGTAGCCCAGCAGCTTGCCGCCCGCCTGCACGAAGGCCGTGGCGGCAGCCGTGAACTCGGGGTTGGCGCGGGTGAAGACGCCGTTGCTGGGGTTGAGAATGGCCGTGATGCTGACGGAGGGGTACGCGCTGGCGCCAGCGGTCATGGCGTCCCAGGGCGAGCCCGCCGAGGGGTAGAAATACGCGGGGACCAGCACTTCCATGGGGGCGGCGGCCGGGCGCACGTAAAGGATGCGCGAGGCGGTCACGGCGCCGCCGCTCGAGGCCACTGAAGCGGTCAGGGTCTGGCGCCCCAGCCCGGCGGGGGTGAAGGTGGTGCCGGCCTCACCGCCGCGCAGCGCGGCCACCGGCGGCGCAAAGCTGCCCGAGGTGGCGGAAAAATCGACGGACACGCCGTCAGTAATGGCGCTGGCGACCCCCGCCTGCACCGTGAGGGAGACCGGCACGCTGGCTCCGGCGTCGAATACATCCTGGTCGAGCGGGGCGGCGAAGGCGGCCTGCGCACCTGCCGTGGCGGCTTCGGCTTTTTGCGCCGAGGTTTCTGTGGGTTCACTGCTGCCGCCCCCGCAGCCGGCCAGCCCTGCGGCGAGCAATCCGGAGACCGACCAGAACGACAGCCGCAGCGCAGCGCGGCTCGGCAAGGCACGATGGATCGCGTTCGGCATGGCGCCTCCCTTTTTTCTGTGGCCCGGGTGGATTTCAGTTTTTTGCCATTGTCCACCGAACGCGGGCCGGGCTACTGCAGCATGAAGGTTTCGTACTCCAGCCGGTTGAGTTGGCGCGACAGCAGGTACATGCCGGTGCACAGCGTGAGCAGCGTGGACAGCGCGAAACCGTAGCCATACAGGGCCGCGCCGGCATACAGCGTGAAGCCGGTGAGCGCGATGTTCAGCAGCACGAACTGCACGCACAGCAGCAGCACGATGCGGCGCTGGTCCAGGTAGAAGAACACGTTCAGGATGGCCATCAGCCCCACCTGCAGGCCCGCGCCGATCACCTGCACGTGCAGCAGCGGCAGGTACAGCCGCGAGATGCCCAGCACGTCCAGCAGCGCCGGGCCAGCCACGAAGGTGACCAGGATGGCCAGCGTCTGGATCTTGCCGATCTCGCCCAGCCCTTGCTGGATCGAATAGACCATCTCGTCGCGCATGGCCTCGATGTACTCGAGCGAGCCGCCGCTGCGCACCGCGTCGTAGAACTTGTCGTAGTACTCGACGAAGTCGGTCTCGATGCGCACCAGGAACACCGCCATGCCCGGAATGATGGACAGGTAGGCCAGGAACACCGGCAGGTCGTAGATGAGCGATGCGCGCAGCCCGCCGATGATGTTCTGGGACGTCGGCGGGAAGTACCAGAACATGAACTTGTCGATCCAGATCCCGAAGTTGTAGAGGAACCCGATAGCCACGAGCGACGGATACAGCAGCTTGCGCTCCGCGAAGTCGAACGCGATCAGCCGCCCCTTGGGGTTGAATTCCTGCACCACCAGGATCCACATGCCGGCCAGCAGCAGGTAGTTGCCCAGCACGAAGCCCGTCAGCAGCCCCTCCATGCCCCAGGGGCGCATGAAGAGCGAGCCGATCACGATCACCGCGTAGGCCAGCCCGAACAGCACCACGATCTCCTTGTAGCGCTTCATGCCCGACAGCAGCACCGTCAGCACCCACACGTCGCACATCAGGGTGAAGCCCGCCAGCATCAGCATGCGGTACACCAGCCCCAGGTTGGGCAGCAGCAGGAACAGCGCGATCGTGCCCAGGGCACCGGCCACGAGCGTGACCACCAGCAGCAGCCCGTGCAGGTTGGGCAGGATGAGGTCCTTGCGCTTTTCGAAGAGCCGGTCGGACACGAAGCGCGTGAAGGCCAGCTGCACCAGCCCCGTGAGGATCAGGCTGCCCGCCACCATGTAGGTGACCGAGGTCTGGAACTGCGTGACCAGAAAGCCCGGCACCACCACGCTGGCGCTGAAGATACCGATGAGCAGGATGCCCACGATGGAGAAGACCCACGGGCCCGAGCCGATCACGCCCGCATAGGCGTAGGCCTGCACCAGGCTCACCAGCGTGTTCTTGCGCAGCATGCGGCGCAGTTCGAATCCGATGCCAGCCATCAGCGGGGGCCCTCCGTCTTCTGGAACGCGGTCTCGTACACGCGGCGGTAGCGGTCGAACATCATGGTGTCGGTGTAGTAGCGCTCCACGCGCGCGATGGCCGCCCGGCTGGCGCTCTCCCAGGCGGCGGGGTCGTTGAGCAGCGACAGCGAGGCGTCGGCCAGGCGCTGCGGGTCGGCGATCGGCACCACCTTGCCCGAGGCGCCCAGCGCCTTGTCTTCATCGTCCAGCCCTTCGATGAGCTGGCGGCACGACCCCACGTCGGTGGACACGGTGGGCACGCCCGCGGCGTAGCCCTCCAGGATCACCAGAGGCAGCGCCTCGCTGATCGACGACAGGATCACCAGCCCGATGCGCGGCATGAGGTCTTCCACGCGCTGAAAGCCCAGGAAGCGGATGTTCTGCTCCAGTCCCAGGCTGCGCACGAGGTTCGTGCATTCCTGGGCATAGGCCGGGTCCTCCTCGGTCGGGCCGGCGATCCAGCCCTCGGCCTGCGGCAACTGGTTGACCACGCGGCGCATGGCGCGGATGAAGGTTTTGATGTCCTTGATGGGCACCACCCGGCCGATGAGGCACAGAATCGGCGGCACCTGGGCGGGGCGCTTGTCGCGCAGCGGCGCGAAGCGGCCCAGGTTGATGCCGTTCGGGATGTTGAAGGTGCGCGATGCCTCGGCGCCATCGGTCACCTGGCGCAGCCGGTTGGTTTCGTAGAGCGCGATGATCGGGTCGGCGGCCGCGTAGCAGTAGTAGCCCAGCCATTCGAAGAACTGGATCCACATCTGGCGGAAGTACGACAGCTCGGTCGGATCGCGCTGGAAGATGTTGCGGTTGTCGCGGATCCACTCGCTCTTGAACAGGTCGATCTTGCGTTCCTTGGTGTAGATGCCGTGCTCCGACAGGATCAGCGGCACACCGCGCGCCTGCTCGATCAGCCCGCCGAGGAAGCCGGCGTACCCCGTGGAGGCGCAATGCACCACGCGCACCGGAATGAGCTGCTGCGCCACGCGGGCCAGCGTCCACAGCGGCTGATACATGATGCGCACCGTCCAGAAGTAGTCCACGAACGACGGGTCGGTGCAATGGTCGCGGTAGCTCTTGCAGATGATTTCCCAGGCCCGCTCGCTGTAGAGGAAATCCTCCAGCGGCAGGCGCCCGCCCGGCTGCATCTGCTGGGTGATCTCGCGGAACGCGGCCATCGTCTCCGGGCTGCGGTCGCCCGTGCGGAACGACTCGACCAGGGTGTGCACCATGTCCAGGGCCGCGCGGCTGCCCTTGCGCCGCGCGGGCAGGGTGCGCACGCCCAGGTGGTCGTAGAGGTAGTGCTCCTCGAAGTGCACGACGTTCGGCGGCAGCTCGTACTTGAACGCGGAATAGTCCTCGCGGCGGCTGCCCAGGAAGACGATGACAAAGCGGTACTCCGGGTAGGCGCGGATGATCTGGTTGATCCAGCTCGACACGCCCCCGCTCACATAGGGGAAGGTGCCCTCCAGCAGCAGGGCCACGTCCGCCTCGCTGGCTTTGGGCCCTGTCATGGCGCGCTCCAGTAGTCGAGGACGGGGCGCAGCCGGGGCAGCGCGCGCCACTGGTTGAGCTGCTGCACCAGTTCGCGCGTCTGCGCGAAGTCGCGCCGCTCGAAGCACAGTTCGGCCTGGTAGGGCAGTACGCGCGTGGCGGGCAATCCCAAGTTCCGGGCGAGCGCGTAGGCGGCTTCGGCCTCTTCCACGCGGCCCAGCAGGTGCAGCAGGCGGCCGCGGCGCAGGTTCAGTTGCGGATGGTCCGGCTGCTGCGCCAGCACCTGGTCGCAGTACTGCAGCGATTCCTTCACGGCGTGGTCGCGCAGGTCGCCCTGCACCAGCTCCTGGTAGACCAGCTCCCAATACAGGTCGGACAGCCGGAAGGCCGATTCGACGGTGAGCGGCCCCGGCACGTCGCCTTCGGTCTCCTTGGCCAAGCGCAGCGCATCCAGTTCGCTGTCGATGGTGCGGTTGATGCGCTTTTCCAGGGTGTCCAGCATGCCGTAGGCGAGCAGGCGCAAATCCTCGCTCGGATCGCTCAGCACCGTTCGCAAAAGGGGCGAGGCAATGCGGCCGGACACATGCTGCAGCGCCACCATGGCGCGCATGCGCGTCTGCATCGGGGCCTGGCTGTTGCCCAAGAAGGACCGCAAACCGGACTGGCGAAAGCTCCCCTGCATGCGCTGGTGGCGATCGAACTCCGGCAGCCGCAGCGATTCGAAGTCGCCCTGCGACGAGGGGCTGCGGTAGATGCGCAGCACCACCACGGCGGCGATCACCCCGATGAATCCGACGATGGGCACGGCATAGCTGAACACCGCCATCAGGCCCAGCACCGGTGCCCGTGGCCGGGCCTGCTCGCCCGACAGCAGGGGCAGCAGAAAGAAGGACAGCATTACGCAGGCCAGGGCGTGCACCAGCAGGTAGCTCGACAGGGCCGCATCCGTGTGGCCCTGCAGCAGCGCGGGCCCGCTCCATGCGCCGATCTCCAGCAGCAGCGCGGAGATGGCGAACTTGAGGTTAAGCATGGGCCATCCCGTTCAGCCGCTTGAGCACGGCCAGGGGCTCGCCGTTCAGCGGGATGATGTGCGGAAACACGCCGGCCTCGGCCAGCGGCTTGCCGCTCTTTTGGCCCGACCAGACCTCCAGGCGGTTGATGTAGCCCTCGGCGGTGGCGTTGTCGCCCAGCGGCATCAGCATGGCGAGCACCTGGCGATCATTGCCGGTGATGAGCCAGCTTTCGTCCAGCTCGCGTTTCAGCCGCTCGATCTGGCCCGGCAGGCCGGCCTCCATGGCGCGCGGCAGGAACTCCAGCGCCACGATCACGCTGGGCACCTTTGCCGTGTCGCGGATGTGGGCCAGGCGCTGCGCTTCGAAGGCGAAGTCGGCGGGGCACTGCGGCAGCTCCTTCAGGATCGGCGCGGCCACCGTCTGCATGGCCAGGCCGTCGGTGTAGTAGCCCAGCAGCAGGTTGATGGTCTGCAGGTTCTCGGCCTGCAGCGAGAAGAACGGCATGTCCTCGATCACCAGCAGCCCGTAGATCTCGCCCCCTAAGTCCAGCAGCGGCGCGGCGGCGAGGTAGCGGGTCTGCTGCTGGTCCGCCAGCATCTGGCTTACGTGGCAGAGCTTGCGGGTTTCCAGTGCCTGTTGCACGAGCGGGTCGCGCGCGTCCAGCTCGGCGCCGCTGCCGATGCGGGCCACGGCCCGGGCTTCGATGCTGTCTTCCGTGGCGGCGTACAGCGCCGCGGATTCGAGCTGGCAGTACTGGGCCAGTAGCCGCAGCAGGGTCTGCGCGCCCTGGGCCGCGTCCTCTTCGGAGCCGCCCAGCGCCTGCAGCGTGGACAGTGCATCGCGCATGGACATCGGCCGGCCGATCAGCTCCTGCTCCAGGCGGTCGTGCGACAGGCGCAGCAGGTAGTACTGGCGCACCAGGTGCTCCAGGCGCTGGTCCAGGTACAGCTGCACGTTCTCGGCCCGGCGGGTGCGCGCCTGCCAGAGGCTGGAGAACTCGCCCACCAGCATCACGAGGATCAGGCCGCCGAGAAAGAAGATCTGCGGAAAGGTGTCGTAGTGCCCGAAGTTGAGCGCCAGCCAGCCGGCCAGCAGCACGCAGGCGCCGCCCAGCCCGGCCAGCGGGCCGTAGCGCAGGGCCACGATCACCGGGGCCAGCCAGGACCACGGGAACGCGGCCTCGCTCCACAGCGGGTCGAAAGGCTCCAGCAGCATGCCCAGCGCGAGCGCGATGATCGGCAATAGCAGCGTCTCGCCCAGCATGATGGCCGGACGGGTATCGGTGTCGGCCAGCTTGCCCAGCAGGTTGGAGGGCAGGTGCCGCACGCTCGGCTTGGCCGGCGGCTCGGGCGCTGCCGCCCCGACGGTGCGCCGCCGCTGTTCCACCGACGAGGGGGTCTCTGATGCCATGGCTTCAGCGGGCTCGGGACAGGCCGGAATCCAGCAGGTCGCGGATCAGCTTCTGCGCCACGCCGGAGAGGGCTTCGCGGCTCCAGCCGCTCTTGCCGCCGGTGCCGCTCCAGATCGTGTCGCCGGAGGCCACGTCGATGATCTGCAGCGTCACGCCCGCAGCGGGCTCGCCGTCCACGCCGACCTTGTAGCGCCATTCGTCCACCGCCCCCGTGAGGGCGTACTTCGCCTGTTGCTCGCGTGCCCAGGCCAGCACTTCCTGCTGGCGCTTGGCGTCGCCCGCATCGAACAGCGCTTCCTGCTGCGTGGTGGTGGGATAGCGCTGGATGCGGCCCACGCCGCGCGCGTGCAGCAGGGCCTGCGCGATGGCTTCGGCGCGGTTGCCGGCCAACGGAGTCTCGGTGTGGTTGGCGAACGGCAGCACCACCCACGTGGCATTGCGCTCCAGCGCGGGGGGCTCGCCCCGGTCGATGGTGGAGCAGGCGGCCAGCAGCAGCAGGGCGCCGCCGGCGGCGAAAACTTGCAGGCGTTGCAGCAGGGTGCGGTGGTGTTGCATGGTGGATTCCTTTGGAGACGACATCAGAAATGGAGACGGTAGGTGAACAGCAGGCTGCGCGTGAGGCCCTGCAGCTGCAGGCCCGACTTGCCCACGCCCCAGCTCAGGCCCAGGTGGTCGGAGCCGAGCACGCTGCCGGCCATGCCCAGGCGCAGCTCGTAGCCCGGGCCGAGCACGCTGTGCCAGGTGCGGCTGGCCGTGGCGAATGGCAGCAGGGCGCGCGTGTATTCCTGCTCGTAGCGCATGTTGGTGGACACCTGCAGGCCATAGAAGCTGAAGCTCTCGGGCAGGAAGAAGTCCTGCCCCAGCGGGCCGGCGTTCACGGGCACGTAGCGGCGCACTTCCAGGTCCCGCGGTGCGAGCGTGTTCAGGTCGCGCCGCGAAAAATCGTGGTGCGACCAGAACGCGCCGAACTCCAGCAGCGGCGTCTCCTGCCGGTAGGTGTGCGTGTAGTTGATCGACGTGTGGCGGCCGCTGCCCAGCGAGGCGCCGGTCTGCAGCGTGTAGCGCTCGTCGGCATAGCCGATGGTGAACTGGTCCTGCCGCGTGGCCTGGTAGCGCAGGCTGGCGCCGGCGCGGTCCTTCATGCCGGCGATGCGCAGCGCCAGGCTTTCCTGGCTGGGCAGCTGCATGCCGAGTTCCATGCGCAGGGTCAGCCGGTTGTCGATGCGCTGCTCGTGCTCGACCTGCAGCGGCGTGTAGGCCAGAAAGCTCTCGCGGCGGCCGGCGCGGAACATCGTCTCGCCGTCGGGATGGCGCCAGCGCACCTGCACGTCCAGCGCACGCTCGTCGGGCGGGTTGCGCACCACGAGGACATTGGTGGCATGCCGGCGGATGCTGATGAAGTTCACGTCCATGGCCAGCCGCGGGCTGATGGCGATGTGGAACACCGCGTCGGCCTCGCTCTCGTCCATGCCGCCCAGCTGCTGGAACTGCAGCTTCGTGCCCGCGTGGTCGCTGAAGGCCAGCAGGCTTTCGGTGAGTTGCAGGTGCAGGGGCTGGTCGTCGTGCTGGTCCTGCTGGGCGTCGAAGGCGGCGGTCTGCGCGAGGCGGATGTCGTTCACGGCGCGCGCCGCGTTCACGCGGTCGTAGCGGGGCAGGCGTTCGTCGAACTCCTGTAGCAGCTGGCCGGTGGCGGCCTTGTCGTCTTCGGCCAGCGCGACCGTGATCTCGGCCCACAGCGGGCGGTTGCTGCGCACGCCGCGGCTGCGGGCGTACTGGTGCCACAGGAAGCCGCGCTCGGCCGTGTATTCGCCGGCGTCCTGCAGCCAGCCGATGGCCGTCTCGGCCGCCGCGTTGGACATGCCGCCCTGGGCGTCGCGGTCCAGGCGCAGCAGTTCGCGCAGCACGTCGACCGAGGGGTCACCGGGCCGCTGCGTGAGGAACAGCCGGGTGCGGGCGATGCGCCGGGTCTGGTCCAGGCCTTCTTCGGTGAGCCAACGCTGGCGTGCCTGCGCGGGCGTGAGGCGCACGCCGCCGTCGCCCTTGCGCACCGATTTCCATTCGCGCGACAGCAGTTCGCGGCGCAGCCGCCACGAGCGGTCGGACTGCTGGTTCTGGTCCAGCGCGTCGGCGTAGTTCATGAGCCACAGGAAGTCGTCCTGGTGCTCCCGCAGGTGTGGCGTGAGGTAGCGGTCCAGCGCCACCTGCGGCAGCGACAGGGCCTGGTAGGCTGCCGCCAGCGCATCGTGCACATCGCTGTCGCGTGCCCAGCTGCGCTCCTGCGTGGCCAGCAGGGTGCGCAGCGAGACGGCATCGTTGCTGTCGATGAATAGCCACATCAGCGCCTGGCGCATCTCCGACGAATCGGGGCTCAGCCGCAGGCCGGCTTCGAAGTGCCGGCGCGCCTCGGGCAGGTTGCCGGTGTTCTGGTAGTAGGTGCCGGCCAGCCGCAGGAACTCGGGAATCTGCCAAAAGCGCGCCAGCGAGCGCCGGGTCGCCGTGGGGCTCGCGTCCAACTGGGCGAGCAGGGGGCCGAACGCCTCCCACCGGCTGCGACCCGAGTACAGCGCCAGGGCCTCGACCAGGTAGCGTGGCTCGTCGAAACGCTGCCAGGCCAGCACGGACACGCGCGCGGCCTCCAGCGGCTGGTCGGTGATGAGCAGGCGCACCAGGGCGTCGAAGTCCGACACATCCGTGCCCTTGGTTTCCACTAGGCGCCGGTAGGCCTGTACGGCCAGGTCGTTGCGCTCGCGGCTTTCGGCCAGTTGGCCCGTGAGCCGCCAGAAGTCGGTCTCCATGTCCTGCGCGGGCAATTGCTGCTGCTGGGCCGTCTCCAGCCACTTCAGGCCTTCGTCGGGCCGGCCGTGGGTGAGGGCAAGGATGGCCGCGCGCATGGCGCGGGCGGGCGTCACCTGGGCCTTGTCGGCCAGCAGGCGGCGCCAGTTGTCGAGCGCGAGGGTGGGCTGGCCTGCGCGTTCGGCGAGGTTGGCCAGCAGTTCCACCGCCTGCGGGCTCTTGGCGTGGTCCTTCAGGTAGTCGATGGCGGGCTGCGGTTCGCCGATGCGCTCATAGGCATCCACCAGCGCGCGCACCAGGTTGAAGTCGTCGGGCCGGCTGCGCAGCTGGTGGCGCAGGGCGAGCACCAGGGCACCGTCGTCGAACTGCCCCGGCGCCAGGCGCAGCACGGCCTGCCAGGCGGCTTCCTTCTGCGTCTGCCGGGCGATGAAAAGCCAGTTTTCCAGCGCTGGGGCGGGGCGCTGCGTCCATTCGGACACCTGGGCCAGCCGCTCGCGCCACGCCAGGTTCTGCGGCTGCTGCTGCACGGCGGCATTGGCCAGCGCCCAGGCGTCGTCCAGCTTGCGGTTTTCGAGAAACACCTCGTAGCCCAGCGTGTAGATCTTGTCGTCGAAAGGCAGGCCGGGCGGCGGCACGTTGCGCGGCGCGGGCCGCGCGGCAGGGGTGGCCGGTGCGGCGGCGGTTGCTGCGGGCGTGGCTTCTGCCGCCTGTGCCATGCGCTGCAGGCGCCAGGGTCCGGCGGGCACGGTGTCGGGTGCTTGCAGGCGCAGCCACGGCGGCACCATCAGGTGGGCGCCATCGTCGTACCGGTGCAGCGGCGCGGCCGCTGTAGCGGGGCTCGTCAAGGGGCGCAGCAGGGCGCCCACGGGCCGCATGGCTTCGGCATCGTCGCCCTGGGCCAATGCGCTGGGCGGTGCCGGCCAGGGCGGGCTGAGCGAGATGCGCAGCAGGCGCCGCACATAGCGGTCCGCCACCGCCGGCTTGCCGGCGGCTCGGGCCAGGTTGGTGATCATGAGCAGCGTCTGCGGGTCGTCGGCCAGGGGGCCGATCTCGCGCTCAGCCAGGGCCAGGGCGGCCACGGGCTGGTTGCCCGACTGCAGCGTGCGCACGGCGGCCAAGTAGTAGGCCTTGGCCTGTTCCGGGTCGGGCGTGACCTGGCGCGCCAGCATGTACAGCTCGGCGCTGCCCGCGTAGTCACCCGTGCCCAGCGCTTCCTTGGCGGCCCGCTCGTACAGGCGCGCTGCCTCGCGCGGGTCTTTGGCCTCTTGCGCCAGCTGGCGGCTCATGGCGACGCCGGTGGCGCGGTCTTCCATTTCGGCCGCGCGGCGGGCCAGCAGCAATTGGCGGTCGGCGGGCCACTTTTCCTTGGCCAGGGCCTGGAGCTGGCGCTTGAGGCCCTCGCGCTGGGCTTTGCGGCGCTCGGTTTCCTTCTCGGGCGTGCGCTGGTATTCGGCGTACGACAGGTCCCACAGGCTCCACAGCGCGTCGCGGTGCAGTTCCGGGTCGCTGGAATCCAGCGCGGGCTGCAGCGTGGCCCGCGCGTCCGCCATTTCGCCCACGGCGATCTGGCGCTGCGCCAGCAGCAGGCGCAGGCGGGGGTTGTCGGGATCGCTGCGCAGCAGATTGGTCAGGTAGGCCACCGACAGCGCGATGTCGGTGGTCTCGGACAGCCGGCGCTCCAGATCCTGGCGGGGGTACAGCAGCCACAGCCCCCCGCCGACCATGCTGGCCAGCAGGGCGATCAGCCACGAAGGCGCCAGGACGGGGCGCTCAGCGGGCTGGGCACTGGAGCTGGATTTGCGCAGCAGCATCGGCGATCCGGAATTGTTGGACATCCGGGCCGGCCGGAGTGGCCGCCCGCGTGGGGGTGAGCAGTTTCTGGTTGGCGCGCACCTGGCAGTTGCCGGCCGCCGCCACGCTGAACGCGAGCGGGGCGTAAGCCTTCAGCGTGAACTCGGTGCGCGCGCCCTGGTCGCGCACGTTCCAGTCGCCGAGCCGGCCGTTGGCATCGAACAGGTAAGGGTCCTGGGCCACCGCGGCGGGCGTGCTGGCCGTGGCCGCAGGCGCCGCGGCGCCGGTTTCGGCCGCCGCGCCACGGGTCTGCACCCAGGCCGCGCCGCCGGTCAGGTGCACGTAGGTGCCCTCGGCACCGGCGCGGTAGCCCGCCACGCCCTGGCTGGCCTGCACCATCGGCGTGCCGAGGGCCGGGGGCAGGCGCAGCGTGCGCAGCTCGCCGTCGCCGCGCACGCGCCAGCCCGCGCCGTCGCGCGCCAGCGCGTAGGTGTGGAAGTCGCGCACCTTGCGGATGAACTCCGAGGCGAACACCGGGTGCAGCGGCTGGGCCACCGCCCAGTCGTACACCTTGCGCAGCACGTTGAGGCCGGCGCGCTTGGTGGTGGAGTACACGTGGTAGTAGATGTCCACGGGCTTGATGCGGCGGGGCGTTTCCGTCATCTCGAAGCTCTGCAACACCTGCTCGTAGCCGTAGTAGGGGCCGCGCCACAGGTTGGTGTAGATGTTCTCGTTGGTGATGGGCGCGTACACCTGCAGGTAGCCGTTCTTCTGGATGCCGTGCGCCCCTACCGCGGTGAGCGAGGGGTTGGTGCGCGTGATGGACGTGTCGCCGCCGTTCATGTTGAGCAGGCCCGCGCGTTCGGTGATCTCCAGCGCCTCGGCGCCGGGCGCAGTGTCGCCCGACCACAGCAGGATCTTGACCTTCTTGTCCGGCGGCGCCAGCCGGGTGTTGATGTATTCGGTCGAGCCCACGATCTCGCGTTTCAGGTCCATGGTGTAGCCGGGCACGTCCAGGCTCATGGCGGCTTCCGAGTTCTCGCTGAACAGGCCGTGGCGCACGCTGCGGTCCCACAGGAACGGGTGCGAGTAGGTGTGGCTGGCGATCTCCACGTGGGGCAGGCGGAACATGCGCCGCGCGATGTCCTCCAGTTCCTTGCTCATCTCCGGGTGCAGGCCGTGCGGCGCGATCTCGGCCTCGATCACGGACATGGTCTGCGGCACGTTGCGGTATTTCTCGAACACTTCCTTGAGCAGCACCAGCCCGGCGTTGGGGCTGCCCGGCAGTTCGGCCAGGGAGGGGAAGCCGTCGCCGTCCACGTGCGAGAACATCAGTCGGCGGCCGTTCTCGGTGGTCACGTCCGGCACCGGAATAGGTGGCAGGCGCAGCGCCTGCGTGAGGAAGGCGAAGGGGTCCACCACCCAGCGCGCGTAGTCGGTGCCCGGCACCTCCACCACGACGAAGGGGTCCATCACGAAGCCGCCCCAGGGCATGATCGCGCCGCCGACGAAGGACTGGCCGCGCTGGTCCTTGAACTCCACCAGGGAGCGGCCCGCCTGCACCGGCACGCCGTTGCGCATGACGGGCTCGAACTGCGCCCGGGCCGCCGGCTCCACTGCCATCTCGAAGCCCATCATCGGGTCCTGGACCACGGGCTTTTGCGTGCCGCGCGGTGGCGAGGCATTGCCCTGGATGCCCAATTTGTCGTTGAGCTGGCGGTCCAGCGCGAAGCCGAAGTTGCCGAACACCGCCAGGGGCGTGCGCTCGGCCAGCCGGGCCTGCAGCCACTGGTTCATCGCCTTGGTGCGGGTCTCGGGCAGGAAGCCGGAGAACCACGTCACGATGCCCGCATAGCGATCCTGATACACGCCGGCAGGCAGTTCGTTGCGCACGTCCGCATAGTCCACCACGTAGCCCATGTGGTTGAGCGGCATCTGCAGGAAGCGGTGGGCTGCGGCGTAGTTCAGCGCCGGGCTTTCGCCGCCGTAATAGACCACCAGCACCCGCCGCGGCACCACCTCGATGCTGCCGATGCCGACGGTGTGCACCTGGCTGTCCGTCACCCAGGGGATGAAGCCCAGGTCCTTGATCTTTTGCGCCGTGGCGCGCGTCAGCTCGCGGTCCGCGGGCGGCACGTAGTCGATCGCCAGCACCGGCAGGCCGTCGCGTTCGCGAATCGTGCGCAACTGGCCCAGCAGCCATTCGCGGTCTTCCGCCTTGACGGGTTCGTAGCGCTGGGCACCGGCGTTCCAGCCCTGGTAGAGCGACTCGGCCGCCACCATCTGGATCTTGTCCTTGACCCGGGGCACGACCTCGAAGCCGCGGTTCAGGATGAGCTTGATGCCCGGAAAGCGCTGGTGCAGCAGTTCGATCACCCGGACGATGCCGGCCTGTTGCGCCGCCTCGTCGAACTGGTTGGTGAGCCGGTACGAGTCGAGGGTGTCCAGGAAAAAGCCGCGGTAGCCGCTTTGCCACAGCGGGCCGACCACGCGGGAGGCGAAGAACTCAGGCCAGTCGGCTGGCGTCTGGTCGATCACCTCGGAATTCCAGGCGCCGTTGCGGGCCAGCTTCCATGCCGCGGGGATGTCGCCGTAGTAGGGGCGGGACGACTGCACCTCCGCCACCGAGACGTAGGCATACAGCTCGCTGCCGCTTTGGCGGTAGGACACGGGGTCCTGGCCATGGCCGGGTTCGACCACCACGATGTCGAACACCTTCAGCTCCGACAGCGGAGCGGCCGGACCGTAGTGCAGTGCCACCGCCGGCGCAGCGGCCCACGCCCAGGCCGGCAGCACCAGGAATAGGCTTAAAAACAACAGTCGAAGCGTGGTTGGCACGATGGGTCGAGGGTGGGGACGCACAAGATGAAGCGGTTCGGATGCAGGGGATCTCGTTCGGATCATTGGGCCTGGCATCGTGGAAGCGGTGACTCTTCCGATTGAATGTTGCTACTTATAGACACATTGGCGCGGAAAAGGGAGACGGATACACCCCTGCATTAAGAAAAACAATCGAAACAATAGGTTTCATATGTGCATATTCCACACCGAAGTTCCGCACCGGGTTAAATACCAGTACGGCTCCATTTCCCCATCTTGACGGCTGGCAGGGTTTTGTGTTTTCCCGCCGACTTCTTTCGCGCGGCGCCCGGAACGGTACGCGGGGCTCGGGCATCCGGTTTCAAAAAAGGAGAAATTTCGTGATCCTCGTCACAGGCGGGGCCGGCTTCATCGGCTCCCACACTTGCGTCGCGCTGGCAGCCGCCGGCATTCCCTACCTCATCCTGGACAACTTCGGCAACAGCCGCCGCTCGGTGCTGGACCGCCTGGCCCGCATCACGGGTGCGACGCCCGAGTGCATCGAGGGCGACGTGCGCGACGAAGCCCTGCTGGCGCGCATCTTTGCCGAGCACCCCATCGAGGCCGTGGTGCATTTCGCGGCGCTCAAGGCGGTGGGCGAGTCGGTGCGCCAGCCGCTCGCGTACTACGACAACAACGTGGCCGGCACCGTGGTGCTGCTGCGGGCCATGCAGAAGGCGGGGGTGCGGTCGCTGGTGTTCTCCTCGTCGGCCACGGTGTACGGCGAACCGGCCTCGGTGCCGATCCGCGAGGATTTCCCCCTGTCGGCCACCAATCCCTACGGCTGGACCAAGCTCATGATGGAGCAGGTGCTGGCCGACGTGGATGCGGCCGAGCCCGGCCAGTGGCGCATCGCGCGGCTGCGCTACTTCAACCCCGTGGGCGCCCATGAGAGCGGCCTGATCGGCGAAGACCCGCAGGACGTGCCCAACAACCTGCTGCCCTACGTGGCCCAGGTCGCCGTCGGCATGCGCGAGAGCCTGAGCGTCTACGGCGACGACTACCCCACCCCCGACGGCACGGGCGTGCGCGACTACATCCACGTGTGCGACCTGGCCGACGGCCACGTGGCGGCGCTGCGCTACCTGCGCGAGCACCCCGGCCTGCTCACCGTGAACCTGGGGACGGGCCGGCCCGTGTCGGTGCTGGAGATGGTGCGCGGCTTCGAGCGCGCGAGCGGCCGCCTGGTGCCCTACCGCGTGGTGGCGCGCCGGCCGGGCGATGTGGCCCAGTGCTGGGCCGACCCGGCGCTGGCCGAGCAACTGCTCGGCTGGAAGGCCCACCACGGCCTGGACCGCATGTGCGCCGACGCCTGGCGCTGGCAGGACGGGGCGGCGCGCACGCTCTGACGCGCCGCGTCTCAGGCCGGCGCTTGGGCCGGGACGCCGTCGCCGCGCGGCGCATCGGGCTCGGTGTCCAGCGTGGCGGCGTGCACGGCCGCCTCTTCCTCGGACAGCAGTGCGCCTTCCCACTTGGCCACCACCGCGGCGGCGATCGAATTGCCCACCGCGTTGGTTGCCGAGCGGCCCATGTCGAGGAACGTGTCCACCCCGAGGATCAGCAGCAGGCCGGCCTCGGGAATGTTGAAGTGGTTGAGCGTGGCGGCGATCACCACCAGCGAGGCGCGCGGCACGCCCGCCATGCCCTTGGAGGTCAGCATCAGGATCAGCAGCATGGTCACCTGCGTCTCCAACGGCAGGTGGATGCCGTAGGCCTGCGCGATGAAGAGCGTGGCGAACGTGCAGTAGATCATCGAGCCGTCGAGGTTGAACGAGTAGCCCATCGGCATCACGAAGCTGGAGATGCGGCGCTTCACGCCGAACCGGTCCAGCGCGTCCAGCAGCTTGGGGTAGGCCGCTTCCGAGCTGGCCGTGGCGAACGACAGCAGGAACGCCTCGCGGATGTTGCGCAGCAGCACGATGATGCGCCGGCCCAGGGCCAGGTAGCCGGCCAGGATCAGCACGGCCCACAGGATCACCAGCGCCAGGTAGAAGTCGCCCATGAACACGGCGAACTTCAGCAGGATGCCCAGGCCGTTCACCGCCACGGTGGCGGCCATGGCCGCCAGCACGGCCACGGGGGCGAACTTCATCACGTAGCCGGTGATCTTGAGCATCACGTGCGACAGCTCCTCGATGCCGCGCACCAGCGTGCGGGCTTTCTCGCCCAGGCCTGCCAGGGCGATGCCGAAGAACATCGAGAACACCACGATCTGCAGGATCTCGTTGTTGGCCATGGCCTCCACGAACGAGCGCGGGACCAGATGGTTCACGAAGTCCTTGAGCGTGAACTTGGACGTCGCCAGGTGCGCGGACTGCCCCGCATCCGGCAGCGCCAGTCCCATGCTCGCGCCCGGCTGCAGCACGTTGGCCAGCACCAGGCCCAGCAGCAGCGACACCAGCGATGCCGTGAGGAACCACCCCATGGCCTTGGCGAACACCCGGCCCACCGACGACGCATCGCCCATGTGGGCGATGCCCACCACCAGGGTGGAGAACACCAGCGGCGCGATCAGCATCTTGATGAGTCGCAGGAACACGTCCGACGCGATGGAGATGTAGCCCGCGATGCGCGCGGCTTCCTCCGGCTGGAGCACGTTGGCGTGGATCAGGTGGCCGATCACGATGCCGAGCGCCATCGCGACGAGGATGCCGACCGCGGGCGGGAGCTTTCTTTTCTTGGGCTGCATGGGTGACAGGGCGCGGCCGGCGGGCCCCGAAATGGGGAGCCGGCGATGCACCGATTTGGGGAAAACCCGCGATTGTGCTGCGTGCGGGACGCCGCCCTGCCACCGGCCCCGCGCCCCTGCCCGGCGCGTGGCGGGCTCCTACAATCGCCGGATGACCGCCACTCCGCCCGTGCCGCCCTCCGCGCGCTCCGTGACCTTCCATGGCCTGCCCGCGCTGCAGCTGGCGCTGCCGACGGGCGAGACCGCCACCGTCGCGCTGCAGGGCGCCCAGGTACTGTCCTGGACCGGCCGCGATGGCGCCGAGCGGTTCTTCCTGAGCCCGCGCGCCGTCCTGGACGGGCACGCGCCGATCCGTGGGGGCGTTCCCGTGTGCTTTCCCCAGTTCAACCAGCGCGGCCCGCTGGCCAAGCATGGCTTTGCGCGCACCTTGCCCTGGCGGGTGGAGCGCAGCGAGGCCGATGGCGACAGCGGCAGCGATGGCCCCGTGGCCCGCGCCGTGTTCGCGCTGGACGACACGCCCGAGACGCGGGCCTGGTGGCCCCACGGCTTCGCGGCGCGCCTCACGGTGGTGCTCTCCGCCGAACACCTCTTGCTCGACCTGTCGGTGCGCAACACCGGCACCACCCCCTGGGATTTCACCGCCGCGCTGCACGGCTACTACCGCGTGAGCGACATCGCCGCCACCCGCGTGGAGGGGCTCGACGGCTGCGCCCGCTGGGATTCGGTGGCCGACGTGCATTCGGTGCAGCAGGGCCCCGTGGCGTTCGACGGCGAATACGACTGCATCTTCTCGGCCGCGCCCGCGCCACTGCGGCTGCACGCGGGCGACCACGCGCTGACCCTCGCGCAAAGCCCGTCCTGGGGCAACACAGTGGTCTGGAACCCCGGCGCCGCGCTGTGCGCGAAGCTGGCCGACCTGCCCCCCGACGGCTACCGGCACATGGTGTGCGTGGAAGCCGCCTGCATCGACCATCCCATGCACCTGGCGCCCGGCGCCGGCTGGTCGGGCTGGCAGCGCCTGGGGGCCGGCTGAGCCGCCCCTTCACCCGTTTCTTTCTTCGGACCTCCCATGCTTGCCAAACGCATCATTCCCTGCCTCGACGTGACCGGCGGTCGCGTGGTCAAGGGCGTCAACTTCCTCGAACTGCGCGACGCGGGCGACCCCGTCGAGATCGCCGCACGCTACAACGGCCAGGGCGCCGACGAGCTGACCTTCCTGGACATCACCGCCACCAGCGACGGGCGCGACCTCATCCTGCACATCATCGAGGCCGTGGCCAGCCAGGTCTTCATTCCGCTCACCGTGGGCGGGGGCGTGCGCACGGTGGAAGACGTGCGCCGCCTGCTGAACGCGGGCGCCGACAAAACGAGCTTCAACTCCGCCGCCATCGCCAACCCGGATGTCATCAGCGCCGCCTCGGCCAAGTACGGCGCGCAGTGCATCGTCGTGGCCATCGATGCCAAGCGCCGCCAGGGCGAGGACCTGCAGGCGCGGGGCGAGGGCTGGGACGTGTACAGCCACGGCGGGCGCAAGAACACCGGGCTGGACGTTTTGCAATGGGCCACCGAGATGGCGCGGCGCGGCGCGGGCGAGATCCTGCTCACCAGCATGGACCGCGACGGCACCAAGTCCGGCTTCGACCTGCAGCTCACCCGCGCGGTGAGCGACGCGGTCAGCGTGCCGGTGATCGCCTCGGGCGGGGTGGGCAACCTCGACCACCTGGCCGACGGCGTGCAGCAGGGCGGGGCCGATGCCGTGCTGGCCGCCAGCATCTTCCACTACGGCGAATACACCGTCGGCCAGGCGAAGGCGCGCATGGCCGAGCGGGGCATTCCGGTGCGGCTGTGACGGGCCGCACCCGGGGCCGCGCCCGCCTCGCGGCGGGGATCTGCACGGTCCTTTTCGCCGCCGTGCTGGCAGGCTGCGCGCAGGGTTCGCGCTCTGCGGGCAGCACGCCGGCGCCGTCCTATGCCTCGGGCTACTTCGACCGCGCGCCTTGCGCCGACCGCATCGGCCGCTGCTTCGACGCCACCATCGGCGGCCAGCCGGTGGAGGTGATCGCCACGCGCGAGGAGTTCGAACGCCTGCGGGCGCAGCTGCGCGCCCTCGACGGCGGCGTGCGCGACGTGTACTGGACCGTGCGCCGCCCCCTGGGCAGGGCCGCGGCGCTCGATGTGGAAACGTTCGCCAACGCGTTCGGGCGTGCCCATGTCGGCGAGCCCCGCGAGGAGGCCGACGTGACGGTGTACGCCCTCGACGGGCAGAACCTGGAGAGCGAGACCGAGCACGTCGCCAGCCCCGACGTGCGCATCGGCGGCCGCCCGGCCGTGGTGCAGCAGGAGACGCTCACGCAGGACACGCTGCCGCCCGGCCGCTACGCCTTCGCCATCAAGTACCTGGGCCGCACGAACTGGGACCGCAAATGGGTGTTCCTGTCGGTGCAGTGAGGCCCGCATGCTTTTTTGCATGAAAATGGCCTTCGGAACAATCGATACTAGGGCGTTATGCTATTAAAATAATAGCAAATCATGCCTTTCCCGCAGTGCAGCAAATGACCGAGAATGACTCCATGAACTGGCTCGACGAAGTGAAATGGGATGCGCAGTGCCTGGTGCCCGCCATCGCGCAGGAGGCGGCCACGGGCGATGTGCTCATGTTCGCGTGGATGGACCGCGAGGCCCTGGCCAAGACGGCCGAACTGGGGCGCGCGGTGTATTTCAGCCGCTCGCGCGGCAAGCTGTGGTTCAAGGGCGAGGAGTCGGGCCACGTGCAGACGGTGCACGAGATCCGCCTGGACTGCGACAACGACGTGGTGCTGCTCAAGGTGACGCAGCTCGGCCACGAGCCGGGCATCGCCTGCCACACCGGCCGCCACAGCTGTTTTTTCAGCGTGCTCAAGGACGGCGCCTGGCAGGCGGTCGATCCGGTCTTGAAAGACCCCGAGTCCATCTACAAATAACGGCAATGCCCATGACCATTCCCCTCACCGACGTCCCGGCTGCTCCGCAGGCCCGCCCGTCCGAAGACGCGCTCGCGCGGCTGGCCGCCGTGATCGAAAGCCGCAAGCCCGCCCACGGCGGCGATGCCGACAAGAGCTACGTGGCGCGGCTGCTGCACAAGGGGCCGGACGCCTTCCTCAAGAAGATCGGCGAGGAAGCCACCGAGGTCGTCATGGCCGCCAAGGACGTGGACCATGGCGCCCACCCATCCAAGCTGGTGTACGAAGTGGCCGACCTGTGGTTTCATTCCATGATCGCCCTCGCGCACTACGGCCTGACCCCGGCCGACGTGGTGGCCGAGCTGGAGCGCCGCGAGGGCACCAGCGGCATCGAGGAAAAATCCCTGCGCAAGGCCCTGGCCCGCGCCAACGACGAAGGAGCCAACGCGTGAGCGACATCATCGACGTGGAGCCGAACGAGCGGGCCGAATCGCTCAAGACCGTGGGTTGGATCAGCTATTTCCTGCACCTGATCGTCGCCGTGGGCGCCGTCATCCCCGGCGCGCAGCCGGGGGCGCTGCTGCTGGTCATCGCCCTGGTCATCGACCTGGTCAAGAAAAGCGATGCCGAAGGCACCTGGCAGGCCAGCCATTTCTCGTACCGCATCCGCACCGTCCTCTGGGCCGGCGTGCTCTACGTGGTGACCGCGCCGCTGTGGCTGCTGTTCATCGCGCCGGGCTGGATCGCCTGGGGCCTGATCTCCATCTGGTTCCTGTACCGCATCGTGCGCGGCATGGTGGCGATGAACAAGGGCCAGGCGATCGATGCCTGAAGCAGCGGCCCCCGCAGCGCCGCGGCGGCTCAACCTCGCCCTGCAGGGCGGCGGCTCGCACGGGGCGCTGACCTGGGGCGTGCTCGATGCGCTGCTGGAAGACGGGCGTTTCACGCTGGACGGCATCAGCGGCACGAGCGCCGGCGCCATGAACGCGGTGGCCCTGGCCCACGGCTTCGCGCAGGCCGCCAAGGCCCACCGGCATGCCAGCGCCGACGCGGCGCACCGCGCCGGCTGCGAGGCGGCGCGCGCCACGCTGCGGCGGCTGTGGGAGGGCGTGGGCGCCATGGGCAGCCTGCTGTGGGGCGTGCCGCTGGCCTCCAGCCCCTTCATGGGCATGATGACGCAGTGGCTCTCGCCCTACCAGACGAACCCGCTGGACATCAACCCGCTGCGCCGCCTGCTGGAGCGCGAGGTGGACTTCGACGTGCTGAGCGCCGCGCGCCACCCGCGCGTCTTCGTGTGCGCCACCAACGTGCGCACCGGGCGCGGCGAGATCTTCTCCGGCAAGGCCCTGAGCGCCGATGCCGTCATGGCCTCGGCCTGCCTGCCCCTCCTGTTCAAGGCCGTGCAGATCGGCGACCAGCACTACTGGGACGGCGGCTACTCCGGCAACCCGGCCTTGTACCCGCTGATCTACAACACCGAGTGCAGCGACGTCCTGCTGGTGCAGATCAACCCCATCGAGCATGCCGAGGTGCCCGACACCGCCTCCGAGATCATGGAGCGCATGAACGAGGTCACCTTCAACGCCAGCCTGCTGGGCGAGATGCGCGCCATCGAGTTCGTGCGGCGCCTGCTGGCCGAGGGCAAGCTGGATGCGCGGCGCTACAAGAGCGTGCGCATGCACCGCATCGACGGCGGCTCGCTGCTGGCGGGCTTTGGCGCCTCCAGCAAGACGCGCGCGGACCTGCCGTTCATCCGCCAGTTGTTCGAGCTGGGCCGCACCGCGGGGCAGGGCTGGATCCAGGCCCACCAGGCCGATGTCGGCGTGCGTCCCACGGTGAACATGGCCGACAATGCCTGACCCGGCGCCTCCAGCCAAGCCCCGTTTTTCCAGTTCCACTCCACCCTCCCTCCATGCAGCACGATCCGAACTGCCTTTTCTGCAAGATCATCGCGGGCCAGATTCCCTCCAGGAAGGTGTATGAGGACGAAGACATCTTCGCCTTTCACGACATCCACCCCTGGGCGCCCGTGCATTTTTTGATGGTGCCCAAGGAGCATGTGCACTCCATGGCCGGCGTGACCGAGGCCCATGCCGGCGTGCTGGGCCGCATGATGGCGCTGGCCCCGCGCTTGGCGCTGGAACAGGGCTGCAATCCCTATCCCGAAGGCGGTTTCCGCATCGTGGTGAACACGGGCACCGAGGGCGGTCAGGAAGTGCACCACCTGCACGTTCACGTGATGGGCGGCCCCCGACCCTGGCTCAAGGGCTGAACCGGCGGACGCAGGAAAGGCCGTGGAGCCTGGGCGCCGCAGGGATATGAACTTCCCCGTCATGCGGCGGGTCTAGAATGGTCCGTATTCGTTAGGAGATTGACATGGGTTCGTTTTCCATCTGGCACTGGCTGATCGTGCTGCTGATCGTGGTGATGGTGTTCGGCACGAAGAAGCTCAAGAACATGGGCTCCGACCTGGGCGGCGCCGTCAAGGGGTTCAAGGACGGCATGAAGGACGGCTCCGCGAGCGATGTGCCGCCGTCCACGCCCCCTGCGGGCCAAGTCGTCAACCACACCGCTGCCGACCCCAAGGGCACCACCATCGACGTCGAAGCCAAGCACAAGGGCTAAAGCCCTGCCGCCCCTGCTTCCATGATTGATATTGGCCTGTCCAAAATGGCGCTGATCGGCGCCGTGGCGCTGATCGTCATCGGCCCCGAGAAGCTGCCGCGCGTGGCGCGCACCGTCGGCACGCTGCTGGGCAAGGCGCAGCGCTACGTGGCCGACGTGAAGTCCGAGGTCAACCGTTCCATGGAACTGGACGAGCTGCGCAAGATGAAGGAAACGATGGAAGGTGCCGCACGCGACGTGCACCAGAGCATCCACACCAGCGCCAGCGACTTCGAGAAAGACTGGAACAACGACTTTTCCGGCACCGCGTCCGGCACGGGCACCGACACCGGTGTGTCGTACGATGCGGCCGGCGACGCCAGCGTGGTGCCCGCGTACAAGCACCCCGGCAAGAACTGGCGCCTCAAGCGGGGCGCCACGCCGCAGTGGTACAAAGCCCGCAGCGGCGTGCGCACCAAGGCCCAGTCGGGTGCGGCGCGCGTGGCCCGCTTTCGGCCCCAGAAATTCCATTGATGGCTGCGCACCCCGCGCAGCCACCCGCGCGGGTGCAATGCCCGCCCCTCCTGCACCATGTCCGAAACCCCCACTAAAGAAGACGAGCTGGCCGGCACCGAACAGCCGTTCGTGCAGCACCTCATGGAGCTGCGCGACCGCCTGGTCAAGGCGCTGATCGCCATCGGCATCGCCGCGGGCATCCTGTTCCTGTACCCCGGCCCGGGCGCGCTCTACGACCTGCTGGCCGCGCCCCTGGTGGCGCACCTGCCCAAGGGCGCCACGCTGATCGCCACCTCGGTGATCTCGCCGTTCATGGTGCCGCTCAAGATTTTGCTGATGTCGGCCTTCCTGCTGGCACTGCCCGTGGTGCTGTGGCAGGTGTGGGCCTTCGTGGCGCCGGGCCTGTATTCGCATGAGAAGAAGCTGGTGCTGCCTCTGGTGGTCTCCAGCACGCTGCTGTTCCTGGTGGGCGTGGCGTTCTGCTACTTCTTCGTGTTCGGGCAGGTGTTCGCCTTCATCCAGGGCTTCGCGCCCAAGAGCATCACCGCCGCGCCTGACATCGAAGCGTACCTGAGCTTCGTGCTCACCATGTTCCTCGCGTTCGGCCTGTCGTTCGAGGTGCCGATCGTCGTGATCGTGCTGGCGCGCATGGGGCTAGTCAGCGTGGAAAAGCTCAAGGGCTTTCGCGGCTATTTCATTGTGCTGGCCTTCATCATCGCCGCCGTGGTCACCCCGCCCGACGTGGTGTCCCAGCTGGCCCTGGCCGTGCCGATGTGCCTGCTCTACGAGCTGGGCATCTGGGCGGCGCAACTCTTCATCCGCCACACCAAGGCGCCCGAGGACGAACAGGCGCAGGAACCCACCTGACATTGGACTTGGGCTGGGCAACGCCTGCGCGGCGTGCCTTGCCCTTGCGCGCTGCCGTCCGGTCGCATCGCCGATGGCAGGGCGTGATCGGGTGATCGATTCTTCATGCCGGCGCTGATGCCGCGCCAGGGGTTGCCTGCAGTGCGCTCCACGGCCTGTTCGATGGCCTGATCCGCGCCGGATGTTCACGTCGCGCCGGCGAGCCTTCAAGACCACGGCGCTACCCATGGGCCGCCCGCAAGGCCCATCCATCACCCATCCGTTTCAATCGTGTCCCGCGGCGGAGCCCCCGGGACAACGCCTCTTCAACGCTGTGGCTGAGGTGCCCGCTGCGGCCGGGGCCGGGTTCCGGGCACCACCTCCAGCTCCACCTGCGAATCGCCGCGCTGCAGCTGGAACGTGGCGGGCGTGCCGGGCTTGAGCGAGGCCACGGCGGTCAGCAAGGCGGAGACGCTGGCGGTCGGCTTGTCCTGCACCTGCACGATCACGTCGCCCGGTCGCATGCCGGCGCGGGCGGCGGGGCCGTCCTGCAGCACGCCGGTGATGATCACGCCCTCGGAGGCCTTCACGCCGAAGGTCTGCGCCAGTTCGGGCGACAGCTCGTTCGGCTCCACGCCGATCCAGCCGCGCGTGACCTGCCCGTCCTTCACGATGCCGTCCAGCACCAGCTTGGCGGTGGACACGGGAATGGCGAAGCCGATGCCCATGCTGCCACCCGAGCGCGAGTAGATGGCGGTGTTGATGCCCATCAGGTTGCCGTTCACGTCCACCAGCGCGCCGCCCGAATTGCCGGGGTTGATGGCCGCGTCGGTCTGGATGAAGTTCTCGAACGTGTTGATGCCCAACTGGCTGCGGCCCAGCGCGCTCACGATGCCGCTGGTGACCGTCTGCCCCACGCCGAACGGGTTGCCGATGGCCAGCACGTGGTCGCCCACGGCGAGCTGGTCGGAGTTGCCCAGCACGATCACGGGCAGCTTGTCCAGCTGCACCTTCAGGATGGCCAGGTCGGTGTCCGGGTCGGTGCCGATCACGGTGGCGCGCGTGCGGCGGCTGTCGGTCAGGGTGACCTCGATCTCGTCCGCGCCCTCGACCACGTGGTTGTTGGTCAGGATGTAGCCGTCCGGGCTGATGATCACGCCGCTGCCCAGTCCGGTCTGCGCCTGCTGCGTGCCCTGGTCGCCGAAGAAGAACTGGAACCACGGGTCGTTGCTGCGCGGGTGGCGCACGGCGGCCTTGCTGGTGTTGATGCTGACCACCGCCGGCGCGGCCTTGCGCGCCGCGGCGGCGAAGCTGCCGGGGGCGGGGGGTGCGGCCGGGGTGCTGGGGGCTTCGATGAGCGCCACCCCCGCGCCGCTACGGGTCGCGCCGCGCCGCAGCCAGTCCGGCTGGAGGGTGGCGACGACGAAGTAGGCCGCGACGAGCACCGTCACGGTCTGGGAAAACAGCAGCCAAAAGCGCTTCATGGTGGGCAGGGAAGAAAACCGGGGGAAGGGCGATTGTCGCCAGTTTGGGCCGGACCTTGGGCGAACAAGGCCCCCGGCCCGTCAGCCCGGGGTCAGCCCCATGGGGGCGCCGCTCAGGGCAAACCCTTAAAATGCCGCAGCGACTGCCACCGCACCCCCCGTCCCGTTCTCCCCGCGCGGCCCGGCCCACCGGCCCCGCCGCCTGCAACACGCCCCATCCGGAATGCCTGCTGAACGTCGGCCGCGCACCGCGCCCGCGGTGCCGCGCAGTCCCGCCATCGATCTCTCCGGAACCTGCCCATGACTTCTCCTTCCCCCGCCGCTGGCGCCCTGGCCGCTGCGCCCCGCCGCCCGCTCACCCGCCACGACTACCAGACGCTGGGCCTGTCCGCCCTGGGCGGCACGCTCGAGTTCTACGACTTCGTCATCTACGTCTTCTTCGCCGCCGTGCTGGGCGGGCTGTTCTTCCCGGCCGACATGCCCGACTGGCTGCGCCAGCTGCAGACCTTCGGCATCTTCGCCGCAGGCTACCTGGCGCGCCCCGTGGGCGGCATCATCATTGCCCACTTCGGCGACAAGCTGGGCCGCAAGCGCATGTTCACGCTGTCGATCTTCCTGATGGCCGTGCCCACGCTGGTCATCGGCCTGCTGCCCACCTACGCCAGCATCGGCGTGGCGGCGCCGCTGCTGCTGCTGGCCATGCGCGTGCTGCAGGGCGCGGCCATCGGCGGCGAGATGCCCGGGGCCTGGGTGTTCGTGGCTGAGCACGTGCCCGCCAACCGCTACGGCCTGGGCGTGGGCACGCTCACGGCCGGCATCACGGGCGGCATCCTCCTCGGCTCGCTGGTGGCGATCGGCATCAACCGCAGCTACGCGCCCGCCGAGGTGCAGGAATTCGCCTGGCGCATTCCGTTCATCCTGGGCGGCGTGTTCGGCCTGGTGTCGGTGTATCTGCGGCGCTTCCTGCACGAGACGCCCGTGTTCCAGGAACTGGCGGCCCGCCGCGCCGTGGCGCGCGAACTGCCCGTGAAGACCGTGCTGCGCGAGCACCGCGGCGCGATGCTGCTGGTGGCGTTGATGACCTGGGTGCTGTCCACCGCCATCGTGGTCGTGGTGCTCATCACGCCGACCTACCTGCAGAAGGTGTTCCACATTCCCGCCACGCTGGCGCTGGAGGCCAACGCGGTCGCTACGCTCACGCTCACCATCGGCTGCGTGATCGTCGGCTGGGCCACCGACCGCTTCGGCACCCGCCCGGTCATGCTGGTCGGATGGGGCGGGCTGGTGGTCACCACCTACCTGTTCTACACCGGCCTGCCCGGCACGCCGGCCTCCCTGGTCTTCCACTATGGCCTGATCGGTTTGTTCGTCGGCTCGATCGCGCTGCTGCCGATCGTGGGCGTGCGGGCCTTCCCGCCCGAGGTGCGCTTCACCGGGTTGTCCTTCTCGTACAACATGGCCTACGCGGTGTTCGGCGGCATCACGCCCATCCTCATCACGCTGTGGCAGCAGCATGACGTGCTGGCCAATGCCCACTACGTGGCGGCCATGGGCGTCCTGGGGTTCGCGCTGGGCTTCGTGCCGCTGGCTTCGCGCGGCTGGCAGCCTGCGACGCGGGGGTGATTGGAACGAAGGCGCTGTTTTTTGAACGGGGCCAGCCGCTGCCCAGGGGACATCGGGCAGAAGGAGGCTGGCGCCAAGATTTCCGGGATGCGGTTTTCGGCCATGACCTGACACGCCCAGGCCCATTTCAATGGAATCGCTTGTCGCCCAGGAATTTGCATTGAAAAAAGTTTTTCAAAGCCTGCTGCGAATTTGCGGCGCCTTGCTTTTGGTCTTGTTCGGCCTGCTGGCTGGTGTTGCAGCCATCACAACCATGCCGGGAAACTCGCATCGGGGACCGCTTCCCGCTTTGAGCGCTCAAGAGCGGGAGCTTTCCATCCGGCTGCGCCAACACGTGACGGCCATCGCGTCCACGGAGCACAACCACCGGCATCACGAAGCGTTGGAGGCAGCCTGCGCATACCTCGAATCCGAGCTGGTGGCTTCCGGCTTCGTGGTGCGGCGCGAAGAATTCACCGTCGCTGGCAAGGCCATGCGCAATTTGGAAGTCACCATTCCCAGCAAGCGGTCGCCGGGCCGTAGCGCCCTGGTCGTTGGTGCACACTACGATTCGGCCCAAGGCAGCCCTGGGGCCAATGACAACGGGACCGGCGCCGCAGCGCTGTTGGAACTGGCCAAAAGATTGAGAGGCGGTGCTGAAACCGCAAAGTCAGACATCGTGTTGGTCCTGTACACCAATGAAGAGCCCCCGTTCTTTCGTACTCCACAGATGGGGAGCGTCGTTCACGCGAAAGGATTGGTATCGCAGGGCATCAAGGTCAAGGCCATGTTGTCGCTGGAAACGATGGGGTACTTTTCTGAAGAGTCAGGTTCTCAAAGGTATCCCTGGCCGCTCAACCTGTTTTTTCCCAGTCGAGGTGACTTCATCGGCTTCGTCGCAACCACTGCCGACTGGCGGCTTGTTCGTCGGGTCGTCCAGTCGTTTCGGGCGCACGCCGCTTTTCCGTCCGAGGGGATCGCTGCACCTCGTTTCGTGCCAGGCGTCGATTTTTCCGACCATGCCGCCTACCTGAACGAGGGCATGCCAGCATTGATGGTGACGGACACGGCTCCGTACCGGTACCCCTACTATCACACCGACCAGGACACGCCGGACCAGGTCGATTTCGACAGTTTGGCGCGCGTGGTCTCGGGCCTGCTCCCCGTTGTACGAGGCTTGGCCGCAGACGATTAGGACGCAGGCCGCGACCGGCCTGCTTCGCGCTCGTGTGCCTTGGAAGCCACGGGCTCTACGCTTTGCAGGGGCGCGCCTTCCGCATTTCCCAAGGGGATGTGTTCGGCGGGCGCATGGGGTCCGCCGGTTTTGTCTCGATGCTTCTTCCCCTGATCGTGGTGCCACTTGATGGCCAGAAACATGCCCGTGCCGAGCACGATCACTTTGAATGCGATGAAGACTATCGGGAACCAATCCATCTTGGGGTATCTCTTGCTGGTTGCGTGGCGCAACGGCCCTTGATCGTAGCGAACGGGTGGGGCGCCTGTTGGGCCGTCGCGCTGGGCATTTTGTCCCACGGGCCAGGGGCAGGCGTGCTGAAGGGATGGGCCTTCGGGAGCGCCGGGTCACTTCGAGCGGCCCCTTGGTGACTCTGCGCCCCCTGCGGCATCCTTCCCATGACTCGGGCCGGTCATGCAGGCCCCTCTCCACCATGGCGCCGGCGGCCGCGCCGCGCGCTCAGACCGAGGGCGACGGGCTGTGCATCGCGTCGGCCCATTCCTTCTGGATCAGCTGCTTGAATTCGCGGTAGGTCCAGTCGGAGTCGGGCTTGAAGTGTTCGATGCGCTGCTCCTTGTCGTCGATGTAGTCGAAGTACTCGTAGTGCTGGCGGTCCTTGTTGGCGTAGCGGTAGCACTGGATGGTGGCGCAGAAGTCGCCGCCCGGCCGGGGCGACGGATTGCTCAGCCGGTGGATCTGGTAGTACTGCGGCGTGAGGAAGGTGACGTCGCCCGCATGGGCGAGCATGTGCCCCCAGGAGGTTTCGTCCTGCGGGCTGAGGGTGCCGAACCACTCGATCAGGATCTGGCCGTGCAGCACCTTGATGATCGCGTTGGCCTGCCCGTGGTCGTGGATGGGCGAATGGCTGCCCGCCGGCCAGACCTCCAGCACGTAGGGCTGTCCCGGCGAGTCGCCCAGGTTGCCATCCAGCGTGATGCGCAGGTAGCTGAAGCCGCCTTCGCCGCCCGCCTTCTTCTTGAGCCGCTCGAAGCACATCCTGCCCGGCGTGACGATCGAATACTGGATGGCTTGGGCGAATTCCGGGAAGTCCGGCGTTTCCAGGCGGATGTTCGGCCCCGCCACATTGGCGTAGAGCAGCTGGCATTCCTTGGGCAGGTTCTGCGCCACGCTGACCGTGTTCTCCGCGATGAGGTCCAGGGTGATCTCGTCCGGGCGGATGACGCGCGGGGCCGGGTCCAGGTTGACCGGGATGGGCCGCAGCAGCAGATGGGGGTGCTCGCCCGCGCCGCGCACCTCGACGTGCCGCAGCGTGGGCGCGAGCAGGCCGAGGCCGACCGGGTCGGAGGTTTCCGGGAAGGCGTATTCCAGCTGCATCAGGTGCAGCAGCATCTCGCCCTTGCCGTAGCGCAGGCGCCGGTTGTTGCTGTCCAGGCTGAGCCAGTACGACTGGTTCGTCGAGGGTTGCAGCAGGGCCTTCGGGACGGTGCTGCGGGCCAACTCGTAGCGCTCGCCGTTCTTCTCGGCCCAGAGCACGGCGCAGGCCGCATCCACCGTCAGGCCGCAGGCGCCGGCCGGGTGCTTGCCGGGCTTTGCCGGCCGCAGGGCGATGGTGAGCGAGCGGGTGCCCGAATCGGCGGGCAGGCGCACGGAGGCGGTGCCCTGGCCGGTGATCCGGAAATCGGCCTGGGAGGCGTCCTGGGAGACGAGGTGGAGCTTGATCGGCGAGACAGTGGAGGCGGGCTGTGCGGAGGGCATGGCTTGGCGTGGCGGAATGGTAGGGATGGGTGGGGCGGCGGAATGGGGGCGGTGCGGGCGTGCGGGGCGGCGGCGCGCGTGCATGGATGCATGCGTGCGCACGGCTTCCGGGGGCCCGGAAAGTGTCGGTGCTGGTGGTGTTTTCCTCCCTGTCGTGGCGCCGCCTGGTTGGCGGTCTGTGCGTCGGTGTTTAGTTCTTCGGTCTGCGGTCCGGCACCGCGCCGGCCTGGCGCTCGCCCTGCCACAATGGTCCGCATGACGGCCTCTTTTGTACCTTCTTTCACGCACGACTCCACCCCCGGGGTTTCCCGGCACGAACTGCAGCGCGCGTTCGACACCCTGCTGCAGCCCGAGCGGTTCAAGGACTACGGCCCCAACGGCCTGCAGGTCGAAGGCAAGGCGCGCATCGCGCGCATCGTGAGTGGCGTCACGGCCAGCCGGGCGCTGATCGATGCAGCCATCGAGGACGGCGCCGATGCGATCTTCGTGCACCACGGCCTGTTCTGGCGCGGGCAGGACGGCCGCGTGACGGGCTGGATGAAGCAGCGGCTGCAGCGCCTTCTGGCCCACGACATCAACCTGTTCGCCTACCACCTGCCGCTGGATGCGCACGCTGAACTGGGCAACAACGCGCAGCTGGGCCGCATGCTCGGCGTAGCCGCCGATGCGCGCTTCGGCGAGCAGGACCTGGGCTTCGCCGGTCCCGCGCAGTTCGCCGATGCGCACGCCCTGGCCCGCCATGCGGAGAGCGTGCTCGGTCGCGCCGTGACGCTGGTGGCGCCCGAGCCGCGCCCGATCCGGCGGCTGGCCTGGTGCACGGGCGGGGCGCAGGGCTATTTCGAGGGGGCGATCGCCGCCGGGGCCGACGCCTTCGTCACCGGCGAGATCTCCGAGCCGCAGGCCCACCTGGCGCGCGAGACGGGCGTGGCCTTCATCGCGGCGGGGCACCATGCCACCGAGCGCTACGGCGCCCCCGCCGTGGCCGAACGGGTGGCCGCGCAGTTGGGCATTGCCCACCGGTTCATCGAGATCGACAACCCGGCGTGAAGGTATTTGCTATTTAATTGATAGCGGAATGCCCTAGTACTGATTGTGCTGGAGGGCTGCGGAAGGTATGGTCGCCGACTCCATTCATGAGATCGGTCTGCCTACCGGCTTCGCAGGCTTTGCAGGCGCTTCTCAGCCAAAGCCGCTTTCCCCGGAGTTCGTACGAGACAGCTCATTGGCCCACCACCTTTTCTCCGTGCAGCACGTCGTTCATCCAGCGCGGATCGGTCGGTAAGACAAAGCCTGCGGGTGCATAGCCAACGAACTTGCCGTCATCCTCCCACTTCTTCATCTTGCGGGTGAACTCTGCGGGGTAGTCCCTCGCGCTGCATGCGATGTTGCTCCATGGATCGCACACGTACACGTCTGCAGGCCATGTCCTCATGTCTGCAGGCAAGGGGTTCGATGCGCGACCGATGACGGCAACGTCATGGGCAACACTTTGGTCATCGCCGCCGAGTTCAAGAATCTGCGCAGCCAATCCACGTTCTTCAAGGTGATGCACTGCCAGAAGCGCCAATTCCTGGCACTGATGGGCGTTCCCTTGCTTGGCAGCCTGAAGTGGATCAGGCTTGGCACGCATGCGTTCGACCTCCAGCGTGGCTTGTTCCTGCCGGGCCTGTTCTTCCGGCCCGCCGTTTCCATTGACCTTATTGCCGGACTTCAGGTTCGGTCGGTAGTAAGTGTCCCGCACGAAATTCAGGACATCGGTCACTGCAGCTTTTGCTTCGGATGGGCTCAGGCGCTGCGCGGAAGACAGTACCGCCGTGCGTTGCCTTTGAAAAGCGGAAGTTTCTGCGTTGGAGGTGCCCTGTCGATAGGGACTCAATCCACTCAAATGGCTGCCGCCTTGGCCCGTTGTGCGCGCCTGGGCACTGCGATCAGTCGCGGCAGGCAAATGCTGGGTCCTCGAATCCATGTTGGGTCCATGCTGGTTGGATCCACTGCCCGATGTCGAAAAGCACAAGCCCATGACGCACCTCCTGATCGTTGACTGCAACAGTCCATTTTGCGAGAGGCGTGATTTGCACCGAGGAAAAACGCGAAGATTCGTTTGTCAGCGCGAAGTGGAAGCTCGATGCTTTTAATCGGTACACCGGTGCGTTCAACGGGCAGGCCTGCCCTCAAAAGCAGACGCCTTCTACATGACCCGCCCGTACCACCACACCGACAGCGCCGCCGCCAGCAGCATGAACACCGCGCCGGCCAGCGCGAACAGGGCGGACACCTCGGTTTCCTTCTTCTCCACCGTGAGGCGCGAGCTGAGCGTCTCGTACACCTTCTGCAGGTCGGCCGCCGTGGCGGCGTGGAAGTATTCGGCGTTGGTGCGCAGGGCCACGGCCTTGAGCGTGTCCTCGTCCAGGCGCACGCGCATGGACCAGCCTTCGAAGCCGATCGTCTCGCCGGCCACCGTGCCCACGCCCACGGTATACACGCGCACGCCGCGGTCGGCGGCCCACTGGGCGGCCTCGAGCGGGTCCACGCCCGTGGTGCGCTGGCCGTCGGTCAGCATGATGATGGCGGCCGAGGTGTAGGAGCCCGGCGCCAAGGGCGTGAACGGCTTCCTGCCCTGCGCCCGGCCCACCTCGTCGATGGGTTGCGAGCGCATGGCCTGCCGCCCGCCCAGGGCGGCGATGTCGATGCCCGAGTCGGGGAACAACGTGGCCAGCGACAGCAGGATGCCGTTGCCCGTCGCCGTGCCGCGCTGCAGCTGGAAGCTGTCGATGGCTTTCACCAGGTCCTCGTGGTTCTGCGTGGGCAGCTGCGCCAGCTGGGCGCTGCCGGCGAACGCCACCACGCCCACGCGCACGTGGCGCGGCAGGTCGGCGATGAAGGCCTTGGCGGCGTTCTGCGCGGCGGTGATGCGGTCGGGCAGCACGTCGGCGGCGCGCATGCTGCCCGAGACGTCCATGGCCAGCATGATGGTCTGCTGCTGCGAGGGCAGGGTGATGACGGCCAGCGGGCGCGCCGCGGCCAGCAGCAGCGCGGCCAGCCCCAGCAGGAACAGGGCGGGCGGCACATGGCGCCGCCAGGTCGTGCGCGCGCCCAGGGCCTCGCGCACCAGCGCGAGGCTGGGGTAGTGCAGGGCGGTGGCCCGGCGCCGGCGCAGCAGCCACACGTAGAACAGCACCAGCACCGGCAGCGCGATCAGCAGCCAGAGGAACGTGGGCCAGAGAAAGACCATGGTGCGGTGGCTCCTACTTTTTTTGTCTACGCGGCCCGGGCGGCAGCGCCCGCGACGGTGGGGGAGGCCGGGGCGCGGTAGGCGGGCTTGGCCGGCTGGCGGCCGCGCAACTCCATGAAGCGCACCAGGGCGTCCAGCAGGTCGTCGCCGGTGGCCAGCTCCAGCGTGTCGGCCCCGGCCCGCGCGAGCGATTCGCGCAGGGCGGCCTCGCGTTGTGCGGCCAGGCGGGCGAAGCGGTGGCGAAAGGCCTTGTCGCGCGTGTCCACCTGCAGCTGGTCGCCGGTCTCGGGGTCGCGCAGGGTAACCAGGCCCACGTCGGGCAGTTCCAGCTCCAGCGGGTCGAGCAGGCGCACGGCGACGACGTCGTGGCGCTGCGCGAGCTGGGCCAGGGGCTTTTCCCAGCCGGGCGCGGTGATGAAGTCCGACACCACGAACACCGCCGAGCGCCGCCGCACGGTGCCCAGGGCCGTGCCCAGCAGGTGCGACAGGTCGGTGGCGCCGGGCGGCGCCGCAGCGGGCCCGGGCACCTGCAGCAGGCGGTGCAGCAGGTGCAGCACATGGGCGCGGCTGGCGCGCGGCGGCAGGATGGCGTCCACGCCCGGAGCCCGTCCCGCGCCGGCGGGCGCAGGGGAGGCCGAGGCCGCGGCACCCGCGCCGTACAGCATGGCGCCCACGCGGTTGCCGTGGCGCGTGAGCAGGCGCGCCAGCACGGCCACGAAGCCGGCCAGGAGGTCGCGCTTGGCCTGCCCCGGCGGGCCGAAGTCCAGCGACGGGCTCAGGTCCAGCAAAAACCACGCGGCCATCTCGCGGTCTTCGGAGAACACGCGCACGTGCGGCACGGCGAGCCGCGCGGTCACGTTCCAATCGATGTGGCGCACGTCGTCGTGCGGCTGGTACTCGCGCAGGTCGGCCAGGTCCAGCCCGCCGCCGCGCAGCAGCGTGCGGTAGTCGCCCTGCAGCAGGCCGTCGAGCCGGCGGATCACCTTCCACTCGAGCTGGCGCAGCAGCCGCTCGGCCTGGCCGGGCAGCGCCGCCGCTGCGCTAGCGGCCGGCGGGGCGGCGTCAGGCGCGCTGCGGCTCATGGCGGGCCCCGTCCTGGGCGTCGTGGTGCAGCGGCCGGGGCGGCGCGGGCAGATGGGCCATGAGCTGGCCGATCAGGGCGTCGGCGTCCAGCCCGTCCGACAGCGCCTCGTACGACAGCGTGATGCGGTGGCGCAGCACGTCGGGCGCGAGGTCGGCCATGTCCTCGGGCAGCACGTAGGCGCGCCCGCGCAGCATGGCCAGGGCCCGCGCGCCCTCGGCCAGGTGGATGGTGGCGCGGGGGCTGGCGCCGCAGGCGATGCGCGGGGCCAGGCCGGGCAGGCCGTACTGGGCCGGCGCGCGCGTGGCGGCCACCAGGCGCACGGCGTACTGCAGCAGCGACGGGTCCACGTAGACCGTGCGGCACTCGGCCTGCAGCGCGGCGAGCTGGCCGGTGGTGGCCACGGCGGCCACCTGCACGGCGGGCGCCAGGGCGCGCTGGGCGATCACGAACTCTTCCTCTTCGCTCGGGTAGCCAACGAGCACCTTCATCATGAAGCGGTCCACCTGCGCCTCGGGCAGCGCGTAGGTGCCCTCGGTCTCGATGGGGTTCTGCGTGGCCATCACCAGAAAGGGCTCGGGCACGCGGTGCGTCTCGCCCGCGATGGTCACCTGGCGCTCCTGCATCACCTCCAGCAGCGCGCTCTGCACCTTGGCGGGCGCGCGGTTGATTTCGTCGGCCAGCAGCAGGTTGGTGAACACCGGGCCGCGTGTGGTGCTGAACTCGCCCGTGCGCTGGTTGTACATGCGCGTGCCCACCAGGTCGGCGGGCACCAAGTCGGGCGTGAACTGGATGCGCTTGAACTGGCCCTGCACGGTGCTGGCCAGGGTCTTGACGGTGAGCGTCTTGGCCAGGCCGGGCACGCCCTCGACCAGCAGGTGACCCTGCGACAGCATGGCCACCATCACGCGCTCCAGGAAGCGGTCCTGCCCCACCACGACGCGCTTGACCTCGTAGAGGATCTGCTCCATCAGCGTGGCGGTGTGCGGTGTGGCGTGTTCCATGGCTGTCCTTTTTGATGCGTTATCGAGGAGGCGGCAAGTGCAAAGGCCCATGCACTGGCGGGCGCTGTCCCTTCCGAAGGCCGCGGAGCAGGCCGCGCCAGCAGACGCCGCCCAAGGGCCGCCCCGCCGCGCTGGCGTCGTCCCCCTGTCCGCAGTGCGCAGCGCTGCGATAGCCGGGGGAAGCGGCGCAGCCGCTCAAGGGGGTGTTCATCTTCAGAACGGCGGCATGCCGACGGCGGCCGCCGCGTTCTCGATGGGCACGGCGAAGCCGATGCCGATGAAGGTGCGCGCGGGCGTGGGGTTGAGGATGGCGGTGACGATGCCGACCACCTCGCCGTCGAGCGTGACCAGCGGCCCGCCGGAGTTGCCGGGGTTGGCCGCGGCGTCGAACTGGATCAGGTGCTGCAGCTCGCGCTTGCCCTCGGGCGAGTCGAACTCGCGCTCCAGCCCCGACACCACGCCGGCCGAGGCCGAGGGCCCGATGCCGAACGGAAAGCCCACCGCCACCACCGGGTCGCCCGGGCGCAGGTTCTGCGTGGAGCGCAGCGGGGCGGCCACCAGGTCGTCGGGAATCTTGTGGGCCTGCAGCACCGCCAGGTCGTTCTCGGGCTGCACGCCGGTGACGCTGGCGCCGGCCTCCATGCCGTCGGAGAACGTGATCTGCACGCGCGTGGTGCCCTGCACCACGTGCAGGTTGGTGAGGATGACGCCCTTGTCCAGGATCACCACGCCGGTGCCGATGCCGCGCTCGACCTCCTTGCCCTTCTTGGTGCGGGCGTAGCCCACCACGCGCACCACCGAGGGCGCGATGGTCTGCACCGCGCGCGCCGTGGCCGCGGGCAGGGGCTGCGTCTCCAGCGTGCGCAGCACGGCGGCGTCGATGTCCTTTTGCGTGAGGGGCGGGGCGGACGGGCGCTTGCCCATCCAGACGCTGGCGGCCAGCAGCACCGACAGCAGGGCGATGGCGGCCCACAGGGCGCGCTGGTGCGGGCGTGGGGCCACGCGCACGGGGCGATCGCCGGTGGGGGCGGCCGTGGCAGAAAAGGTCTCGGGCGCCTGCGCGGCTTCGGCGGTGCGCCCGGCGCCGGGGCGTGGCGCGGCGCCGGCCTGGCCACGCGGTGCGGCCGGGTGCGGTGCCGCCTCGGGGGCGTTGCGGCGGTCGGAGCGGGAGCTGCTGTAGCGGGGTGGCCTGGGCATGCTGACACCTCTGGAAGCGGGCGCGCCACGGGCGGGCGGCGGCGGAGCGTTCACGGTAGCACGGAAAAGCCCGCCGCGCATGTGACAGGGCGTATCGGCGCGGGCCATGGCGCCCGCAGGGCCAGCTGCCTCGGGCATCATCCGCGCATGCACACCTGGATCGACACCCACTGCCATCTGGACGAGTTCGAGGCGCATGCCGGGCCCGCGCACCTGGCCCAGGTCCGCACCGAAGCTGCGCGCGCCGGTGTCATGCACTGCGTGCTGCCGGCGGTGGAACTGGGCAACCTGGACGCCGTGCGCCGCCTGGCGCACCAGCATGGCGACAGCTACGCGCTCGGCATCCACCCGCTGTTCACCGGCCGCGCGGGCGATGGCGACGTGGACACGCTGGCCGGGGCGCTGCAGACCCACCACGCCGACCCGCGTCTGGTCGCCATCGGCGAAATCGGCCTCGATTACTTCGTGCCCACGCTGGACGGCCCGCGGCAGGAGCGCTTTTACCGGGCGCAACTGCAGCTGGCGCAGCGCTTCGACCTGCCGGTGATCCTGCACGTGCGGCGTTCGTCGGACAAGGTGCTCAAGGGCCTGCGCGAGCGGCCGGTGCGCGGCGGCATCGCCCATGCCTTCAACGGCAGCCTGCAGCAGGCCCAGGCGTTCATCGCCATGGGCTTCAAGCTCGGCTTCGGCGGGGCGGTCACGTTCGAGCGCGCGCTGCAGCTGCGCCGGCTGGCGGCGGAGTTGCCGCTCGAATCGCTGGTGCTGGAGACCGATGCCCCCGACATTCCCCCGCATTGGCTCTATGTGACCGCCGCCCAGCGGGCCGCCGGCGCACCGCCCGCGCGCAACGCGCCGGGCGAGCTGCCCCGCATCGCCGATGTGGTGGCTGGGCTGCGCGGCATGCCGGTGGCGGAGCTGGCGCAGGCCACGCGGGCCAACGCCTGTGCGGCGCTGCCGCGGCTGGGGGCGCTGCTGGCGATCTGAGCCTTTTTGGCCGCCAGTGCAATTGGTACTAGGGCATGTTGCTATGATATTGATAGTAATCCGCAGCTTCGCCGTGCGCCCCGGCCCGGTCTCACGACACCGCGGGGCCCGCCGATTCCCCGTTCCCCTCTTTTTCTCCCCAATGTCCCCCGATGATGGCCGCCATGGATTCCGCCTCCGATCCGCCTGAGCCCTGGTTCCCCCCTCCTTCCGGTCCGGTGCCGGCGGCGGCCCCGCGTCTTGTCGGGCTGGCGCCGGTCGTCTCGCCGCGCACCGTGGTGCTGGTGCTCGGCAGCTTTCCCGGCGCGGCCTCGCTGCGCGCGGGGCAGTATTACGGGCACCCGCAGAACCACTTCTGGCGCATCCTGCAGGCACTGTGGCCGCAGCCCGTGCTGCCCGGGCGGGACGACTACGCCGGGCGCTGCGCCTGGCTGCTGGACCGGGGCCTGGGCCTGTGGGACGTGTACGCCGCCTGCGAGCGCGAGGGCAGCCTGGACACCGACATCCGCAACGCCGTGGTGAACGATTTCCGGGCGCTGCGGGCGCAGTGCCCCCGCCTGGCCGCCATCGCCCACAATGGCGGGGAGAGCTTCCGGCACGCCAAGGCCGTGCGCGCCCACCTGGGGCTGCCGCCCGCGCTGCTGGAGGGCGGCGTGCAGTCCCTGCGGCTGCCTTCCACCAGCCCGGCCAACGCCTCGTGGAGCTTCGACAAGAAACTGAACGCCTGGGCCGCCGCCCTGGGCACTTATGGATTGGTGTGACGATTTGACCCGCAAGAAAAACGACAGCGAAGCCCTGCCCGAAGTGAGCGTCTCCGACGATGGCGAGGTGCGCCACCTGCACCTGGGCACGCCGTGGATCCAGGGCTCCATGCGTGTGGCCGAGCCGTTCGAGCTCGAACTGGAATACGTGCAGCGCATGATGGCCTGGCTGCTCTTCGTCGAGCCCGCCAGCGTCACCAAGCGCCATGCGATGCAACTGGGCCTGGGGGCCGGCGCCCTCACCAAGTTCTGCCACAAGAAGCTGCGCATGTGCGCCACCGCCATCGAGCTCAACCCTCAGGTGCTGGCCGTGTGCCGCGCCTGGTTCAAGCTGCCGCCTGACGGCCCCAAGCTGCGTGTGATCCTGGGCGATGCCGCCGCGGAGATCCGCGACCCGATGTGGCTGGGCACGGTCGATGCCCTGCAGGTGGACCTGTACGACCACGACGCCGCCGCGCCCGTGCTCGACAGCGCCGCCTTCTATGCCGACTGCCGCGCGTTGCTGTCCGAGGACGGCGCCATGACCGTCAACCTGTTCGGCCGCGCCTCCAGCTACGAGCGCAGCCTGGGCAAGATGGCCGAGGCCTTCGGCGCCGACGCACTGTGGGCCTTCAAGCCCACGCGCGAAGGCAACACCGTGGTGCTGGCGCAGCGCACGCCCACGCGGCCCAAGCGCGCCGACCTGCTCGCGCGCGCCGAGGCCGTGCAGGCCCGCTGGGACCTGCCGGCCACCAAGTGGGCGCGCGTTTTCAAGCCGGTGGCCGCATGACGCGGGCCGCTTCGGCCTTCCACCGTGGTGCGTGCTGCTGTAGCCGCCGTACCGCTGCGCTCGCCCTTCCTCTCCTTTGAACGAGGCCCGCCCATGAGCACCGCCACCCCCACCGACACCCCGACGAAGCCCCCTGCCTATACCGGGCCGCTGGAGTGGCGCCGGCTGGTGGACTGGCTGCGGGCCGACGGCGTGATCTCGGCCGAGGAGGCCGCGCGCACCATCGCCCGCTGCTCGCAGGCCGAAAGCCGCCAGCACCCGCTGGTGCGCCTGGCCAACGTGGCGATGGCCCGCGCGAGCGACGGCCGCCCGCTCGATGCCGAGGCGCTCACGCAGTACCTGGCGCAGCGCAGCGGCCTGGCCTACCTGCGCATCGACCCGCTGAAGGTGGATGTGGGCCGCGTGGCCGACACCATGAGCGCCAGCTACGCCGAGCGCCACAAGGTGCTGCCCGTGCAGGTCACGCCCAAGGAGGTGGTGATCGCCACGGCCGAACCCTTCATCGACGACTGGGTGGCCGAGGTGGAGCGCCAGGCGCGCCGCTCGGTGCGCCGCGTGGTCGCCAACCCGCAGGACATCCAGCGCTTCACCGCCGAGTTCTTCGCGCTGGCCAAGTCGGTGCGCGCCGCGCAGAAGGCCGGCGGGGCCTCGGCGGGCAGCAGCTTCGAGCAACTGGTGGAACTGGGCAAGAGCAACAAGCAGCTCGATGCCAACGACCAGGGCGTGGTCAAGGTGGTGGACTGGCTGTGGCAGTACGCCTTCGACCAGCGCGCGAGCGACATCCACCTGGAGCCGCGCCGCGAGCAGGGCGTGATCCGCTTTCGCATCGACGGCGTGCTGCACCCGGTCTACCAGATGCCCATGGGCGTGCTCAACGCGATGGTCTCGCGCGTGAAGCTGCTCGGGCGCATGGACGTGGTGGAAAAGCGCCGCCCGCAGGACGGCCGCATCAAGACCCGCAACCCGCGCGGCGACGAGGTGGAAATGCGCCTGTCCACGCTGCCCACGGCCTTCGGCGAGAAGATGGTGATGCGCATCTTCGACCCCGACAACGCCGTCAAGGACCTGGACGCGCTGGGCTTCGCGCAGCACGACGCCACGCGCTGGGAGGCGCTGGTCAAGCGCCCGCACGGCATCATCCTGGTGACGGGGCCCACGGGCTCGGGCAAGACCACCACGCTGTACTCCACGCTCAAGCGCGTGGCGACCGAGGAGGTCAACGTGAGCACGGTGGAAGACCCGATCGAAATGATCGAGCCCAGCTTCAACCAGACCCAGGTGCAGCCGCAGCTCGATTTCAACTTCGCCGAAGGCCTGCGCGCGCTGATGCGGCAGGACCCGGACATCATCATGGTGGGCGAGATCCGCGACCTCGCCACCGCCGACATGGCCGTGCAGGCCGCGCTCACCGGCCACCTCGTGTTCAGCACGCTGCACACCAACGATGCGCCCAGCGCCGTCACGCGGCTCATGGAGCTGGGCGTGCCGCCCTACCTCATCAACGCCACGCTGCTGGGCATCCTGGCGCAGCGGCTGGTGCGCACGCTGTGCAAGCAGTGCAAGCAAAAGGACGAGGCGGCCTCGGCCGAGGCGCTGGCCGTCGTGGTCAAGCCGTGGAAGCTCAACGGCGGCTACCAGCCCTACAAGCCCGTGGGCTGCGTGGACTGCCGCATGACGGGCTTCCATGGCCGCATGGGCCTGTACGAGCTGCTCACCGTGAGCGAGGCGCTCAAGGACCGCATCAACCAGGCGCCCTCCATCGACGTGCTGCGCCGCCAGGCCGTGCAGGACGGCATGCGCCCGCTGCGCCTGGCCGGCGCGCTGCGCGTGGCCGAAGGCATCACCACGCTGGAAGAAGTGATCGCGGCCACGCCGCCGATGGAGTAGACCGCGCCGCCGGGCGCGCCCCCCGGGGGCCGGCTGCGCGCGCGTTGTCCGAGCTGTGCCGGGCCCTTCATCCACCGCCTGCGGACGCTCTGCAGTAGCGCGCCGGCGCGGCTTTTTCCGAGGCGCCACCCTGCGGTTTTCCCTAGGCGCTGGATAGGTGGAATCCACATCGATCCCGAGTGGACCGGACTGCACAATCGCCCGTCAAGTTCTTGTAAGGAGACGTTTTCGTGAAAATCAAGAGCCAGAAAGATTTCTTTTCGGGCCTCATGTTCATGGGTGTGGGCGTGGCCTTCGCGGTCGGTGCCTCCAACTACAACATCGGCAACGGCGCCCGCATGGGCCCCGGCTACTTCCCCCTGATTCTCGGCATCATCCTCGCCATCCTCGGCGTGGCGATCACGTTCTACGCCACGGTGGTGGAGAGCGTGGATGGCGACAAGATCGGCAAGTGGGCGTGGAAGCAGCTGTTCTTCATCCTGGCCTCGAACTTCGCGTTCGGCGTGCTGCTGGCGGGCTTGCCCTCGTTCGGCGTGCCGGCCATGGGCCTGATCGTCGCGATCTACGCGCTGGTGTTCATCGCCAGCTTGGCCGGCGACACCTTCAGTGCCAAGGAGGTGTTCATCCTCGCCACGGTCCTGGCGGTGGGCAGCTACGTGGCTTTCGTGTGGGCGCTGAAGCTGCAGTTCCCTGTGTGGCCCAGTTTCATTTCGGGTTGAGCAGGAGCATCGAAAACCATGGAATTGTTTGACAACCTGGCGACCGGCTTCGGCGTCGCCTTCACGTTTCAGAACCTCATCTACTGCTTCATCGGCTGCCTGCTGGGCACGCTGATCGGCGTGCTGCCGGGCATCGGGCCCGTGGCCACCATCGCCATGCTGCTGCCCGCCACGTATGCGCTGCCCCCGGTGGCCGCGCTGATCATGCTGGCCGGCATCTACTACGGCGCGCAATACGGCGGATCGACCACCGCCATCCTGGTGAACCTGCCGGGCGAATCGTCCTCGGTGGTGACCGTGATCGACGGCTACCAGATGGCGCGCAAGGGCCGGGCGGGTCCCGCGCTGGCGGCCGCCGGCCTGGGCTCGTTCTTCGCCGGCTGCGTGGGCACGCTGATCCTGGCCGCCTTCGCGCCACCGCTGACCGAAGTCGCCTTCAAGTTCGGCCCCGCCGAATACTTCTCGCTGATGGTGCTGGGCCTGATCGGCGCCGTGGTGCTGGCCTCGGGCTCGCTGCTCAAGGCGGTCGCCATGATCGTGCTGGGCCTGCTGCTGGGCCTGGTGGGCACCGACGTGAACTCGGGCGTCGCCCGCTACAGCTTCGATATCCCTGAACTGACCGACGGCATCAACTTCGTCGTGATCGCCATGGGCGTGTTCGGCTACGGCGAAATCATCGCCAACCTGTCCAAGCCCGAAGACGACCGCGAGGTGTTCACCGCCAAGGTGCACGGCCTCCTGCCGACCAAGGAAGACTTCAAGCGCATGATCCCCGCCGTGCTGCGCGGCACGGCCCTCGGCTCGGCCCTGGGCATCCTGCCCGGCGGCGGCGCGCTGCTGGCGGCCTTCGCGGCCTACACCATCGAAAAGAAGACCAAGCTGCAACCCGGCGAAGTTCCTTTCGGCAAGGGCAACATCCGCGGTGTGGCGGCCCCCGAGTCGGCCAACAACGCCGGCGCGCAGACCTCCTTCATCCCGCTGCTGACGCTGGGCATTCCGCCCAACGCCGTGATGGCGCTGATGGTGGGTGCCATGACGATCCACAACATCCAGCCTGGCCCCCAGGTGATGACGAGCAACCCCGAACTCTTCTGGGGCCTGATCGCCTCGATGTGGCTCGGCAACGCGATGCTGATCATCCTGAACCTGCCGCTGATCGGCCTGTGGATCAAGCTGCTGACCGTGCCTTACCGCTGGCTGTTCCCCTCCATCGTGCTGTTCTGCGCGGTGGGCGTGTACGGCACGAACAACAACACGTTCGACGTGTGGCTGGTCGGTATCTTCGGCTTCATCGGCTACCTGTTCCACAAGCTGGGCACCGAACCCGCGCCGCTGCTGCTCGGGTTCATCCTGGGCCCGATGATGGAAGAAAACCTGCGCCGCGCCCTGCTGCTGTCGCGCGGCGACTGGAGCGTGTTCGTCACGCGCCCCATCTCCGCCGGCCTGCTGGCTGCCGCCGTGCTGCTGCTCATCATCGTGCTGCTGCCAGCCGTGAAGAACAAGCGCGAGGAAGCCTTCGTCGAGGACTGACGTCCCGGCTGGGTACCCTTTCACGATTGAGAAAAACGGCACCTTCGGGTGCCGTTTTTCTTTGGGGGGCCTGTCGGGAGGAGGGTGCGAGGCTCAGGGCATGATTTCGGCATCGGTCAGCGGTGGACAGTCAGCGCACTCCGGCGGAATGTTCTCGAACACCACGTCGCGCCCTACACGCACCTTGTTCATGGGCGGGTTGAGGTACCAATACAACTGGCCGTTGATCCAGAGGTCCACTACATCGCTGGTGCCCAACAGTGTTCTCGGCTCGACGCGATAAAGACGAATCACGTGGGGATAACGCATGTCCATGTGCGTTAAACGTTGAAGCCAGGAAGCTTCGTAGTAGTCCAACCGGTACACACGGCGGGGGCTGTAGTGACTTCGATCGTAGGTTGGAGTAACGAAGTACCAGCCCCCAACGATCAAGGCAATCGCGAGAGCAGCCCGTTTTAGAAGAGCCCGATATTTTTTCATTCCGCGTACCTCACTTCACCACTGGAATTTCAGCGGGAAGGCCAGTCGAACCCTGTGCACATTCGACAGCACCATGAAGTCTCCACCTCGATGATTTTTCCGTCGCCATTGGCGAAAATCCTTGTTCTGCACGATGTACTTGTACCCTTGCACAGTGCTGAGAGGTTCATTCACAACGGCGTCATCAACGGGTATGTTCAGCCGCGTGCTGACACCACACTCCACGCCGCTGAAACCCCAGCAGCCTAATGGCTGGGAGATGAAATTGCTGCCGTCGTTGAAGTCATAGGCATCACGCAAATAAAAGCCAAGCTCTTCGATTTCCACTTTGGCTTTGCCCAGTCCCTGGGGGAAAACGGTGCCCGATACAGCCACATTCATTTGTGCTTCTCCCATCGCGCCATAGAAGTCGTCCATGGGATCACTCCATCGACCAAACGACAGGTAGTTGACTTGACACGTGTCCTCCAGGGTTTTGGCCGGCTGCGCGAGATTGCCTAAACGCCAGCACTGGTCCTGGCGCCCTCTGCTTTGGCGATCCACTCGATCTTTCAGTTGGGCAATGCCTGCAGGGCTTGCCCATTTCGATCGCAAACTGGCCATGGCTGCCTGCACCCGTGCGAAACCTAATGCCCATTCCATCATGACGGTGCTCTCGTCGAGATGCGGAGCGGGGAGTTGGCTCAGACGACTGGGGGGTTCACTGAATTTCATTTCCTTTGTCATCTGGTATGCGGCCCCGTTGAACCACCGCTCCATCAACGCCGCCGCCACCGGCCACCCCAAGCGCGAGCGCATCACCGATGGAATGTCCCGCAACTGGAACAGGCGGGTGGCATATTGCGGCGCATTCTTGCGCCCGAGCACGGACCGCAGGGCTTCCTGCGGTGCCTTCAGAAGATCGACCATTGACCCTGACTCAATTTGTTTTTCAGTCACGCTGAGGCTTGCGTGAACGGGGCGAATTATGGCGAAGAAATGGCTTGATCCCCCGGCCGTCGCTGTATGGATTGGTTGCAGGGCGTAACCGTTCAGCAAATGATCGTTGTGCTTCGCGGAGCCATCCCGCACCGCCCGCAATGCCGCCGCAAGGCACTGCGATTTCGCCGGTATCGCCGATCGCGGGGCGGGCCGCGCACAGGGCCGATGGCTGTGCGGCCACCTGCATGCGACACTGAATGAATGCGCACCCGGCCAACGCACCGGGCTGCCCAACCCGCCGAATCCATGCAGCAGTCCACACCCCCCGATACCGCGCGTTCCACGGCCCCTGCCGTCGAAGCGTCCGCTTCCGTTCCAGTGCAGCCCTCGGGGCCTTTGCCCACGCCGAATGCCGGTGTGGCCGCCGGCATGGCCCTGGCCCTGGTCGGTGCCATCGCCTTCAGCGGCAAGGCCATCATCGTCAAGCTGGCCTATCGCCACGGCGTGGACGCGGTCACGCTCATCATGTACCGCATGCTGTTCGCGCTGCCGATCTTCGCGGCCATGGCGTGGTGGGCCAGCCGGGGCAAGGCGCCACTCACGCGCCGCGACTGGGCGGGCGTGGCCTGGCTGGGGTTCACGGGCTACTACCTGGCGAGCTTTCTCGACTTCGCCGGGCTGGCGTACATCAGCGCCAGCCTGGAGCGGCTGATCCTGTACCTCAACCCCACCCTGGTGGTGGTGCTGGGCTGGGTGCTGTATCGCCGCAGCATCCGCTGGGGGCAGATGCTGGGCATGGCGATCAGTTACTGCGGTGTGGTGCTGGTGTTCGGGCACGAGGCGGGCCTGCAGGGCGCGTACGTGGCCTGGGGGGTGCTGCTGGTGTTCCTGTCGGCCGTGAGCTATGCGGTCTACCTGGTGTACAGCGGCGAGATGGTCAAGCGCATCGGCTCGCTGCGCCTGGTGGGCCTGGCGACCACGGTGGCCTGCGTGTGCTGCCTGCTGCAGTTCGCGGTGCTGCGGCCGCTGGGCGCGGCGGTGGTGGCGCCCGAGGTGCTGTGGCTGTCGCTGTTGAACGCCACGCTGTGCACGGCGGTGCCGGTGCTGCTGGTGATGATGGCCATCGAGCGAGTGGGCGCGGGCCTGGCCGCGCAGGCCGGCATGGTGGGGCCGCTGTCCACGATCCTGATGGGGGTGTGGCTGCTGGACGAGCCGTTCACGCTGTGGGTGGCGTCGGGCACGGCGCTGGTGCTCACGGGCATCTTCGTCTTCACCCGCATGGCGGCGCGCAAGCCCGCGGGCTGACTCCTTGCCGGGCCGGTGCCTGGCGCCGGGCATTCCCCTTGCCCGGCGCTGGCGCGCGGCGCTTCGTATCATGGTCCTTCGATCGCTGGCGCACCGGGAGCAGGGCGCGTGCGGCGCCTCTTTTTGTGATTCGCAACGGGCCGGGCGCGCCGGCCGTGAAAGGAGACTATGGACCTGGGTATTGCCGGTAAATGGGCGTTGGTGTGCGGCGCCAGCAAGGGATTGGGGTATGGCTGCGCCGAGGCGCTGGTGCGTGAGGGCGTGAACGTGGTGATCAACGCCCGCAACGCCGAGGCGCTGGATCAGGCTGCGGCGCAGTTGCTGGCCGCGGCGGCCAACGAGTCGGCCACGCTGGCGCACAAGCACCCGCAGCCGGTCGTGCTGGCCGTGGCGGCGGACATCACCACGCCCGAGGGCCGGGCCGCAGCGCTCTCGGTGGAGGGCGGGCCCGGGGCGGCGTTCGACATCGTGGTCACCAACGCGGGCGGCCCGCCGCCGGGCGACTTCCGCGACTGGGACCGCGATGCCTGGATCAAGGCGGTGGATGCCAACATGCTCACGCCGATCGAGCTGATCAAGGCCACGGTGGACGGCATGGCGGCACGGGGCTTCGGGCGCATCGTCAACATCACGTCGAGCGCGGTGAAGGCGCCCATCGACATCCTGGGCCTGTCCAACGGCGCGCGCAGCGGCCTCACGGGCTTCGTGGCGGGCGCCTCGCGCAGCTCCATTGCGGCGAAGGGCGTGACGATCAACAACCTGCTGCCGGGCAAGTTCGACACCGATCGCCTGTCGGCCAACATCCAGGCGACCGTCCAGAAGACCGGCAAGAGCGAAGACGATGTGCGCCGCGCGCACCAGGCGGCCATTCCGGCCGGCCGCTACGGCACGCCGCAGGAATTCGGTGCGATCTGCGCGTTCCTGTGCAGCGTGCAGGCGGGCTACCTGACGGGGCAGAACGTGCTGGCCGACGGCGGGGCGTTTCCGGGCACGTTCTGACGCGAAGAGGGCCGCCTTTGGGGCGGCAGGCCCTTTAAGTCCGCAGCCGGGCCCCGGCGGCGGCCGCTTTGCGCCGCCGCCGCTCGCCCAGGCGCATGCCGAGCACCAGGCTGGCGAGGAACAGGGCGAGCGCGAGGTACGCCTGCAGGTAGTAGCTCCAGCCCTGTTCGGCATACAGGTAGGGCCCGACGTCGGTGGAGTGGATCTCCAGCAGCAGCCCGGCGAACCACAGCGCGGGCACCACGGCCAGCGTCGCGCCCAGCCACCGGCGCCAGGCCATGCTCGCCATGCACACGGCCGAGGCGCCCAGGGCCACGGCCCAGATGTGCCAGAGGGCCGGCGTCTTGTCGCTGACTTCCGCCAGGGCCAGCCCCGGTGCCAGAGCCAAGGCCAGGAGCGCGGTGGTGCTTCGGGCCTTCATTGGGGCGGGTAGCGGACGGTGAGCGGTATGTAGCATTCGGGAAGGCCTCCCAGTTCGCTCTTGAGCTTTTCGACGAACTTGTCGATGTGCACGGTCAGGTCGATGCATCCGGCGCTGCCCGGCGTCGAGCCGCCGTGGATGAAGAAGCCGCCGCGCCCGTAGGTCTCGGTGTCCGGATAGGGGTGGATGGTCAGGCGGAAGTTGCCCCAGGCCGCACGCGGCGAGCGGTACAGGTTCTTGAGCCAGTTGTTGGACCACATCTCGGACGGCTGGATCCAGTAGTCCCCTTCGGGGATGGGCCCGGCGTTGCGGGTCTTCTGCCATTCGGTGGAGTAGTCGAAGTGGCCGTTCTTGGGCTTGCCGGACACGGCGGGCAGCGCGAGGACGGATTGCGTGCCCGTGCCGCGCAGGACTTTTCCGTCGAATTGCAGTGCGATTTTCGATTGCAGGCATCCGGGGGCGTGGGGTCGGCTGCGCTCCAGGGCGTAGGGATCGGACATGGCGGGGTGAAAGGGTTGGCGCCGCGCAAAAGGAGCATGCGCAACGGGCATGGCGCCCGGGTTCAGCGCGGCCGGCCGATTCTAGGAGGGGGTTCTGCCGTGCCCCGTGCGTTTTTGTAATGCAGGGTGTCCGGACGTATCGCACTCCGCACACCGAAAGCGCGCCTCTGGCACGCTACACCGACCAGGTGCGCGGCCGCTGCGCCGCCATGCCCCAGCACTGTGCACGCCAAGCCGCCCACACGGCCTGCAGCAGGCCCATGGCGGGTTCCACCACGGGCGCGAGCACCCGCACCACCACCACGTTCGGATGGGGGCTGGTGGCGCCGGCCGTGGCGGCCAGCGGGTGTGAGTCGATGGCGGCGCGGGCGGCGTCCAGCGCGCCTTCGCGCCGCTCCCGCGTCAGGGCTTCGCCGGCGATGAAGAAGACCGACGCCATGCAGCGGTGCCCCGCCAGGCCCAGCGGGCCGTCGAGCAGCAGCCGGTCCGCCGCGTCGATGTGGCCGCGCTCCAGCCACACGCCCGGCACCTCGATGTGTTGGGTGAAGCGGCCCGATTCGAACGGTTGCCCTGCGTGGGGCAGCCCGAGCGCGGTGACGTCCCAGCCCAGGCATTCGGCGCCCGGGGCCACCTCCAGCGTGAGCCGGTTCTCGGCCTGGCAGGCGTTGTAGCAAAGGGCTTCGAGCGGCAGCCATTCGAGCCGCGCGCCGGGCGCCAGAACGGCGTGCGTGCGCTGCAAGGCGGGGGCACCGGTGGATCGGTAAAAGCGCGTGGCGCCGGGGGTGGTGACCAGGCCGTGCGCGCCGGCCGCGACGGTGGTGCGGATGTCCAGCGTGTCGCCCCCCACCAAACCGCCGGGCGGATGCACCAGCACGTTGTGGCACACCGCATCGCCTTCGGGGTACAGGCTTTGCAGGATGCGCAGCGGGCCGCCGTGTTCGAAGCGCGCCACCGTGCGCTCGGCCTCTCGGCGGTAGTCCAGTTGCAGGTGGGCGTGCCAGGTCATGCGGTTGCTATCAAATCGTGAGCTAGACCGGCATGATATCCGCCGGCATCGGGCCGATTCGATGCCGACCGGACGCAGGGGATGGGCTTCAGGCTTTCCATGCGCCCCGGTGCGAGGCCGAGGACTCCTCGATCAGCGCCGGGCCGATGCATTCGATGGCATGGGACGAGGCCGCGAACACGTCGCGGCACGACAGCTCAGCGTCGCGCTGGTCCAGCCGCTCGCCGCGAAAGGCGCGCAGCCGCACGGCGTCGATGCCGTACACCACGCGACCGATGTTGGCCCAGAAGATCGCGCCGGCGCACATCACGCAGGGCTCGCCGGACGAATACAGCGTGGCCTGCGCGAAGGCTTCGCGCGGATGGTGCGGGCTGGCCAGCCGCACGGCCGAGGTCTCGGCATGCGCGGTGCAGTCGCCCGTTTCGCCGTTGGCGTTCCAGGCCTCGGCCAGGATGCGGTCGTCCGCACCCACGATGACGGCGCCGAACGGTCGGTTGCCGCGCGCGCGGGCCTGGTCGGCGAGGGCGATGGCGCGGCGCAGGTACAGGCCGTCGCGCGGGGCGAGGGGGACTTCCTCGGGCAGTTCGCAAGCGGGGGAAGCAGGCATGTTCATCGGGCGGTCTCCGCTTTCAGGCCGGCACCTTGCGGTCGGCCGCAGCGGGCAGGAACGCCGGGTTGAACACGCGCTCGGCCGCCGGCTTGCGGGCCAGGCCGAAGGTGGTGGCGATCTCGTCGATCTGCCGCGTGAGCACCTCGGGGTTCACGCTGCCCAGGCCGATGGCCTGCGTTTCGGCCGTGGCGAGGTATTGCCGCGTGATGGCCCAGCGGGCGCGTTCCATGTCCATGTTCAGGATGGGCTCGCGCGCCTTGATGGCGGCCATCGCCGCATCGGGGTTGGAGAGCGTCTCGCGCAGCGCCCGGTTCGTGGCGCGCAGGAAGGCCCGCGCCACGTCGGGCCGCTCCTGCAGCAGCCGGCCGGCCAGGATGGCGTTGCCGTAGAGGTTGAGCCCGGTCTTGCCGTACTCGATCACCGCCAGGTCCTGCGGCGGCATGCGGGTGAACAGGGACACGGCCGAGTCGTGGAAGTAGGTGGCCGCGTCCACGTCGCCGCGCACCATCACGTTGTCGCGCGCGCTGAAGTCGGTGGTCACCCACTGGAACAGGTCGGGGCTGGTGTTGAGCTGGCGCGCCACCATGGGCCAGCTGCGGCGCGTGGATTCCACGGCGGCGGCGGCCACGCGCTTACCCTTGAGCGACTGGAAGTCGGTGGTCACGCCGCGGTCCTTGCGGCCGATGATGACGAAGGGCGCGCGGTTGTAGTACTGGTAGATGGCCTGCACCGGCGCGTCGGCGTTCTGCGCGTGGAACTCGGCCAGCGCGCTGATGTCGCCCAGCCCCAGGTCGTAGGCCCCGCTGGCCACGCGCGTGATCGAGGCCACGGAGCCCGAGCCCACGTCGATGCCCACGTCCAGCCCTTCGTCCTTGTAGTAGCCGTTGGCGGCGGCCAGGAAGAACGGCGCGGTCTGGCTGGTCACGCGGAAGTCGAGGGTGAACTTGAGCGCTGTGGTGGCCTTGCCCTGGGCGTGCACGGCGGGCGCGGCCAGGGTGGCGGACAGGAGGGTGGTGGCGGAGGTGGCGAGGAATCGGCGGCGTTGCATGGCGGTGGCTCCAGGTTCGGGGATGACAGCCGGCCACGGCGCATCTGCGCCGTGCATCGGTGCGAACTGAGCAATTTCCGGGCAACGGCGCCGTGGGGGAACGGGCCGGGCTGAACGCTTCTACTCGGAGGCTGCGATGCATGAAGCGTGCCTGAACGACGCCGTTGGAGTCGGCTCCGGTTGGGCGTATGTGGCGCGGCCGCTGGGTGTCGCCGCTGGTGCATTTCTCGCAGGGCAGGCACGCGGCTGGTGCGTGGCGGTCCCCGTTGCGGTGAGGCGCGGTGCGGCGGCCCGTGCCGCCGCTGTGCCGTAGCGTTGGTCCACCCGCTGCGCACGGATTGGCCTGCGATTTGCTTGCACGCCCCGCAAGAGTAGAAGCGTTCAGCCCGATGGCCTGCCCCGTGCGGGCCCCATCGGCGGGTCATTGCTCTTGAAGCCGGTGGTGGCCGCCGGCGCGCCGTTGCCGTCCTGGCGAATGCGTGCCGCCGGTCGCCGCCTTTGTCCCCTTCAAGAGCCCCGTGGCGCGTGCCTGCCTGGCCGTGTCCGCCATGGGCCTTGGTTCATCCGACGAGGAAACCCGCCATGCAGCAGAGCACCGCCAATCATCCCGCCATCTCCCCTGCCGACCCCGCAGACGCCACCGCTGATGTGCGTGGCGAACTGGAAAAGGAAGCCCGCATGGGCGGCATGGGCGCGGAAACCAGCGCCCGCGAAATCCGGCGCATCGACCTGTCCGACTTCGAACACCGCAAGGCCGAGATCGCCGAGCAGTTGTGGAGCGCCTCGGTCGAGATCGGCTTCTTCCAGGTCACCGGCCACGGCATTCCGGTGCAGGACATCCGAAACGCGTTCGCGCGCGCCCAGGCGTTCTTCGACCTGCCGCGCGAGACCAAGGCGCAGTGGCCGCTGGCGCGCAACGCCGGCTGGGAGCACAAGGCGCAGGTGCGCCCGTCCACGCGCACGCCGGACCAGAAGGAGTCCTACCAGGTCACCCGGCCGCGCATGGCGGGCCTGTGGCCCAGCGAGGCCGAGCTGCCGGGGTTCCAGGAAGCCACCTTGCGCTTCGAGGCGCAGTGCTGGCACGTGGGCATGCAACTGCTGTCGTGCTTCGCGGACCGGCTGGGGTTCGATCCGGACTTCTTCACCCGCGCGCACGACCCGTCGAGCGCGGCCTACCAGAGCACCCTGCGCATGCTCCACTACTTCGCCGTGGACCCGGCGCTCAAGGACGAACTGGGCCTGTGGCGCGCGGGCGCGCACACGGATTTCGACTGCCTCACGCTGCTGTTCCAGCGCCCGGGCCAGGGCGGGCTGCAGGTGCTGCCCGGCAAGGAGATGGAGAGCCGCCAGTGGACCAGCGTGGAGCCGGCCGAAGGCGTCATCACCTGCAACATCGGCGACATGCTGACCCGCTGGAGCGACGATCAGTTGCCCAGCAACTTCCACCGCGTGCGCAATCCGCTGCCGCACGAATACCAGGGTGCGCGCTACAGCCTGGCGTTCTTCTGCCAGGCGAACGAGGATGCCGTGGTGGAAGGCCCGGGCCGCAAGTACCCGCCGATCACCGCGGGCGACTACCTGCGCCAGCGCATCACGGCGAATTTCGCGAAGTACTGAGCGCGCCGGGCGTGCGCCGAAGGGCCGGGCCGCGTGCGCTGCCCGGACGCCGCAGGTGCCAGGCGCTACACCGTGGAGGTCAGCGGCGCCGGTGTGGTTTCGGACGCACCGCGTGCCGGCAGGACGATGTGAAACACGCTGCCCTGGGCCGTGTTGCTCGCATGGATGCGCCCGCCGAAGGCCTCGACGATCTTGCGGCAGATGGCCAGGCCCAGGCCGGTGCCGCCCGAGCCGTCGCGCGTCTTGCTCGACTGCATGAAGGCCTCGAAGATGCGCTCGAGCTCTTCCTCGGGCACGCCCGGGCCGCTGTCTTCGATCTCGATGTGGATCTGCCCCAGGCCGTCCATGAAGCCGCGCAGCTCGATGGTCGAGCCCCCGGGCGAGAACTTGACCGCGTTCGCCAGCACGTTGCGCATGACCTGCTGGAACCGCAGCGGATCGGCCTTGGCGACCAGCGGCAGATCCGGCAGCTCCAGATGCAGGTACAGCCGGTGCCGGGCGAGCAGGGGGTCGAACTCCCGCGCGACCGAGCGGATGAGCCCGCGCAGGTCGGTGCGCTCCAGGTGGAAGGTACCCACCGTGCTTTCGATCTTGGCCACGTCCAGCAGGTCGTTGACCAGCGTGAGCATGCGCTGCCCTGAGGAGTGGATGTCGGTGAACATGCCGGCCAGCCGCGCATCGGCCGGGCTGCGCAGCGCGCCCAGCTCGGCGAACCCGATGATCGACTGCAGCGGCGTGCGCAGCTCGTGGCTCATGTTGGCCACGAACTCGGACTTGGTGCGCGAGGCCTCCTCGGCCGCGGTGCGCGCCTCCTGGATGGCGCGCTCGGCCATGCGGAAGTCGGTCACGTCCATCAGGATGCTCAGCACGCCGGTGGCGTGGCCCATCTCGTCGGTCAGCGCTGCCTTGAAGACGCGGGCGTCGCGGTGGGTGCCGTCGCCGTGCAGCAGCCGGGTCTCCAGCGTCATCTTGCCGCCCTGCATCAGCAGGCGCTGGTTGGCCTCCACCACGACGTTGGCCTCGTCCGGCGGCAGGAAGGCATGCAGCCGCTCGCCGATCACCAGCGCGCGGCCCCGGCCCTTGTATTCCTCCCAGGCGCGGTTCACGAGCACCACGCAATGGTCCTTGTCGGTCAGGGACATGGGCAGGGGCGTGGTTTCGAGCAGCAGGTTCTGGAAGGCCAGCTGGGCCTGCAGCTTGAGCTGCGCCTCCCAGCGCCCGGTCACGTCCACCGCGCTGCCGGCGAAGCCGGCGATGCGCCCTTCGCTGATGAGCGGTACCACCGCCAGCTCGAACAGCAGGTGGCGGCCATCGGCGCTGCGGATCAGCGCCTGGCAGGTGCGCGCCTGCGCCGTGGATTCGGTGTCGAGCATGGCCACGACCTCGTTGCGGCTGACCGAGTCCACGATGTCCGGCAGTGTCTGCCCCACGGCATGCGAGGGGCTGCGCCCGCTGATCGTGTCCCACCGCGCGTTGGCATAGGTGATGACGCCGTGCGCATCAGTGCGGAAGATCAGTTCCTGCACGCTGCTGATGAGCACCGCCAGATCGTGCTGGCTCTGCGCGATCTTTCGCTGCGCGAGGTTCATCGAGCGCTGCGCGGCCTCGCGCGCTCGCAGGCCGCGCCAGGCGGTCGCGGTCAGTCCGAGGGCGAGCAGCACGGCGGCCAGGCCGATGCCGAGCATGCTCTGGGCCTCCTGCAGCCACCGGTCCTGTGCCATCGCGTAGGGCTCCTCCACGATCGCCACCAGTGGCTTGTCGCGCGAGGCGCGAAAGGCCAGGATGCGGTCGCTGCCCAGCACGCCCTGGCCGATGTAGCTGGCGAAGTCGCGGTGGGGCAGGTAGCTGTGGAAGACGGGCAGGTTGTCGATCCGCCGGCCGACCAGGGCAGCGGCGGGCGCGGAACTGGCCAGCACCTGGCCGTCGTCGCTGGCGATCACCGCGTCGTAGCTCAGGGATTCCAGGGTGAGGTACTGGAAGTTGGACAGCGCACCGGGATTGACCAGCCCCACGAGCATCAGGTCCCGACCGCCGTTGGTGCGAAAACCGCGCAGCAGCGGAATGAACGACATGCCCGCCGGGGCCACGTCGGGGGGCGTGGTGCGGCGCAGGCTGCCCAGGCTGCGGCCCGGCACCAGCGGGCCGATGCGCTGGCGTTCTTCCTCCACCCAGGGCCCCAGGCCCGTGACGTCGATGAAGGTACCCGCCTCGCCGGTGACGGTGCTGGCGACCACCAGGCCCTTGGTGTCCACCACCGCCACGCCGCGCATGAAGGGCAGCCCGGCCAGCACCTGCCGCATCGCGACCTCCATGGCCTGCGTGCTGGTGGGGGCATCGGTCAGTGCCTGCGAATGCGCGAGCACGCCCAGCGCCATGTCGCCGGCATCGAACGTGCGGGCGGCCTGGTCTTCGATGATGCGGGCCAGCAACTGGGCCTGCACCTGGCTGGCGGTCATCGTCGCACGCATGTCGTTCACGGCGAGCAGGGCCATCGCGGCCGCCGCCAGCAGCGCGGCCGCCACGCCGGCGGCCAGCACGAGGCCACTGGCAGGCAGCCCGCGAAAGCGCAGCGCCGGTTCCGCCGCGAGGGAGGGTGGGGAGGGAGCGCGGCGTTTCATCGTCATGTCAGGGCTCGATCACCTGGCCGAGGCCGTTCTTTTCCGCGGCGGCCTTGAGCCGGCCGTCGCGCTTGATGCGGACCACGAAATCCTCCATCTGCCGGAGCCAGGCACCATCGCCGGGCCGCACCGCGTAGGCGTAGGGCACGACCTGGATCGAATGCGCCGGCACGAGGAGCTTGGCCCAGTTGGCGTTGTCCAGCAACTGGCGGCTGTAGAAGTAGTTGGTCATGAACACATCCACGCGGCCGGAGATGAGCTCCTGCTCGCGCGTGGCGGGCGCGTCGACCGGCACCACCCTCGCATGCTGCAACTGCGCCGCCATGATCGGCCCCGTCAGGGTGCCTTGCTGCACGCCGACCCGCACGCCGGGCTGGTCGATGTCGGACCATTGCGTGACCACGGCATTGTTCTTGGTGGTGATGGCGTACACGTCGCTGTGCAGGTAGGGCTGCGTGAAATCCAGCACCTGCTGGCGCTGCGGGGTCACGGCGATGGCGGACATGGCCACGTCGCACCGGCGGCTGGTGAGGTCGGCCACCAGGGATGGAAAGGAGGAATCCACGTACTCCAGGCGCGCGCCCAGGTCTTTCGCGAGTTCGGCCGACAGGTCGATGTCGATGCCCTTCAGCTCGCGCGTGCGGGGATGGCGGTAGGTCACGCCGTAGTAGTCGGGCCAGATGCAGACCCGCAAGACCCCGGTCGAGCGCACCCGATCGGACACTGGCCCGGCCTGCACCGCCGGCCAGGCGGCCAGGCAGGCCCCAGAAAGCAGCGAGAGGGAAAGGACGATCCGCTTCATGCCATCCATTTCTTCAGGGCCGCGCCCTGCAGGAAAGGGGGCGCGCGATGTCCTCGGGATGCAGGCCCGCCGGGAAGGCGGCCTGGGGTGTCAGCGCATCATAGAGGCCGGTGCCCGGTCGCCCGTGTCGGCCTGTGCCTTTACCTTGACCGATCTCAGGGTTCCGGGGAAGGCGCGTCAGGCCAGGCTCGCCCCATGGCAGCGCGGCGCCGGGTTTTTGCCAGACGCTTGAGCAGGGACGACGAGCGGTGAAGGCCATGGGATCGGATGGTGAGAAAATGATAGAAATAAAAAACAGCGTCGTTGGCTGATTTTAATCAGAAAAATCATTTTTATCATCTTTAAATTTGTTTGTTTTGAACCCAACAGCGGCACAATTCACGCATGGCAACATCTGCTCCTGAGATCTCCGACGTGACCGATCACTGCACCACCCTGGAGGTGGCCAAGCTGCTCGGCATGGCCGTTCGATCCGTTCAACTCATGGTGGATCGCGGGGAGCTTCAAGCCTGGAAGACGCCCGGCGGGCACCGGCGCATTTCCCGCGCATCCGTGCAGCAATGGCTGCAGGGCAACAAGGCCGCCCCAGCGCAGCCGCACAACCGCCGGGCGGACGACGCCCGGACCGGGGCCGGAACCGAGGCCGGCGCGCCGAAAAAGCCCCTGTTGCTGCTCATCGAGGATTCGACGCACTTCCAGAACCTCATCCAGCTCATCGTGCAGCAGCAGTTTCCGGAACTGGGGCTGCAGGTGGCCGATGACGGCATCGCCGGGCTGGCCCTGTACGGGCAGCTGCAGCCGGACATCCTCATCGTGGACATCCTGCTGCCCGGCCTGGATGGCGCGACCCTGATCACCACGCTGCGGTCCCATCCCCAGTTCGCGCGCAGCGAGCTGATCGTGGTGACCTCGCTCGACGAATCGCAACGCGCGCCCTATGCCTTCGCCCTGCAGGGCGTGGCCGTCATCCACAAGCCCCGGCTGGTCGCCGAATTGCCCGGGGCGCTGCAGGCCTGCCTGGAAACGCTGCGCCATGGATGAACCCGTCGTCCTCCTGGTGGAAGACGATGCCCTGGTGTCCCGCTTCGTCGGCATGGTGCTCGACGACCTGCCGGTGCGGCTGCAGGTCTGCAGCAGCGTGGAGCAGGCGCTGCAGTTCCTGGCGGAGCACCGTGTCCAGCTGGTGATCACCGATCTGATGATGCCCGGGGAATCCGGCATGGGGCTGATCCAGCGCATGGCCGCCGACCGTTCCCTCGCCGTGGACGCCAAGGTCGTGGTGTTCAGCGCAGGATTGAACACCAAGGTGCGCGAGCAACTGGCGTCGATGAACATCTGGCGTACGCTGGCCAAACCGGCTTCGGTGGGCGATCTGCAAGGCTGCGTGCGGGATGCCCTGCAACTGGCCGGCCAAAGTCCTCCCTCTGCGCCGCCCGCGCCTGCCGCCCTGGCGGTGGAGGGCCTGGCGGAGCACGAAACCCTCGCGGTGGCCACGCACTTCGCCAACAACCGCCGCCTGTTCGAGAGCTATCGCGAGCGCTGCTTCTTGCAATTCCCCAAGGATCGCGCTGAGGGGGACCGGGCCGCCGCCGTGGCCGACCTGGCCGCGCTGCGCCGGCTGGCGCACAACCTGCGCACCGTACTGCTCACGTTGGGCCGCAGCGAAGGCCACCAAGTGGCCAGCCGCCTCGAAGAGGCCGCCTGCGCCGAAGACGTGCCTGCCTCAGTGGCCGGCTGGAAAGCCCTGCGAGATCATCTGAGCGCTTGATCTTCAGCCGCAGGGCGCCTTGGTCAACGGCCGGCCATGGCGCTGAGCCTGGGGATGGCACGGGTGTTCGCTACGGGCTGGGCATGCCTTTTTCCGACGCCCGCCTGCCCGCTGAACGATGGCCCTGCCTGGTGTGCCATGGCGTTGCTCACCTCCGTTTGTGCGCCGAGCTTGAAAATGGCCACGGCCTGCAGGAGTTGCTGGGCTTGCGTGCTCAGGCTGCTGGCTGCCGCAGCGCTTTCCTCCACCAGGGCCGCGTTCTGCTGGGTCACCTGGTCCATCTGGACGATGGCCTCGCCCACCTGGGCTACGCCCTGGCTTTGCTCGGTGCTGGCGGCGCTCACCTCTCCGATGATGTCGGTGACGCGGCGGATGGCCGTGACCACCTCGGTCATGGTGCTGCCGGCCTTCGCCACCAGCGCCGTGCCCTCGCCCACCTGGGCCACGCTGCTGTCGATCAGTGACTTGATCTCTTTCGCGGCCTCTGCGCTGCGCTGCGCCAGGTTGCGCACTTCGCTGGCCACCACCGCGAAACCACGGCCTTGCTCGCCGGCCCGGGCGGCCTCCACGGCGGCGTTGAGCGCCAGGATGTTGGTCTGGAAGGCGATGCCGTCGATCACGCCGATGATGTCGGCGATGCGTTTGGAGCTGTCGTCGATGATCTTCATCGTACTCACGACGTCGTTCACCACCTGACCGCCCTGAGCGGCGACGGTCGATGCGCTCACGGCCAACTGGTTGGCCTGGCGGGCGTTGTCCGCGTTCTGTTTCACGGTGCTGGACAGCTCCTCCATCGAGGCCGCGGTTTCTTCCAGCGCGCTGGCTTGCTGTTCGGTGCGGGCCGACAGGTCGCTGTTGCCCTGGGCGATCTCGGCGCTGGCCGTAGCCACGCCGTCGGAGCCATGGCGCACGGTGGCGACCACCGAGGTCAGCGCCTCCTGCATGCGGGCCATGGCGGCCATCACGCTCACCGTGTCGCCGCTGCGCACCACCAGTGCCGCGCTCAGGTCGCCGGCCGCCACATTGTTGGCGGCTGCCGCCAACGCGGAGGGTTCGGCGCCCAGCGAACGGGAGAGATCACGAACGATGAGCCAGCCGACCAGCACGCTGACGATCAGCATCAGCGCTGCGGCCACACCCAGCACCACGGCCATGTTGTTGGCATGGGCCAGGGCCTCTTTGGCGACTTGATTGGCCAGGCCACGCTGGATTTCGCGGGATGCGTCCACGGCGCCGAACACGGCGTTTTGCAGGGTGCGCACTTCTTTGATCAGTAACGTTCCCGCCGCTGCGCTGTCACCGGCTTCCGCCAGAGCGATGGCCCGATCGATGGCCTGGTTGTAAGGCTCGCGGTTGGCGTTGATGATGCGCAGTTGCTCGCGGGTCATCGGCAGGGCCAGCGACGCATCCAGTTGCTGGAGCAGTGCGGTATTGGCCACGCGGGCTTCGGCAACCTTCTTCTTCTCGCCCTGGCGCAGTGTGGGGTCGCTGGAGATGATGATGTTGCGCACCGCGCGCGCGCCGTTGTTCAGGTTGTCCTTGATGTCGGTGAACTGTGCCACCTTGACCATGCGGTTGGCCGACACCTCGGTCAGGTCCTGGGCCAGGCCCTGCATGCGGAGCGCAGCGAGCAGCGCAATGGCGACGCCGAGGGTGGCGAGCAGCCCGAATCCGATGATCAATCGGGTGGAGATCTTGAGGTGTTGCATGGTCAGTGCCTCGTCAATGTGGTGATGGAAATATCATTTTTATTAATTATGCCATTTTCATTTCAAACGTGTGCAAACATTTCCTGGGTGTGCGCTCGTTGGCAGCCAGTCGCGCAGGCCACGGCTCGGCCCCCAGAGCACGGTGGTCCAGGCAGCGGCAACAGGACGAAGTGGCGCATCCGGCGTGAGGCTCGGCGCGACGGTGAAGAAGCAACGAAGGAAAAAGAGCAGGGCGTCGCGCCCGACGCTCAGCGCTCGGTGCCGAAGCTCAGGGCATGACCCAGCGGTCCGCCGCCGCGCGGATGTGCGAGCGCATGGCCGACTCCGCCAGCAAGGGGTCGCGGGCCGCGAGGCAGCGGTAGATCTGCTCATGCTCGGCCAGGGCCGCATGCCAGGTCGGCTGGCCTTCCAGCCGCTCGCGCATGTGGCTGGCCAGCGGCCCGCGGCGCTCGTCGAACAGGCTGCCCACCAGCCGCACCAGCACCGAGTTGCCGGTCATCTCCGCGATGCGCACGTGGAACTCGCGGTCGTGCTCCAGCACGTCGCGCCCGGCCGCGATGTCGGCGCGCATGGCGTCGATGCTCGCCTGCACGCGGGCCAGGCCGTCCGTCGTGGCGTGCACGCACGCCAGCACGATGACCGCCCCCTCCACCGCGCCCCGCGCCTGCATCAGTTCGGCCGGGCTCTCGCCCATGGAGGGGGGCAGGGCGGAGCGCCGCAGCGCGCGGCTGCACACGTACACGCCCGAACCCATGCGGATCTCCACGCTGCCCTCGATCTCCAGCGCGATCAGCGCCTCGCGCAGCGAGGGGCGTGACACGCCCAGCTGCTGCGCCAGATCGCGCTCGGGCGGCAGGCGGCTGCCTTCCCGGTAATCGCCCTGCTGGATCAGCAGGCGCACCTTGTCCGCGATCTGCTGGTACAGGCGCCGGGATTCGAGGGCTTTGGTCGAGTCGTTCATCAAACGTGTGGATTGAAATTGGCCAGACCATATGGCCTGACCAAAAAGGGGTTGCGCGCAGTGTAGGGGGTGAAATCACCAGATTCCAAGCATTGGATCGCTGAAAACCCTTCGGCTGGGGTTAACCCGGTAAGGCCAATTTGAATTTGGCGCTCAAATTGGCCTTACCAGAAACCCCCTGCGATGGGCCGCCGAGCGGTCCGCACGCCGACACTGCCTTGAACTACGCTTTCGACTTCTCCGCGCCGCTGGCCTACTGGCCCGATCTCCTGGCAGGGGCGTGGACCACGCTGTCGCTGGCATCGACCTTCTTCGGCTTCCTGGTGGGCGTGTTCTGCGCCCTGGCCAATACCGGCCGCTCGCGCTGGCTGGCCCGGCTGGCGGGGGCGTACATCGAGGTCATCCGCAACACGCCGCTGCTGGTGCAGGTGTTCATCGTGTACTTCGGGCTGGCCTCGCTGGGCCTGCAGGTGGGCGCTTTCACCGCGGCCATCGTGGCGCTGGTGGTGAACGTGGGGGCCTACACCAGCGAGATCGTGCGGGCCGGTATCGAGTCGATTCCCAAAAGCCAGCTGGAAGCGGCCGAATGCATGGGCCTGTCGCGCTGGCAGACGCTGCGCCATGTGGTGCTGCCGCCGGCCGTGTACCCGGCGCTGTCCAGCCAGTACGTGCTGCTGATGCTGGCCTCGTCGATCTGCTCGCAGATCTCGGCGGAGGAGCTGACGGCGGTGGCCAACCGCATCCAGTCGGACACCTTCCGCTCGGTGGAGACCTATCTCATCGTGGCCGCGGCGTACCTGGCCATGTCGCTGGTGATGCGCGGCGCGCTCTGGCTGGTGGCTATGGTCGCCTTCCCGCGCCGCCGGCGCCTGGGCACCCCCCTTTAAAAGCCGCAGGCACGCACCATGGGCTTTCTCAACGCATCGCACCTTCAATTCCTGTTCGACGGCCTGCTGTGGACCGTGGGGCTTTCGCTGCTGGCGTTCGCTGGCGGCGGGCTGCTCGGCTTTGCCGTGGCGCTGGGCAGCTCGTACGGGCCGCGCTGGTCGCGCGTGGCCGTGTCCCTCTACATCAAGCTGATCCAGGGCACGCCGCTCTTGGTGCTGCTGCCGCTGGCGTATTTCGGCCTGCCCTCGCTCGGGTTGAACGTGGCGCCGCTCACGGCGGCGGCGCTGGCGCTGTCGATCTACGTGTCGGCCTACCTGGGCGAGATCTGGCGTGGCTGCATCGAGTCGGTGCCGCGCACGCAGGCCGAGGCCGCGGAATGCCTGGCCCTGCGCTGGCACCAGCGCGTGTGGCACGTCATCCTGCCGCAGGCCGTGAAGATCGCCACGCCGCCCACCGTGGGCTTCATGGTGCAGATCGTCAAGAACACCTCGCTGGCCTCGGCCATCGGCTTCGTGGAACTGGCGCGGGCGGGCCAGATCATCAACAACTCCACCTTCGAGCCGTTCGTGATCTTCGTGATCGTGGCGGCCCTGTATTTCTCCCTGTGTTACCCGCTGTCGGTGCTGAGCCGTCGCCTGGAGAGGAGCTTTCATGTCGCCCATCGTTGAGATCGAGAACATCTCCAAGTGCTTCGGCGCCACCCGCGTGCTGGAGGGCGTGTCGTTCACGGTGAACAAGGGCTCGGTGGTCGCCATCATCGGCCAGAGCGGGTCGGGCAAGAGCACGGCGCTGCGCTGCATCGACCGGCTGGAGACGGTGGATGCCGGCCGCATCCGCGTGTGCGGCCACGAGGTGACCGCGCCCGGGCTCAACCTGCACCAGCTGCGCCGCGACGTGGGCATCGTGTTCCAGAGCTACAACCTGTTTCCGCACCTCACCGTGCTGGAGAACATCATGCTGGCCCCGCGCCTGGTGCAAAAGGCCGCCAAGGCCGAGGTGCGCGAGCGTGCCCAGGCCGTGCTGGCGCAGGTGGGCCTGTCCGACAAGGCCGACTGCTACCCCTCGCAGTTGTCGGGCGGCCAGCAGCAGCGCGTGGCCATCGCCCGGTCGCTGGCCATGCAGCCGCAGCTGATGCTGTTCGACGAGGTGACCTCGGCGCTGGACCCGCAACTGACCGGCGAGGTGCTGCGCGTGATGGAAAAGCTGGCCGAAGGCGGCATGACCATGATCCTCGTCACGCACGAGATGGGCTTTGCGCGCAAGGTGGCCGACGAGGTCATCTTCATGCACCGGGGCCGCGTGTGGGAGCGCGGTCCGGCCTCGATCCTCGATGCGCCAGCCACCACCGAGCTGCGCGATTTCGTCGGCAACGGCCTGTAGCGCTGCCACGGTGATTCCCGAGCCCCGCACCAGACGGGGCCGACCCCAACCCTTCCTTTTCACACGGAGACAAAGCCCCATGACAACACCGCGTTCCTTCCTGCTGCGCACCCTGCTGGCCTCGGCCGCCCTGATGGCCTTCGGCGCCGGCAGCGCCCATGCCGATCTGCTCAAGGACATCCGCGAGGCCAAGAAGATCCGCATCGCCCTCGACACCGGATCGCCGCCCTACGGCTTCGTGGACGACGCGATGAAGCCCGTGGGCTCCGACGTGGAGACCGCGCAGCTGCTGGCGCAGGACCTGGGCGTGGCCCTGGAGATGGTGCAGACCACCAGCCCCAACCGCATCCCGTTCCTGCAGACGGGCAAGGCCGACATCGTGGTCGCCTCGCTGTCGGTCACACCCGAGCGCGAGAAGGTCATCGACTTTTCGGTGCCCTACGCGCAGATCCTCGCCGTGGTCGCCGCCCCCAAGGCCGCGGACATCAAGGGCTTCGAAGACCTGCAGGGCAAGCGCGTGGCCACCACGCGCGGCTCCAACAACGACAAGGTCGTCACGCAGGGCGCCAAGGGCGCGCAGATCGTGCGCTTCGACGACGACGCCACGCTGGTCACCGCCGCAGTGAGCGGGCAGGCGGACATCATCGCCACCTCGCCCGCCATCGTGAACACGGTCCTGGCGAAATCGCCGCAGAAGGACCTGGTGCAGAAGTTCGTCATGCAGAAGGTGCCGCTGGGCGTCGGCCTGCGCAAGAACGAGCCCGAGCTGAAGGCCTGGATCAACGACTGGATCACCAAGAACACCGAGAACGGCAAGCTCGTGGCGATCTACAAGAAGTACCACGGCGGCAACTGAGCCAGCAGCCCATTCCACCGACCCACCCACCCCTCTTTTTCCTGCATTGCGAGCCCCCCATGCTGACTGTCATCTGTGAAACCCCTGGCACCCTGCGCGCCGTGGAGCGCGAACGCCCCGTGCGCGGCGAGGGCGAAGTGCTGCTGCGCGTCAAGCGCGTGGGCGTGTGCGGCACCGACCTGCACATCTACACGGGCAACCAGCCGTTCCTGCAGTACCCGCGGGTGATGGGGCACGAACTGTCGGGCGTGGTGGAAGAGGCCGTGCCCGGCGGGCGGCTGGCGGTGGGCGACGTGGTCTATGTCATGCCCTACCTGTCGTGCGGCACCTGCGTGGCCTGCCGGCAGGGCAAGACCAATTGCTGCGTCAACATCCAGGTGCTGGGCGTGCACCGCGACGGCGCGTTCACCGAGGTGCTTTCGCTGCCCGAGGCCTTCGTGCACCGCGCCGAGGGCGCCACGCTGGATCAGGCCGCGATGATCGAGTTCCTCGCCATCGGCGCGCACGCCGTGCGCCGGGGCGACGTGCAGCCCGGCCAGCGCGTGCTGGTGGTGGGGGCCGGCCCGATCGGCATGGCCGCCATGATCTTCGCGAAGCTGCGCGGCGCCGAGGTGACGGCCATCGACGGCCGCCAGGACCGCGTGGCCTTTTGCCAGCGCGAGCTGGGCGTGGCCCATGCCGTGGCGCTGGGCGAGGGCGACGAGTCTCAGCTGTCCGCCGCCACGGGCGGCGAGTTCTACGACCAGGTGTTCGATGCCACGGGCAATGCCAAGGCCATCGAGCGCGGCTTCGGCTTCGTGGCGCACGGCGGCAAGTACGTGCTGATCTCGGTGGTGCGCGACACCATCACCTTCTCCGACCCCGAATTCCACAAGCGCGAGACCACGCTGCTGGGCAGCCGCAACGCCACCACCGAAGACTTCGAGACCGTGCTGGCCGCCATGCGCGCGGGCCAGGTGCCCACGGCGGCGCTCAACACGCACCGCATGGCCCTGGCCGACGTACCGGCCGATTTCGCGCGGCTGCTGGACCCCGCCCAGGGCGTGGTCAAGGCCCTGGTGGAAGTCTGAGGAACGCGCGGCCATGGTCCAACCCATCCTCCAGTTCGGCACCAGCCGGTTCCTGCAGGCGCACGTCGATCTGTTCGTGTCCGAGGCGCTGGCGGGCGCTCCCGGCGCGGGCGATGCGCTGGGTGGCATCACCGTGGTGCAGACCACCGACCGCCCCGACGGCGCGGCCCGCATCGCGGCGCTGGCGCGCGGCGAGGGCTACCCCGTGCGCATCCGGGGTCTCGCCGGCGGCGAGCGCGTGGACCGCACCGTGCAATGCACGGCGGTGCGCGAGGCCTGGCAGGCCGCCACGCACTGGCCCGAGCTGCGCGCCGCCGTGGCAGGACCGGTGCGCGTGATCGTCTCCAACACCGCAGACCGCGGCTACCTGCTCGACGACCGCGACGGCCCCGCCGCGCTGCGCCCGGGCAGCGCGCCGCCGCACAGCTTTCCCGCCAAGCTGCTGGTGCTGCTGCACGGCCGCTGGCAGGCCGCGCCGCAGGCGCCCATCACGCTGCTGCCGTGCGAACTGGTCGAGCGCAACGGCGACGTGCTGCGCGATGTGGTCGTGGGCCTGGCACGCCAATGGGCGCTGCCGGCCGAATGCACCGACTGGCTCACGGCGCACTGCGTGTGGGGCAACTCGCTGGTGGACCGCATCGTGTCCGAGGCCATCGCGCCCGTGGGCGCGGTGGCCGAGCCCTATGCCGTCTGGGTGGTCGAGCGCCACCCGCGCCTCACGCTGCCGTGCAAGCACCCGGCCATCGTGCTCACCGACGACTTGGCGTTCTACGAGCGGCTCAAGCTGCTGCTGCTCAACGCCGGCCACACCTACCTGGCCGAGCGCTGGCAGCAGGAAGGCCGCGCCGCCGGCGAGACCGTGCGCGAGGCCATGGCCGATGCCGCGCTGCGCACCGGGCTGGAGGCGCTCTGGACCGAGGAGATCCTGCCCGTGTTCGGCGCCCTGGGCGCGCGGGCGCAGGCCGAGGCCTACCTCGTCGATGTGCGCGAGCGCTTCGAAAACCCGTTTCTGGACCACCGCATCGCCGACATCGCGCAGAACCACGCGCAAAAGAAGCAGCGCCGCTTCGGCCCCCTCGTGGCCCTGGCGGCCGAGCACGCCCCGCACCTGGCCCAGCCGCGCCTGAAGGTGGCCCTCGCCGCCGCCTGACCCTTTCATTCCCTGTTTGCCACCGCCCTGCCGCGCAGCCCCGACGATGAATACCGACCTGCAGTCCACTCCGCCCCTGGCCCTTCAGCTGGGCGCCGCCGACAACGTGGCCGTGGCGCGCCAGGCGCTGGAGGCCGGCACGCGCCTGACCATCGGCGGGCACGCCGTGCAGGTCCGCGAGCCCATCGCCTCGGGCCACAAGTTGGCGCTTGTGTCCATCCCGCGCGGCGCGGCCGTGCTCAAGTACGGCCAGGGCATCGGCGTCGCCACGGCCGACATCGCGGCCGGCGACCACGTGCACGTGCACAACGTGGGCATGGCGGAATCGAGCCACGGCCACAGCGCGGGCGTGGGCTACCGGCCCACGGGCGCGTTGCAAGAAACGCTGACCTTCGACGGCTTCGTGCGCGCCGACGGCCGCGTGGCCACGCGCAACTACCTGGGCGTGATCGCCAGCGTGAACTGCTCGGCCACCGTGTGCCGCCACATCGCCGACGCCTTCAAGGGCGAGGCGCTGGCCGCCTACCCGCAGGTGGACGGCGTGGTCGCCATCACCCACGGCAGCGGCTGCGGCATGGGTGGGAATGGCGAGGGGCTGGAACTGCTGCAGCGCACGCTGCGCGGCTACGCCAACCACCCCAACTTCGCCGGCGTGCTGGTCATTGGTCTGGGCTGCGAGGTCAACCAGATCGCGCCGCTGGTGGAGACGCTGACGGCGCGCGCGCCCGGCCTGTTCGCCACACTCACCATCCAGGACGAGGGCGGTACGCGCGAGACCATCGCACACGGCAAGGCCATCCTCGGTGACATGCTCGTCCAGGCCAACGCAGCGCGGCGCGAGCCGGTGCCGCTGCGGCACCTGGCGGTGGGCCTGCAGTGCGGCGGATCGGACGGCTACTCGGGCATCAGCGCCAACCCGGCGCTGGGCGCGGCGGTGGACCTGCTGGTGCGCCACGGCGGCATCGCCATCCTGTCGGAGACGCCCGAGATCTACGGGGCCGAGCACCTGCTCACGCACCGCGCCGCCACGCCCGAAGTCGCGGCCAAGCTGCTGGAGCGCATGGCCTGGTGGGAGCGCTACGCGGCGCTGCATGGCGGCGACCTGAACAACAACCCCTCGCCCGGCAACAAGGCCGGCGGCATCACCACCATCCTGGAGAAGTCGCTGGGCGCGGTCGCCAAGGCCGGCTCCACCGGGCTGATGGACGTGGTGGGCTACGCCGAGCCCGTTCGCACGCAGGGTCTGGTCTTCATGGACACGCCCGGCTACGACCCCGTGTCCGCGACCGGCCAGGTGGCCGGCGGCGCCAACCTGATCTGCTTCACCACCGGCCGGGGCTCCACCTACGGCTGCAAGCCCACGCCCTCGCTCAAGCTGGCCACCAACACGCCCATGTTCCAGCGCATGGCGCTCGACATGGACTTCGACTGCGGTGGCATCGTGGAGGGGCGCCAGAGCATCGCCGAGGCCGGCGAGGCGCTGTTTCGCCTCATGATCGCCACGGCCTCGGGGCAGCGTAGCAAGAGCGAGGACAACGGCCTGGGCGACAACGAATTCCTGCCCTGGCAGCTCGGGGCCGTGATGTGACGACGGACCGATGAACCCCTGAATGGACGACGCCCCGATGCAACCCGACTCCCTTGCGCTCGATGTTCTCACCGTGGGCGAGCCCATGGCGCTTTTCATGGCCACCGTCCCGGGCGAGCTGCACGCCGTGGCCGACTACCGCCGCGCGGCGGCCGGTGCCGAGCTGAACGTGGCCACCGGCCTGGCCCGGCTGGGACTGCGCACCGGCTACATCACGCGGCTGGGTGCGGATTCGTTCGGCCGCTTCCTGCAGGGCGAGATGGAGCGCGAGGGCATCGACCGCCGCCACGTCGCCACCGATGCCGCGCACCCCACGGGCTTCATGCTCAAGACGCGGGCCGAGGACGGCAGCGACCCGCAGATCGAATATTTCCGCAAAGGCTCGGCCGCGAGCCACCTGGGACTGGCCGATGCGCCGCAAGGCGCGTTCCCGGCCCGCCACCTGCACCTGACCGGCATCACGCCGGCGCTGTCGCTCAGCACGCGCGAATTGGCCTTTCACCTCGCACGGCAGGCGCGCGCGGCGGGCGCCACGATTTCGTTCGACCCCAACCTGCGTCCCCGGCTGTGGCCCTCGCCCGAGGCCATGGCCGAATGCATCAACGCCCTTGCGGCGCTGTGCGACACCGTGCTGCCGGGCCTGGGCGAAGGCCGCACCCTCACGGGGCGCGATACCGCCGAGGGCGTGGCCGACTTCTATCTCGCACAGGGCGCGCGGCAGGTGGTCGTGAAGCTCGGGCCGGAAGGCGCCTTCTACGCGCAGCAGGGCGGTGCGCGGGGCACCGCGCCCGGTCGCCCGGTGGCCCGCGTGGTGGACACGGTCGGCGCTGGCGACGGCTTCGCAGTGGGCGTGGTCAGCGGCCTGCTCGAAGGGCTGGACCTGGCCCGCGCCGCGGCGCGCGGCAACGCCATCGGCGCGCGGGTGGTGCAGTTTCCGGGCGACTCGGACGGGCTGCCCACGCGGCAGGAACTGGGCGACGGGGTCTGACGACACCCCTTGCGCGCAGCAGAGCATCCCGGCGCGAGGAAGGCGAAGAAGGCCACAAGCGGTTGCTATCAAAAGTATAGTTATACGCCCTAGTACTTATTGCGGTGAAGGCCTTTTCCAACGCACGACCTGTATGCGCCTTGCGCCGGACCGGCCACGCCAGTCCATCGGGAACCTCTCAAAACCCATCCGGTCCCTTGTTGATCGAGAATGCGTGCTCCATCCTTTGCCATGATCACTCCCCGTAGCGCCCTGAAGTTCGACCTGTTCGCTGAGGCCTCGCGCCAACACAAGAGAGATGAGGTGGGCGATCCGCTGCAGGTGATCGCGCGGCACATCGACTTCGCAGAACTGGCCCGGCTGGTGGATGCCTTGATCGAACGCGGGGGTGGCCGCCGGGGCGGTCGGCCCGCCTACCCCACCGAGGTGATGGTGCGCATCCTGGTGTTGAAGCGGCTGTACAACCTGTCCGATGAGCAGATGGAGTATCAGTTGCTGGACCGGGGGAGCTACCAGCGGTTTTGCCTGTTGCAGGATGCGATGAACGTGCCGGACCGCAACACGATCTGGCGCTTTGGCGAGCGCCTTGGCGTGGGCGGGGCAACGGCCTTGTTCCAGGGGGTGGATGCCCAACTGCAGCGCCACGGCTACATCGCCCGGGGCGGGCAAGCCATTGATGCCACGCTGGTGCCCGCGCCCCGACAGCACATCGGCCAGCAGGAGCGGCGAACGCTGGCACAAGGCGGGCAGCCGGACTGGAGCCAAGCGCGACGCAGGCAAAAGGATGTGGAGGCCACGCACACGAAGAAGCACGGCAAAAGCCACTTCGGCTACAAGCTCAGCGTGAGCGTGGACCTCAAGCACGGCTTCATCCGCCGCCTCGCCACGGGCACGGCCAGCGAGCACGACGGGCACCACTTCGATGAGGTGCTGGACATGCACAACACCGGGCGGGCAGTGCATGCGGACAAAGCCTACCCGAGCCGCCAAAGGTGCCAGATGCTGAAAGTGCTGGGATTCGTGGATGCGATGCAGCGCCGTGCGCAGGCGGGCCGACCACAGAGCGAATGCCAGAAGGGGCGCAACCAGCGCATCGCAAAGAAACGAGCCAAGGTGGAGCACGTGTTCGCCGGTATCCGCCACCTGGGGGGCAAGTTCGTGCGCACCATCGGACAGGCGCGCGCCACGGTGGGGATGACGATGATGGCCGCCTGCTACAACATGAAGCGACTGGCCTGGTTCCTGCATCGGGGCGTGGATGCTTTCTTCAAGCCCGCCACTGGCAAGGCACAAGTGCGCCTGCAAACGGTGAAAGCCTGAGCCACCGGGCCTGCAAGGCCCCTCATGCACCCAGGCGCAGACCGTTGCTGGGCCTCATCACGCTCAAACGGCTACTGGCGCCCACTCCTCCCTATTCGGATTCGTCAAACATGGGGTTGTGAGAGGCTCCCCATTCACTCCATTGAACGGGCGCCGCCGCCCCTTCACTGCTCCGTGTAGTGGTAGGTCAGCCCGCCATCCACCGAATGCGTGCCGCCGGTGATGTAGCCCGCGTCCTCGCTCGCCAGGAATGCCACCAGCCCCGCCACGTCCTCCGGCATGCCCAGCCGGCCCATCGGGATCTGCGCCTGCAGCGCCTTGAGCTTGGCCGGGTCGTTCAGCAGCTTTTCGTTGATGGGCGTGGCGATCGCGCCCGGCGCCACGTTGTTGATGCGGATCGACAGCGGCGCCAGTTCGCTGGCCAGGTTGCGTGCCAGCATGCGCAATGCGCCCTTGCTCGCGCAGTACGAGGCGAAGTGCGGGAACGCGATCTCTTCGTGCACCGAACTGATGTTCACCACGGCGCCACCACGCTGCAGCGCGTGGCGGTGGCGCACGAAGGCCTGGGTGGCGAAGAACAGGCCCTTCACGTTCGTGTCCATCACCAGGTCGTAGTCCTCTTCGGTCACGTCCCAGAAATCGGCATGGCGCTCCACGCCGGCGTTGTTGACCAAGATGTCCAGACCGCCCAGCGCCTCCACCGCGCGCTCGACCAGTTGGGCGGCCGCGCTGGCGGTGCCGATGTCGGCTGGCACGTAGACCGCGCGGCGGCCCAGCGCCTGGATCTGCTCGATGAGTTCGCGCGGGCCGCCATCGGGCTTGCGGCCGTTGAGCACGACGTCGGCGCCCTCGCGGGCGAAGCGCAACGCGATCGCGGCGCCGATGCCCTGGGTGCTGCCGGTGACGAGGGCGGTTTTCTGGGAAAGGCGTGGCATGGGGGAATGATCGGTAGAGAGTGAAGGAAAGGCCGGCCGGCGGGCGCCGGGCGATGTGCCATTTCATCCCCGTTGACCCGCCGGCCGTGTCAGCCAATGGCGCGAGGGGGCCCTGGCCTGGGGATGGGCACGCGCCGCCGACCCCTTACAAGAAGGGCCGCAACCAGCCGAGTCCCGTGCTGGTGACCCCGGGTACCGCGCCGCGCGCGGGCCGGTATTCGCAGCCGATCCAGCCTGGATAGCCCAGTTCGTCCAGCAACTGGAACAGGTAGGGGTAGTGGACCTCGCCCACATCCGGCTCGTGCCGCTCGGGCACGCCCGCGATCTGGATGTGGCCCACCCGGCCCGTGGGCACGTACTGGCGGATCTGGGTGGCCAGGTCGCCTTCGACGATCTGGCAGTGGTACAGGTCCATCTGCACCTGGACGTTCGGCGCGCCGATCTCGGCCAGCAGCGCATGGGCCTCGTCCTGGCGGTTCAAAAAGTAGCCGGGCATGTCCTGCCCGTTGATGGGTTCGATGAGGATCTGCAGCCCGTGCGGCGCGGCCATCGCAGCCGCCACGCGCAGATTGGCAACATACGTGGCTCGCGCCTCGCCCCGCGTGCGGCCGGCCGGCAGCAGCCCCGCCATCACGTGGATGCGCGGCGACTGCAGCGCTTGTGCGTAATCGATCGCCTGCACCATGCCGGCGCGAAACTCCGCCTCGCGCCCGGGCAGGCAGGCCGTGCCGCGCTCGCCCGCGTCCCACTGGACCGGTGGCGCGTTGAACAGCACCTGTTTGAGGCCATGGGCCTGCAGGCGCGCCGCCAGTTCGGCGGGCGGGTGGCCATAGGGAAAGAGAAATTCGACCCCACGAAAGCCGAAGCCGCGGCGAAACGGTCGAGGAAATCGAACTCCGGGTAGAGCAGGGACAGGTTGGCGGCAAAGCGGGGCATGCGAGACGGCTTTCGGGTGCGGGCGATGGCTGCGAGGGGGCTCGTCGAGAGATTTGAAAGCGCCGCTCACACGCCATCGTCACGTGCTGATTGGATTGGCTTTGTTGCACAAAGCGATGCAGCTCGCTGGTAGTCTGACCAGATGAGTGAAGGCAAGAAGATGCGGACCCGCTACCGCACGACAAACTGGGCACAGTACAACGCGGCATTGAAGGCCCGTGGATCGCTGACGATGTGGCTGGATAGGGGGATGCAGTGGCTGGCTGAGCCCAAAGGCAAACGCGGTCGCAACCAAACGTTCTCGGATGCCGCGATCCAGTTCTGTCTGAGCATCAAGTGCCTGTTTGGTCAGCCCCTTCGCCAAGCGCTTGGCATGGTCCAAAGCCTGCTCAAGCTGGCTGGGGTGAACTGGCCGGTCCCTGACTTCAGCACGGTCTGTCGGCGCCAAAAGGATCTGCAAGTCCAACTGAACTACCAGCCGAGGAGCTCACCGCTGCACCTGCTGGTGGACAGCACAGGCATTAAGTTCCTGGGAGAAGGTGAATGCAAGCGCAAAAGGCACGGGGCCGAATACCGGCGCGAATGGCGTAAGGTTCATTTGGGCATCGATGCTCAGACACTGGAGATCCGGGCCATCGAGGTCACCAGCAACGCCATTGGAGATGCGCCCATGCTGCCGCAGTTGCTGGCGCAAATTGAGGTCGATGAGCCCATCGCCAGTGTCAGTGTCAGTGCTGACGGAGCTTATGACACGCGGGCCTGTCTGGACACCATTGCCAGACGAGGTGCACAGGCCGTGATCCCGCCACGCAAGAACGCCAGTTTCTGGAAACGGGCCAGTCCCGGGTCAGCCAGCCGTAACGAAGCCGTACGGGCCTGCAGGCGCCTGGGCTGGCGTATCTGGAAGAGCTGGAGCGGCTACCACCGGCGCAGCCTGGTGGAGACCAAGATGCACTGCTTCAAGCGCTTGGGCGAGCGGGTCATGGCACGAACGTTTGAGCGTCAGGTGGTTGAGCTGCATGTCCGAGTTGCGCTGCTGAACCGGTTCAGCCAGCTTGGACGGCCTGAAACCGTCGCGGTGGCGGCTGTGGCATGAGTGCGCCTGGGGCTGGGGTCATAACGCGCTCGATTCGGTTTGTGCAACAAAGCCGATTGGATTGCCATTTCTTTGAAATGATTTAAAGAAACGTTGATTGGGCGGCGGACACGGGAACGGCATGGAATGAATACTCCGATGTGTTTTGTGGCCTTGATCCGCAATGCAATGCCTTCGACGTCATTCATTACGCACGGGTACGTGCGGCTTTGTTGCACAAATCGCGATGCTGATGCCCGTAGACTGACTGCGTGACAGAGACGAAGAACAGGCAGCGGAGCAAGTACCGCACGACGAACTGGAAGGCGTACAACGCGGCGCTGAAAGCGCGAGGCTCGTTGACGATGTGGCTAGATGAGGGCATGCAGTGGTTTGGCACGCCGACCGGCAGGCGTGGACGCAGCCGAACCTTCTCGGACGCAGCAATCCAGTTCTGCCTGAGCATCAAGTGCCTGTTCGGCCAGCCCTTGCGACAGGCGCTGGGCATGGTGCAGAGCCTGCTGCGGCTGGCAAAGCTGGACTGGCCGGTACCTGACTTCAGCACTGTTTGCCGGCGCCAAAAGACCTTGCAGGTCGAACTGAGCTACCAGCGAACCAACTCGCCGCTGCAGTTGCTGGTGGACAGCACCGGCATCAAGTTCCTGGGCGAAGGAGAGTGAAAACGCAAGAAGCATGGTGCTGAATACCGGCGCGAATGGCGCAAGGTCCATCTGGGCATCGACGCGCAGACGCTGGAAATACGCGCCATCGAGGTGACCAGCAACGCCATTGGGGATGCGCCGATGTTGCCCGGGTTGCTGGCTCAGATTCCCACTGACGAATCCATCGAAAGCGTCAGTGCCGATGGCGCCTACGACACGCGCGCCTGCCTGGACGCCATTGCCGAGCGGCACGCGATGGCGGTGATCCCGCCCCGCAAGAACGCCAGCCATTGGAAGAAGTCGAGTCCGGGCTCGGCGCATCGTAATGAGGCCATTCGGGCGTGCCAGCGCCTGGGTCGCGGCATTTGGAAGAAGTGGAGCGGCTACCACCGGCGCAGCCTTGTGGAGACGAAGATGCACTGCTTCAAGCGACTGGGCGAACGGGTGATCGCGCGCACGTTCGACCGCCAGGTTGTGGAGCTGCATGTCCGCGTGGCCTTGCTCAATCGGTTCAGTCAGATCGGCCGTCCTCACACCGTGTCGGTGACTGCTGTGGCATAGGTCCGTCTGGGGTTGGGGTCATGCCGTCTGCAATTCGATTTGTGCAACAGCGCCGGTACGTGCCCATCCACAGAGTGCCGACGACCCGGTACCAGCCGAACACATCGGCGGACACATCGGCGACTTCGCAAAAAGCGACAGATCTTCGCATGCCTGGACTGGGACAGCGTCGTCCCTGTCGATTATGCGCATTCCTTTTTTAAATGAAATTGAGAATCATGAAGATTGACACCCATCGCGGACTACTCAAATGCGTCTTGCCTCCGAAGGACAAGGACTCCCAGCCAGATCTGCAGCGCACGCAACCTGGGGGCTGTTCGAAAGCGGGGAAACTGCTATCGACGGCCGCACGTGCCATTGGCCTTCCAACCATCCGAAGCGGGGCCTCCAGCAAAAGTTCGAAGATTGCGGCGCCTCGAAATGCAGATATCCAGAAGTTGCCAACTGCGAGTCAGGCCAATAAAGAGCGTGTCGACGCAACCGTTGGAAAAATCAGGTTGATTCACGCAAAGATGAAGCCTCGGCTTGATGCGCACAAAGAGCATGTGAAGAATGATCAAAATCGCACGCAAGCGTACATTGCCAATGGGCTCGAACCTTGCGATGAGGTCAATGAATGTCTGAATTCACTGGTGACGACATGCAACGAGGATTATTCTGCCGAACAGTCCCGGGCCATAAGAAAAAATCTGAGCGATATCGCATCAGATCTGCAAGAAATTTCCAATCTTTCAGAAGGGGAGATGGAAAGAATTGCTTTGGACTACATTTTTACTGTTTTTAAAGATACGCGCATTCCTGTGCTGGATGCCGGTTTTAATAATAAAGACGATAAAACTGCGCATCTGAAAAAGATTGTGTTCGATATTCCGAACAGCAAAAAGATTGCAGGCGTGCAGGAAAGCCATCAGTTCTCTTTTCCATACCTCGATAATTACGACAAGATGGCGGAAAATGAGTTGCGCTTGTTGACGAAAGACAGTTCAATTCCTGATTTGAAGGGTAAGACCATTTCATTCGTCGGTGCCGGTTTTCCACTTTCTGCGATGATGTATCATATTCACTCGGGCGCCCAAATCCAATTGGTTGATATTGATAAAGGTGCTTGCGAACGGGCCGAAGCTTTTTTGGATATCTGCGCCGAAGCCAATATCATCGACCGCAGTGATTTCTCTGTCGCACAAGGTGACGCCAGTAAAATCAGATATGTCCGAAAATCGACGGACGATGTTGCGGGGCAAGCTGCCGAAGACAGGGCTGGTGCCTCGTCGGACAAGGCAGAGGTATCGGAGTTGCAGAGCGATATCCTTATTTTCGCTGCCGCACTACCCAGCGAAGTCAAGGCAGCCGCCTTGAACAATATTTCTTCCCGGGGTCTGGAGGTGATCAATCGATGCACATCCGAAGCAAATAATCTACTTTATCCATCCACCAAATTGTCTGCCTTGCAGAAAAGATATGGACTGGAAGGTGGTTCCCGTGTCTTTTCAGTGGAAAAGGTCATGTATCCAGAATACGCCTATAGAAACAAGACCTCTATCAATGCGGCGGGTGTTCCAGTCAATAAAAATGGAGTGCCAATGATTGAAACCAATAAAATCAACCAAAATACCGCCCAGAAAATTGGCGTCGCCGTCAATGCCGCATCGGAGGGGAGGGAACCTCTCAAAACCCATCCGGTCCCTTGTTGATCGAGAATGCGTGCTCCATCCTTTGCCATGATCACTCCCCGTAGCGCCCTGAAGTTCGACCTGTTCGCTGAGGCCTCGCGCCAACACAAGAGAGATGAGGTGGGCGATCCGCTGCAGGTGATCGCGCGGCACATCGACTTCGCAGAACTGGCCCGGCTGGTGGGGGAGCCTCTCACAACCCCATGTTTGACGAATCCGAATAGGGAGGAGTGGGCGCCAGTAGCCGTTTGAGCGTGATGAGGCCCAGCAACGGTCTGCGCCTGGGTGCATGAGGGGCCTTGCAGGCCCGGTGGCTCAGGCTTTCACCGTTTGCAGGCGCACTTGTGCCTTGCCAGTGGCGGGCTTGAAGAAAGCATCCACGCCCCGATGCAGGAACCAGGCCAGTCGCTTCATGTTGTAGCAGGCGGCCATCATCGTCATCCCCACCGTGGCGCGCGCCTGTCCGATGGTGCGCACGAACTTGCCCCCCAGGTGGCGGATACCGGCGAACACGTGCTCCACCTTGGCTCGTTTCTTTGCGATGCGCTGGTTGCGCCCCTTCTGGCATTCGCTCTGTGGTCGGCCCGCCTGCGCACGGCGCTGCATCGCATCCACGAATCCCAGCACTTTCAGCATCTGGCACCTTTGGCGGCTCGGGTAGGCTTTGTCCGCATGCACTGCCCGCCCGGTGTTGTGCATGTCCAGCACCTCATCGAAGTGGTGCCCGTCGTGCTCGCTGGCCGTGCCCGTGGCGAGGCGGCGGATGAAGCCGTGCTTGAGGTCCACGCTCACGCTGAGCTTGTAGCCGAAGTGGCTTTTGCCGTGCTTCTTCGTGTGCGTGGCCTCCACATCCTTTTGCCTGCGTCGCGCTTGGCTCCAGTCCGGCTGCCCGCCTTGTGCCAGCGTTCGCCGCTCCTGCTGGCCGATGTGCTGTCGGGGCGCGGGCACCAGCGTGGCATCAATGGCCTGCCCGCCCCGGGCGATGTAGCCGTGGCGCTGCAGTTGGGCATCCACCCCCTGGAACAAGGCCGTTGCCCCGCCCACGCCAAGGCGCTCGCCAAAGCGCCAGATCGTGTTGCGGTCCGGCACGTTCATCGCATCCTGCAACAGGCAAAACCGCTGGTAGCTCCCCCGGTCCAGCAACTGATACTCCATCTGCTCATCGGACAGGTTGTACAGCCGCTTCAACACCAGGATGCGCACCATCACCTCGGTGGGGTAGGCGGGCCGACCGCCCCGGCGGCCACCCCCGCGTTCGATCAAGGCATCCACCAGCCGGGCCAGTTCTGCGAAGTCGATGTGCCGCGCGATCACCTGCAGCGGATCGCCCACCTCATCTCTCTTGTGTTGGCGCGAGGCCTCAGCGAACAGGTCGAACTTCAGGGCGCTACGGGGAGTGATCATGGCAAAGGATGGAGCACGCATTCTCGATCAACAAGGGACCGGATGGGTTTTGAGAGGTTCCCGCAAGGGCTGGCGGGTATCCAGGGGGTGAAGCGTCTTGCGGCGATTGCCAACCGGCCCGAGCTGGCCGGGATGTTGGAGTTGTTGGCCGTGAACGCCACCGCCCGGGAGCTGTTGGCGCTTTATCAGCATGATCCGAAAATGGCCCAGGTAGTCCAGAGCAATGTCGCCTTGGCCGTGGGAATGTCCGACCAGAATCTGGCCCCCAAAACGGAGGGTGAAAAAAATGCCGTAGTCATTACGGCATTGCAGAGTTTGCAGCCCCTGGGGGATGGCCCCGCAGAATTCGACTGGAGCATGCCTGGGTATTGATGGCTACATCAGCATGTCGGGGTCGATGAGGTCGCCGATGACAATTCCTGCCATGGGGTTGATGGCTTTATCGACCGTCTCGGCGATGGTGTCCAACGTCGGGAACACGCTCGCGGCCAACTCATCGATGCCGATGACCTTGGTGTAGATGGCGACGTTCACGTTGTCGAGTTCGTGCCCGGCGAACTGGCAGCGGTGCTCCAAGCTGACTTTGCTCTGCATAAGCTCGTTGTTCACGTACTTGCGCAGGCTGTGAAAAACGAGCTTCTCGCGGGTGATTCTTGCGCTTTCCAGATTCCGGGCGAACATCTTGCCCACGGCGTTGCCGCTGCCCTTGCCGTCGCGCTCCTTGTACTTGAAAAGCTTGTCTTCCGGCTCCTTCAAGCTGTCGAGGGCGGGGGCTATCTGCGCAAAGATGTAGGAGTGCAGGGGCACATCACGGATGCCGGCCAGCGTCTTGCTGTCGTCGATGGTGATGTACGGCACGCCCGTGCGGCTGCGCTTGAACTGGCCTTTTTTCAGGGCGGTGATCTCGCCCACGCGGCAGGCGGTGAACAAGCCCATGAGAACTGCGTTCACATAGTCCGGGGCTTTCTTTCGTTGCTCGCGGAAGAAGTCTCCGCCTAGCAAGAGCGCGACTTCATCGGTTTCGAAGGTCGCCCAACCGCCTTTCAAGCGCTGCTTCTTCGTGAGCAGGGAGCGGTTCTCGGCGGGATTGTCTCCGCGCGTGTAGGCCTGTTTTTTGGCGAAGTTGTAGAGGGCGCGGATGGTCGAAATCTTGTTGTCGATGGTGCGAATGCTGTTGCCCTTTTGGGCCAAGTGCTCTTGGTAGCGCGTGATGTCGCTTTGCGCAATGCGCGTGATGGGCGGGTTTTTGAGGAACTTGGCGACCTCGGTAGCCGTGTTCCTGTACGAATCGGCCGTTGCCTGCCTGACGGATTTGAGCAGTAGGAACCTTTCCAGCAGTTCGCACAGTTTCAAGGCCGTGGGGTCGTCTGCTGGTGCGGCAGTTGCTGCGGGTGCTGGTACGGGTGCTGCGGCAACCGGAGCGGGCTGAATGGCGTGCAATGCCTTCATGGCCTCCACGGCTTGTATGAGCCGGGCATGGTCCTCGGCACCATTGGCTTTGAAGATGCCGCGTGAGACGTCAATCTCGTACTTGGAAGGCAGGTCTTTGCGCATCAAGCTATCCATCAGATTTATTGCTCTGATGATAGCCACGCGCTGATAGCTGGTGCGCAGGGAGCGCTTGACCTGCCGACCCTCGATGCGGGTGTGCAGGTAGTACGTGGAGCCAATGAGGTAGATGGGCAAACCGAGCATGTGTTGCTACCAGTTTTGCTACCACCCACAAAGGAAAAAAGCCTTGTAAGTCGTTGACCTACAAGGCTTTTACCGTTTTGGCGGAGAGGGTGGGATTCGAACCCACGGTAGTGTTGCCACTACGCCTGATTTCGAGTCAGGTACATTCGACCACTCTGCCACCTCTCCTGTGTGTCGAAGCCGGGATTCTAGCAGGAAGTTTCAGCCTTCCGGCCGACTCAATACTTCCCCATGTAATCGCGCTTGCCCAGCTCCACTCCGTTGTGCCGGGCAATCGCGTACGTGGCATTCACGTGGAAGAAGAACTGCGGCAGACCGTAGTGCAGCAGGTAGTGCTCGCCGGCAAACTGCTTTTCGCGGGGCGTGCCGGGCTGCAGAATGATCTGGCGGGCCGCGGCCTCGTCGAAAGCCTCGGCGGGCAGGCCTTCGATGAACGCCAGCACGGTGTCGATCCGGGTGCGCAGGTCAGCGAAACCCGGCCGTTCTGCATCGGGCAGCGATGGCACGTCCACGCCGGCGAGCCTTGCGGCAATGCCCTTGGCGAAGTCGCACGCGACCAGCACCTGCCGCGCCAACGGGAACATGTCGGGAAACAGCCGGGCCTGCAGCAAAGCGTCCGGGTCGATCTTGCGTGCGGTCGCGTGGGCTTCGGTCTTGGAGATTACATCCCCCAGCGAGCCAAGCATCTGCTTGAAAACGGGCACGCTGGCGCTGTACATGAAAGAGGTCATCGCGGGTCGATCCTTGAAAAGAGGGCCGGCAGAACGCCGGCGGATCGCAAGTACACCAGCAATGGGCTGCTGCTGCACGATCGGAGCGGGAAAACCCCTGAAAGCACCAGTCCGATGGTGGTTCAGACCAGGACGATCTGCGGCACGTTCTGCAAGTCGCGCAACGGCATGCGAGCCGGCTTCACCGCGCGCAGATGGGCCACCATCTCGACCACCACGTTGCGCTGGCTCTGGATGCATTCCCAGATCTGCTCATGGGTCAATCCGCGCAGGCGCTGCGCCACGGTCAGCTCGACCCGGTCGGTGATCCAGTCACCACGATATCCGTAATCCGCGCGCCAGTAGTAGGGCTGGGAGAAATACCCGAAGGACCCGTGGAACAACTGGCGCACGTGGGTCGGGTCTTCGAAGGCATCGTCGCTGGCGCCATGGGGCACGCGGATGACCATGCGCGCGTCGTGCCGGGCCACGCGGTGCAGTTCCTGCATCATGGGCAGCACCTTCGGGATGTGCTCCAGGACATGCGACAGCAGAAACTCCTCCACGCTCCCGTCCGCCAGCGGCAAGGGCGTGGCCGCGCAGGCGTCCAGGTCCGCGACGATGTCCACGCCGGGCAACGCCTGGCTGTCCAGGTTCAGCCACCCTGCAAGGGTATTGCGACCGCAGCCGACGTTGAGCTTCATGGCCTGATTACCTATACATCGTAAAAAAAGCCATTCTGCGCGGCCCGGGCCCGCGGCCTATGCGGCCAGGGAAGCGAGCCCGCCCAGGTAGGGGCGCAACGCTTGCGGAATCTCCACGCTGCCATCGGCCTGCTGGTAGTTCTCCAGCACCGCCACCAGGGTTCGGCCCACGGCCAGGCCCGAGCCATTGAGCGTGTGCAGCAACTCGTTCTTGCCTTGCGCGTTCTTGAAGCGGGCTTGCAGGCGGCGGGACTGGAACGCCTCGCAGTTGCTCACCGAGCTGATCTCGCGGTAGGTGTTCTGCGCAGGCAGCCACACTTCCAGGTCGTAGGTCTTCGCGGCGCTGAAGCCCATGTCGCCCGTGCACAGGCTCATCACGCGGTAAGGCAGCCCCAGCTTCTGCAGCACGGCTTCGGCGTGGCCCGTCATGGCCTCCAGGGCTTCGTAGCTCTTGTCGGGGTGCACGATCTGCACCATTTCGACCTTGTCGAACTGGTGCTGGCGGATCATGCCGCGCGTGTCGCGGCCGTAGCTGCCAGCCTCGGAGCGAAAGCACGGCGTGTGCGCCGTGAGCCGGATGGGCAGGTCCGACTCGGGCACGACCACGTCGCGCACGAAGTTGGTCAGCGGCACTTCGCTGGTGGGAATGAGGTACAGGGCCGCATGGTCGGGCACGGGCTCGCCGTCCTGGCCGCCCTTCTTGGCCGCGAAGAGGTCGCCCTCGAACTTCGGCAACTGCCCGGTGCCGCGCAGCGAATCGGCATTGACGGCATAGGGCAAATAGCACTCGGTGTAGCCGTGCTCCTGGGTCTGCACGTCGAGCATGAACTGCGACAGCGCACGGTGCAGCCGGGCGATGGGGCCCTTCATCACGGTGAAGCGCGAGCCCGACAGCTTGACGCCCATGTCGAAGTCCAGCCCCAGCGGCGTGCCCACGTCCACGTGGTCCTTGGCCGCGAAGTCGAAGGCGCGCGGCGTGCCCCAGCGGCGCACCTCGACGTTGCCGGCTTCGTCCGCGCCCACGGGCACGCTCTCGTGCGGCAGGTTGGGCACGGCCAGCAGCAGCGCGTGCAGTTCGCCCTGCAACTGCTCCAGCCGGGCGGCCGAGGTTTCCAGTTCCGACTTGAGCGAGCCCACTTCGGCCATGACCGCATCGGCGCTCTCGCCCTTGGCCTTGAGCTGGCCGATCTGCTTGGACAGCGTGTTGCGGCGCGCCTGCAGTTCCTCGGTGCGGGTCTGCAAGGTCTTGCGCTCGGACTCCAGGGACTGAAAGGCCTCGACGTCCAGGAAGGCCTGGGGTTTTTTGCGGGTCTCCAGCCGGGCGATGGCGGAGTCGAGGTCTTTTCGAAGAAGGAGGATGTCTAGCATAGGCCGCGATTTTAGTAGGGCGTCTTACCGGGTTGGCGCGCCGCAGTTTCCGTTTTAGGATGGACCGCACTGCCCCAGGGAGGACTCCATGCACATCGAACCGTACCTTTTCTTCGACGGCAACTGCAAGCAAGCGCTGGATTTCTACGCCCAGTGCCTGGAAGGGCGACTCACCGCCGTGCACCGCTACGAGGGCTCGCCGCTGGAAAAGCAACTCCCCGCGCACTGGCGCAACAAGATCATGCATGCCACCCTGGAGGCCCCCGGCGGCCACCGGTTCATGGCCAGCGACCGCATGCCGGGCCAGCCGTTCGCGGGCCACGCGGGCTTTTCGATGTCGGTCAACTGCCCCGGCAGCGCCGAACGCGGCGAGCGCATCTTCCACAGCCTGGCCGTGGGCGGGCACGTGGGCATGCCCTTCACCGTCACGTTCTGGGGTGCGCACTTCGGCACGCTGGTGGACAAGTTCGGCGTGGGTTGGATGGTCAACTGCGACGGGGCGCAGCCGCCCGCCTGAAGGCCAAGGCGCCCCCAGGCACTGCGCCGTTCAGTCCAGCGTGGCGGGATCGAAATTGGCCCCGCACAGGATCAGGCCGACCGTCTCCTCAGCGCGCGGGCGGTAGGCGCCGCTTTGCAGCGCAGCCAGGCCCAGCGCCGCCGCTGGCTCGACCGCCAGCTTCAGCTCCCGCCATAGCCATTGCTGCGCGCTGCGGATGGCCTCGTCGGGCAGCAGCAGCGCGGTATGCACGTGGCGCTGCGACACCTCCCAGGCGATGTCGCCGATGCGGCGGGCGCCCAATGAATCGGCGGCCACGCCACCCACCTCCACATCCACCGGCCGACCCGCCGCGCGGGCGCTGTGCAGCGTGGGCGCGCGCTCGGGCTCCAGCGCCACCACGTGCGCACGGCTGTCGCACCACGCGGCCACGCCGGCGATCAGCCCGCCGCCGCCCACGCTCACCAGCACGCTGTCGGGCAATCGGTCGCCCGCCTGGCTTTCCATCTCCAGCGCCAGCGTGCCGGCACCGGCCACGACTTCGGGCTGGTCGTACGCATGGTTGAGCAGCGCGCCGGTGGCCTGCTGGCGCGCCAGGCAGGCCTGCAGCGCTTCGGAATACGCGGCGCCGGTCACCACCACTTCGGCGCCCAGGGCCCGCAGACGGGCGCGCTTGGCCTCCGGCGAGATCTCGGGCACGAACACTTCGCAGCGCACGCCCAGCGCGCGCGCTGCGGCCGCCGTGGCAATGCCCGCGTTGCCGCCCGAGGCGATGATCACGCCGCTCTCGGGCACGGGATTGGCCAGCATGCGGTACAGCATGCCCCGGGCCTTGAAGCTGCCGCCCACCTGCAGATGCTCCAGCTTGAGCCACACCTGCGCGCAGTCCACGCCCAGCGCGCTGCCGCTCAACTGCAGCAGCGGGGTGGTACGAAGAAAGCCGGCCTGTGCGGCCAGGCGCTGGTGTGCAGTGGAGATGGCGGAGCGATCGATCATGAGGGGGCCTTTGGCGAATCGAAAAGAAAGACCGTGCCCGCACGGCCCCGCACGAAGAACGACGGGCAACGGGCTTGCGGCACACGAAACCGTCGAGTGTATGCAGCGCACCACGCACCAACCACTCACCAGCCACGCACCCGCCACGTGAAGCCATCGAAGCCCGCCGCCCTCCCCGCCATGCCCCGGCTTTCTGCGGCCCCAGCATCTGCCGATACCATGGACCGCCGATCGCGGCGTGCACGGCGGTGTGCACGCCGGTGCAGCGGCATGGCAGGAGATGGCGATGTTCTATGTGTTCGGGCCTTCGGGCCAGATGTACCGCGGCGGGCCGGAGCAATTGGCGCAGGTGGCGCCCGTGCGGCGGGTGCAGCGGCCCCAGGCACTGCGCACCCGCTCCGCCGACCCCGAGGCGGATCCGTTCCCCCCCGTTCCCGCGCCGCCCCCCGACCCCGGCCCGGTGAACCTGCGCGCGCAAGAGGCCGTGAGCGCCTACGCGCAGACCGAGCAGGGCCCGCAGGTGCCCCGCCAGCCGCTGTCTCGCGTCCAGGACGTGATGACCGTGGGCGCCCTCACCGTGCCGCCCGACATCCGCGTGAACGATGCCTGGGCCACGCTGGCGGAGCACCGCATCGCCCAGGCGCCCGTGGTCGACGCCGCGGGCCATGTGGTCGGGCTGCTGCTGCGCGCCGACATGGCGCCGCTCGATCTGCTGCCCGAGCCCGGCAGCGTGAAGGCGGCCATCGACCTGGCGCGCCGGCCCGTCTCCGAGATCATGGTGAGCCCAGTGCCCACCGTGGCCGCCGATACCGAACTGCGCCGGGTGGCGGGCGTGCTGCTCGACACCGGCCTGCCCGGCCTGCCGGTGACCGACGAGGCCGGCACCATGACCGGCTTCATCTCGCGCACCGACATCCTTCGCGCCGTCGCGGCCGACCCGCCCCTGGACCTCTGGAGCTGATGCGGCCCGCGGCACCGCCCGCTGCCGCGGCGCAGCACCGCCACCGCGCATGAAAAAACCCGCGGGGCCTGGCAGCCGCGCGGGTTCTTGAGGGATCGAGGCAACCCGCAGCTGGCGCCACGGGCCGCGCCCTCACTGGGCGAATCGCTCAGCGGATCATTCGGCCGAAATCGCCTCGGGCTCGGCGATCTCCACCGAGGGCAGCGGGCTCGCCAGCACTTTGTCGATGGTCTTGCCGTCCATGTCCACCACCTCGAACTGCCAGCCCTCCCACTGCACCGTGTCGGTCACGCGGGGCAGCTTGCCGGTCAGCAGCATCACCATGCCGCTGAGCGTGTGGTAGCGGCCGCGGTCTTCCTCGGGCACGGCGTCCAGGTTCAGGCGGTCTTTCAGTTCGGGCACAGGGATGTGGCCGTCCAGCAGCCAGCTGCCGTCCTCGCGCTGCACCGCCCAGGAGGTTTCGGGGTCGCGGGCGTGGAATTCACCCGTGATGGCCTCGATCAAATCCTGCAGCGTGACGATGCCCTGCACTTCGCCGTACTCGTCGATCACGAACGCCATGTGCAGGTCGGACTGGCGGAAGTTGTCCAGCAGCTCCATGCCGGTGATGGTCTCGGGCACGTACAGCGCCGTCTGCAGCGGCTGCGTGGCCAGGTCGCGCGCCTGCTCGCGCAGCGAGCGCGACAGCCACTGGCGGGCATTCAGCACGCCCAGCACGTTCTCCATGCCGCCACGCACCACGGGAAAGCGCGCGTGGTCCGACTCTTCGATGCATTTGAGGTTCTCTTCGAACGAGTCCTCCACGTCCAGCACCGCCACATCGGCGCGCGGCACCATCAGCGAACCGATCTGGCGGTCGTCCAGGCGAAACACGTTGCGCACCATCTGGTGCTCGTGCGACTCGATCACGCCGGCGCTCGTGCCTTCGGCCAGCACCGCGTGGATCTCGGCCTCGGTCACCGCGCTGGCGTTGTTCTCCTTCACGCCCAGCAGGCGCAGCAGGCCCTGCGTGGACATGGACAGCAGCTTCACGAACGGCTTGGTCGCAATGGCCAGCCAGTTGATCGGGCGGGCCACCAGGCGGGCGATGACTTCCGGATGGCTCTGGCCCAGGCGCTTGGGCACGAGTTCGCCCACGACGATGGAGAAGTAGGTGATGAGCATCACCACCAGGCCGGTGGCCAGGTAGCTGGCGTATTTGGCCTCCAGCCCCAGCGTGCGCAGCCATTCGCCCAATGGCTGGGCCAGCGCGGCTTCGCCGACGATACCGTTCAGCACACCGATGGAGGTGATGCCGATCTGGATGGTGGAGAGGAATCGGGTCGGGTCTTCGCCCAGCTTGACGGCAGCGACCGCGCCGCTATCGCCCTCATCGATCAGCTTCTGAAGCCGGGTCTTGCGCGCCGTGACCAGCGCCAGTTCCGACATGGCGAACAGGCCATTGAGCAGGATGAGGGCGAACAGTATTGCTATCTCCATAGACAGGGAACGGATGGGTTCCCTCAGAGTGAATCAACCGCAAATTGTAAGAAGTCACAACCGCCGTGGGGTCATAAGGGCCGCCCGCGTAGGGACATTGGGGCGCCAGCGTGGTATTTGCGCCCTGTCGCTGCCGGGACAGGGCCTGCGGCAGGCGCCAGAGACCATGCATCGAAATGGCCTCCAGTGCAATAATTACTAGGGCATATAGCTATTAAATTAATAGCAAAACGATAGCCAATCGATTTCAATGCCCTGCGGGGCCCGTCTCCGGCGTGCGCTCGGTGATCGCCAGCCCCGTGGCCGCATCGATGCGCAGGCCCTTGGGCAGCGGGAATTTCACCGTCTCCTCGATGCCGTCCATCTTGCGCACCGAAACGGCGCCCAGCGCCTTGATGCGGTCGATCACCTGGCGCACCAGGATCTCGGGCGCCGAGGCGCCGGCCGTCAGCCCCACGCGGGCCACGCCCTCGAACCACTCGGGGCGCAGCTCCTCGGCGCTGTCCACCATGTAGGCCCGCGTGCCCAGGCGCGCCGCCAGCTCGCGCAGCCGGTTGCTGTTGGAGCTGGTGGGGCTGCCCACCACGATCACCAGGTCCACCTGCGGGCTCAGCACCTTGATCGCGTCCTGCCGGTTCTGCGTGGCGTAGCAGATGTCCTGCTGCTTGGGCTCGCGCACGCTCGGGAACCGCGCGCGCACCGCCGCGCTGATCTCGGCCGCGTCGTCCACCGACAGCGTGGTCTGCGTCACCACCGCCAGCTTGGCCGTCTGCCCGGGCTGCACGCGGGCCACGTCCTGCACGTCCTCCACCAGGTGGATGCCATGGTCCAGCTGGCCCATGGTGCCTTCCACCTCGGGGTGGCCCTTGTGGCCGATCATGATGAACTCGTAGCCCTCCTTGGCCAGCTTGGCGACCTCCACGTGCACCTTGGTCACCAGCGGGCAGGTGGCGTCGAACACGCTGAAGCCGCGCTCGGCCGCCTCGGTCTGCACCGCCTTGCTCACGCCGTGGGCAGAGAACACCAGCGTGGAGCCCGGCGGCACCTCGGCCAGGTCCTCGATGAAGATCGCGCCCTTGGCCTTGAGGTCGTTCACCACGTAGGTGTTGTGCACGATCTCGTGGCGCACGTAGATCGGCGCGCCGAACTTCTGCAGCGCGCGCTCGACGATCTCGATCGCGCGGTCCACGCCCGCGCAAAAGCCGCGCGGCTCGGCCAGAACGATTTCCTGGGGTTTTTGCATGGCCTCAGAGCACCCCGATGAGTTGCACCTCGAAGGTGACCGGCTGGCCCGCCAGCGGGTGGTTGAAGTCGAAGCGCACCGCGCCGTCCTCGCGCACCGCCAGCACCACGCCCGCGTAACTGCCCAGACCGTCCGGCGTGGGGAACTGCACCACGTCGCCCGCGGTGTAGCGCTCGTCGGGGTCGCCCAGCTCGGCCAGCAGTTTGCGCGCCACCCACTGCTGCATGTCGGGATTGCGGTCGCCGAAGGCCTCGCCCGCGGGCAGGGTGAACGTGGTGCGGGTGCCCTCGGGCAGGCCGATCAGGCACTGCTCCATGGCAGGGGACAGCTCGCCCGCGCCCAGGGACAGGGTGGCCGGCTTGTCGCCGAAGGTGTTGATCACGTCGCCCGCCGGGCCGGCCAGACGGTAGTGCAGGGTCAGGAAGGAACCGGCCTGCACGGTGGGAGCGGCGGCCGGAGAGGCAACGAGGGAGGTGGGGGCGAGGGTGGTCATGAGAGTCCCGATAAACTGGCCGCCATTGTAGAAACCCGCCCATCCCCTGCCCCGCGCGCGGCCATGCCGCCGCCCTTACCGGACCTGCCGCACCATGCTCATGAAAACCATGCCTGCCGATGCCCGGCCCCGCGAACGGCTGCTCCAGCGGGGCCCTGCCGCGCTGTCGGATGCGGAATTGCTCGCGATCATCCTTCGCACAGGCATTGCAGGCAAAGGCGTAATGGAGATGGCATGCGAACTACTCGCGCCAACCCAGGTGGATGTGGCATCGGGCAAACCCACCGGCGGCTTCAGCGGTATCAGTGGCCTGCTCCATACCAGCGCTGATGACCTGCGGCGTATCAAAGGTCTCGGCCCCGCCAAGCGGGCCGAATTGGTGGCGGTGCTGGAACTGGCAAGGCGAGCGCTCGCAGAACAACTAAGCGAGCGCGAGGCATTCGAGTCCCCGACCGCCGTGAAGCATTATTTGCAGTTGCACTTGGCCGGCCGAGGTTACGAAGTCTTTGCCGTGATGTTCATGGACGCCCAGAACCGCATGATCGCCCTGGACGAGATGTTCCGCGGCACGCTCACCCATGCCAGTGTGTACCCCCGCGAAATCGTCACCCGCGCCCTGCACCACCACGCCGCCGCCGTGGTGCTGGCCCACAACCACCCCAGCGGCAGCGTGAAGCCCAGCCGCGCGGATGAAAACCTCACCCACCTTCTCACTAAAGCCCTGGCACTGGTGGACGTGCGCGTGCTGGACCACGTGATCGTGGCGCCCGGCAACGCGCTGTCGATGGCCGAATCCGGAATGCTGTAAGGCGCTGGCGGGGTGGGCTGCCGGGGCTGCAGCCTGCCTGTTGACTCCAGCCCCCTCGCCGCACGAGCATTGTCGATTTATTAACAATTGGTTAATAAATTAAATTACCCAAAAGTCACATTTTTGCTTTTTCCGATTAGCATTCGCCCCCAATAAAAACGCGATCTCGAAGGGGGGATTGAATGAGCGCAGAACTCGCGGCCACGTTCTTCACCGTCGGCTACGGACAGACCCTGGCCCAGTCCATGGACAGGAACCAGGTGGACGTGCTGGTGCTGACGCAGGGGCAGTACATGAGCATCCTGCAGGACAGGGCCAGGCGCAATGCCGCCCTGGAATTCAACCTGCGCAAGATGCTGTCGCAGTCCACATTCGGGCAGTATTGGCAGAAAGAATTCAGCCCGAATGCGGGTGAGCCTTGGGTCGGGCCCGTAGCGCAAGGGGTCAATGACGTGCTGGCGATCGGCAAGACGCTGAACGCCATCGGTATGGCGGGTATCAGCACCTACATCAAGACCACGGCAACGGGCACGTACATCATCATCAAGGGGTACTCCGCCCAGCGCAGCAGTGCATTGCAGGGCACGCGCTACCTGGCGACCAACCCGAAGATGCTGCAGCTCGGATTGGGGATAAAGAGTTTGCAGGGGATTGCCAAGGGCGGTTTTATTCTGGGCGTGGTCGTGTCCACAGGACTTGAGGTGATGGACTTCATGTTCAACGACGAGAAGACCATGTACGACCTCGTGGGCGGCATCGGCGTAGAAGCCGTCAAGGGAGGGCTTGGCGCCCTGGTGGCCTATGGCGCGGCTGCGTTTGTAGGCACTTCGATGACTGCGGTTGCGGTCGTTCCTCTCGGTTTTATGGCGGTGGTTGCACTCGCCACCGGCATCGGCCTGAATGTACTGGACCGCCGCTACAGCATCGAAGACAAAGTGATCACTGCCCTCAAAATGCTCCCGGAAGAGACGGCGCAGGGTATGTACTACATAGGCGCTGTTGCACAAATCGAATTGCAGACGGCATGACCCCAACCCCAGACGGACCTATGCCACAGCAGGGAGCCTCTCACAACCCCATGTTTGACGAATCCGAATAGGGAGGAGTGGGCGCCAGTAGCCGTTTGAGCGTGATGAGGCCCAGCAACGGTCTGCGCCTGGGTGCATGAGGGGCCTTGCAGGCCCGGTGGCTCAGGCTTTCACCGTTTGCAGGCGCACTTGTGCCTTGCCAGTGGCGGGCTTGAAGAAAGCATCCACGCCCCGATGCAGGAACCAGGCCAGTCGCTTCATGTTGTAGCAGGCGGCCATCATCGTCATCCCCACCGTGGCGCGCGCCTGTCCGATGGTGCGCACGAACTTGCCCCCCAGGTGGCGGATACCGGCGAACACGTGCTCCACCTTGGCTCGTTTCTTTGCGATGCGCTGGTTGCGCCCCTTCTGGCATTCGCTCTGTGGTCGGCCCGCCTGCGCACGGCGCTGCATCGCATCCACGAATCCCAGCACTTTCAGCATCTGGCACCTTTGGCGGCTCGGGTAGGCTTTGTCCGCATGCACTGCCCGCCCGGTGTTGTGCATGTCCAGCACCTCATCGAAGTGGTGCCCGTCGTGCTCGCTGGCCGTGCCCGTGGCGAGGCGGCGGATGAAGCCGTGCTTGAGGTCCACGCTCACGCTGAGCTTGTAGCCGAAGTGGCTTTTGCCGTGCTTCTTCGTGTGCGTGGCCTCCACATCCTTTTGCCTGCGTCGCGCTTGGCTCCAGTCCGGCTGCCCGCCTTGTGCCAGCGTTCGCCGCTCCTGCTGGCCGATGTGCTGTCGGGGCGCGGGCACCAGCGTGGCATCAATGGCCTGCCCGCCCCGGGCGATGTAGCCGTGGCGCTGCAGTTGGGCATCCACCCCCTGGAACAAGGCCGTTGCCCCGCCCACGCCAAGGCGCTCGCCAAAGCGCCAGATCGTGTTGCGGTCCGGCACGTTCATCGCATCCTGCAACAGGCAAAACCGCTGGTAGCTCCCCCGGTCCAGCAACTGATACTCCATCTGCTCATCGGACAGGTTGTACAGCCGCTTCAACACCAGGATGCGCACCATCACCTCGGTGGGGTAGGCGGGCCGACCGCCCCGGCGGCCACCCCCGCGTTCGATCAAGGCATCCACCAGCCGGGCCAGTTCTGCGAAGTCGATGTGCCGCGCGATCACCTGCAGCGGATCGCCCACCTCATCTCTCTTGTGTTGGCGCGAGGCCTCAGCGAACAGGTCGAACTTCAGGGCGCTACGGGGAGTGATCATGGCAAAGGATGGAGCACGCATTCTCGATCAACAAGGGACCGGATGGGTTTTGAGAGGTTCCCAATAGAGGGCTTGGCGCCAAGACGGTGGCTTGGCATGCTGGCCGCATTGCATGCAGGGGATGCGGTGTGTTCTGATGCCTCTTTGAGATGCGTGTCGTGCAATGCCCTTGAGCTGGCCTTGTTTAATCGATGGATTGTCATTATTGGTGGCTATGATCGCGGCCTCTAATCACAGCGATTACGCCGATAAGGGCCTGCTCACATGACACGCCGCGTCACGATCCAAACGCCATTGGGAGAACAGTTGCAGTTTCGCCGCCTGCAGGGCCGGGAATCTTTGAGCGAGCTGTTTGCGTTGGATGTGGATCTGCTGAGCGAGAGCAAGTCCCTCGACCCCAAGGCGTTGCTGGGCAAGCACGCCACGGTGGAGGTGGAGACCGAAGGCGGAGGTCGGCGCTACCTGGACGGCATCGTCACCCGGTTCGGGCTGCAGGGCGAAGACCACCGGTATTACTCCTACCGCCTGCGCTTGAACCCCTGGCTGTGGCTGGCCACACGCAAGAGCGACTTCAAGATATTCCAGAACAAGACCGTGCCCGACATCATCGAAGAGGTGCTCGGCAAATACGGCCACCCCCTGCAAAAGCGGCTCACGCGGGCATATCGCAGCTGGGATTACTGCGTGCAGTACGGCGAGACCGACTGCGCCTTCGTCTCGCGCCTCATGGAACATGAAGGCATCTACTACTTCCACCAGCACAGCGCCGGCCAGCACATCCTGACCCTGGCCGACGACATCGTCGCCTCGCACAGCCCGCTCGCGGGCGCCGCCGTCATCCCGTTCTACCCGCCCGAGAAGGCCGCCGTGGCCGACAAGGAGAACATCCACGCCTGGCAGCTGGCGCAGGAGATCAAGCCCGGGCGGCACTACAACGACGACTACGACTTCAAGAAACCGCGCGCCGACCTGTCCAACATGCGCCAGACCCCGCCGGGGCATGCGCACGACGCCCACGAAATCTACGAATGGCCGGGCGGCTACACCGAATTCGGCGACGGCGAAGCCTATGCCCGCGTGCGCCTGCAGGAAAGCCTCACCGGGCACAGCACCGTGCGGGGACAGTCGCGCCACCGGGCGCTGGCCCCGGGCTACACCTTCACGCTGGAGAACTACCCGCGCGAGGACCAGAACCAGGCCTACCTGATCACCGGCCTGGAATACCACTTCAAGGAAAACCCCCAGGTCAGCGCTGCTGCGCCGGGCCCCAAGGGCACGGCGCAGGAAGAAGGCTCGTTCCAGCGATTCACCCTGCTGGCGCAGCCCACCAGCGTGCCCTACACCCCCGCGCGCACCACGCCGAAGCCCAGGACCACCGGCCCGCAGACCGCCGTCGTCGTCGGCCCGCCGGGCGAGGAGATCTGGCCCGACCAGTACGGGCGCGTCAAGGTGCAGTTCCACTGGGACCGGGTGGGTGCCATGAACGAGAACTCCAGTTGCTGGGTGCGGGTCTCCAGCAGCTGGGCCGGCTCCGGCTTCGGGGCCCTGTTCATCCCGCGCATCAACATGGAAGTCGTGGTCGACTTCCTCAATGGCGACCCGGACTACCCCCTCATCACCGGCTGCGTGTACAACGCCGACAACATGCCGCCGTGGGCGCTGCCGGCCAACGCCACGCAGTCGGGCATCAAGACCAAGTCGAGCAAGGGCGGGGCCTTCGGAGACGGATTGAAGAACGGTGCGGGCGATGCCAACGCCATCCGCTTTGAGGACAAGGCCGGGGCCGAGCAGCTGTGGCTGCATGCGCAAAAGGACCAGCTCACCGAAGTGGAGAACGACGAGGACAAGTGGGTCGGTAACGACCGGCGCAAGACCGTGGACCGGGACGAGACCAACGTCATCCACCGCGACCGCACCGAGACCGTGGACCGCGATGAAACCATCACCGTGCACAACAACCGCACCGAGCGGGTGGACCACAACGAGAAGATCAGCATCGGCGACAACCGGAACGAAGACGTCGGCATCGACGAGACGGTGAGCATCGGCAACAACCGCAGCAAGACCATCGGCCGCAACGAGAAGGACAAGATCGGCAACAACTGGTCGATCAAGGTCGGCAGCTTCAAGACCGAGACCGTCGGCCTCGCCTACCTGCAGAACGTGGGGCTGGCCAAGATGATGAACATCGGCGCGGCCTACAACGTGAACGTGGGCGCGGCTATGGTGGTCAACGTGGGCCTGACGCAGAGCACCAACGTGCTGATGGGGCGCTCAGTCACCGTGGGGCAGAGCCAGACCAGCAAGGTGGGCAAGGACCGCACCGACAGTACCTCCGACAACTACACCGAGAGCGTGGGCAAGAGCGCGGCCACGACGATCGGCGAGGTGCGCACGCTATCGGTCGGCAAGGAAATGTCCGTGACCGTGGGCGACGCCATCGAGATCAAATGCGGCAAGGCCGTGCTGCGCATGACCAGCGACGGCACCGTGCAGATCAACGGGCAGACCATCAACGTGGCCGGTAGCTCCAGCGTCACCGTGGCGTCGCCCAACACCAATGTCAATCCCACCTGACCGGAGTCCGCATGGCGCTCGCACAACCGTCCTCCGTCGATGCTTCGCTCTCTTCTTCGCCGTCTCACGGCGATGGTGCAGGCGCGACCCCATCCGTCACGATGTGCCAGGCCACGGTGCGCGCGCAAGCCGGGCAGGGCGCCTACAGCGTGGCGTGCGGCGCGGAGACGTTGGATGCCATCGTGGGCGTGCTGCTGCCTGCGCTCGTGCCTGGCGACGAGGTGCTGCTGGCACGCACCGGTGCAGGCCACGCCGTCATCACCGCCGTGCTGGTGCCTTGCGCCGCCGTGCCATGGAGCGACCGGTCCATCCGTTTGCAGTCGCATGACTCCATCACGCTCTCGTCCGGCGCCGCGACGCTGCGGCTGACGGCCGAGGGGCTGGCCCGCATCGTGGCCCTCACCATTGAGCACGACGCGCGCGACCTGGTGGACATCGACGCCGCCGAAGTCCGGATCAACTGAACGGCGGCCGCCGTCCGTTTCAGAGATGGACCTGCACCGCCTCCACTGGGCCATGGATTTCCTGCGACAGCGTGTGGCGCCAGGTCAGTGCGAAGTGGCCATGCTCGGGCTCGATGGTCACGGTGTCGAAGTGCGGAGACGCGGCATGGCGCTTGCCGCCGCCAGCCGTCCAGGAAACGTGGGGCCGGATATCGGGCAGGGTGATCTGCGACGGGCCCTGGGCACTCAAGTGGAGCCACTGGATCGATGTGCCGGATGTCACCTGATCGAAAGAAAACTGCATCCGTGGATGCGCGCAGTTCCAGGCCGCCGGGTCGAACGATCGGGGCATCCGTCCCACGATGCCGGGCACCTGCCACTCCGCCGGCCCATAGCTGCCCAGCAGCTTGCGCCGTGGCAGCCAGGTGCGGCCGAAACACCCGAACCCTGCGGGCGAGGGCGTATCGCTCGCTGCGTGGATCAACTCGTCCGGCCATTCGATCCGGGGCAGCGGCCAACCATCGGGCGGCAGCCCGGCGCTGAAGCCCAGGCCCGTGGGGTTGGCGGGGGCGAAGGCCTGTGCATCGGCAGGGTCCTGCCCACCGTAGGCCAGGTGATAGGCCACGGGCACCTGCAGCGCGGGTGCCTGCTCCACCGCCACCGGAAACAAGCCCAGTCGCTTGCGCCACACGCGCTCGCCGAAGACTCGCACCACGCGCGCCTCGCGTCCCACCGTCACGCCCGCATCGAACGCGGCGACGGGCTTGCCGCCGGGCGCGTAGGCCACCGCGTTGACGATGACATCCACCCGCGGCTTGAAGGGCACCAGGTCGCTTTCGAAGCGCACCACGCCCTCCATGCCCGGTGCATCGAAGAACTGGTCGCCACGCAGGATCGGCAAGCCCGTGCCGTGCGGCGCCACCCGATTGCGAAAGTCCAGCGTGGCTTTGACGACCACGGTCTTTTGCAGCCCGCCATCTGGCCCGTAGCCCGGAAGGATTTCCGCGGCGAAGGGCGTCAAATTTTCCAGCATCGTATGCATCCTTTTTGCTTTCGGCCTTGCCATGCGCCAGCCCCGAGGGGGTCTGCGTGAGTGTCGCCCGTCTTCCCCTGGCGCGCGCCATCGACATCCCGGTCATGCGCGCATTGCCCCTGCGCATGGCGCGTTCGCTGGTCACGCAGTACTGGCGCCGCACCCACATGCTCACGCTGCCCGCACACCGGCTGGAGGCCCTGGCAGTGTTCGACGACAGCATCGTTCAGTGCCTGGCCTCGCTCAAGCTGCATCTGGCCCATGCGCCCGCGATGGAGTCGGATTTTCATGCGGAAATCGCCGCAGCAGGGCACGAATTGCAGCAGGAAGGCCCCGCCGTTTTTGCCCACGCCTGCATCGAGGTCCTCAAGCTGCAGCTGGACCGGCCCGCCGATGTGGCCCCCGACCTCTGGAACGGCCATCTGCAAGCCCACCCCGCTGCGGTCTTCCATGCCTTGCGATTCGCTTTCGATGACGCCGTGGCCAGCTATCTCGCGCCGCGCGCAAGCCAGGCGGTGCAGCAGCAGCACCTGTCGCTGGTGCGCCTTCTGATGCGGCTCGCCATTGCGCGGCCCGCGGTGTCCGATGCGTATGCCGATGCCATGGCCGCCATGGCCGAGCCCCTGCCCGGCGGCTTGGCGAATCTCTGCCATTGGCGTTGCGTGGCCCGTGCCGACGAGGCCAAGGCGCTGCGGGCCGTGGAGCAAGGCGAGGACGCCGAAGCAGGGTTGATCTCCCTGGCGCTCATGGGCAGCCCGCAGGAGACCACGGCCGCCAAGGCGATGCTGGCGCGATGGCCCGACTCCCCGGTGGCGCTGGCCCTTTGCGCGGCGCGCGCAGGGCACGATCTGGCCGTTGCCTTGCGCGAGGGCCGCTTTCCCGCCATGGCCTGGACGCAACAGCTGTATGCCGCCGCCCTGGTCGGCGACGGCCCCTTGCTGCGCCAGCTTGCGGCGCATACGCTGTGGGACGACGAACTCGCATGCCGGGCACTGGCCGACAGCGTGGCATTGCTGGCGGGCGTTCCCTGCGATGGGCTGTTCGACCGAGCCCGCCCGGCCGGCGACCGCGCCCAGTGGGCGGACGCGGCCCTGGCGGCGCTGCCCAGCGCCGGCCCGCCCCTGCGAATCGGCAAACCGCGGCCATCGGTCGTGCTGGAAGAGGCCGCCGCGTGCGTGGGTGCACCGCTGCGCCGCCTGCTGTACATCGAACATGTCTCCCGCATGAGCGGCGCGCTGTGGATCGAGGCCGATGACCTGGCCGGCGTGCAGGCGCTGGCGCTTCAGACGGCCTCCGTGTTCGAGCGGGCCGTCTTTGCCGGGAGTGCACCATGACGCCGCTCACCATTGCAGCCGCCGGCGCCTGCACGCCCATCGGCACGCGTGCCTGGCAGACCGGCAGCGCCGTGGCCAGCCGCTTCGCGGCCTTCACCCGCCAGCCCATCAAGGGCCACATCGATCACCAGGCCACGGTGTCGCGCGTGCAGGCCATCGCGCCCGACTGCACCGGCGTCGATCGATTGGTCCGGCTGGCAGCACCCGCGTTGCATGAAGCGCTGCAAGGGCCCACCACCGCATCCACCGCGGCATGGCCGCTGGTCCGGCCGATCCCGGTCTTCATCGCGCTTCCCGAGCCACTGCCCGAACTGCGTGGCCTCATCGATGCCCAGCGGTTCGCGTTGGAGTTGCCGCGTGCGCTCGACGTGGCCCCCGAATTCCTGCCGTTGATGCTGTACACGGGCGGGTCGGTGGGCGGGGCAGATGCGCTGGCTGCGGCATACCGCTTCCTGCACGAACATCCCGCCGTGCCCGAGGTCGTATTCGGTGGCGTGGACAGCCTGGTCGACCCGGCCGTCGTGGACTGCCTCTATGAACGGCGCTGGCTCAAGGTCAACGGCCACACCGAGGGCTTCATCGCTTCGGAAGGGGCCGCTTTCGTGCGGCTGGCGCGCAAGCCTTGTGCGGCGAACTACGTCACCGTGTTTCCGCCGGGCTTCGGGCAGGAAGCCGCGCCGCGCGTGGGCAGTGAAGCCATCCTGGGCGGCGCGGGCCTCATCGACGCTGCCATCCAGGCCCTGAAGGCCGCGACCCTGCCGGCGGAGGCACTGCATTCGTACTGGAGCGACACGGACGGCAGCCCTTGGCGCGGTAGCGAACTCACTAACCTGAGTGCGGCCCTCGCCGCGCAACACGGCCATCCTGCGATGCAGGAACCCGCCGCCTTCCTGGGCGAGATGGGCGCCGCCTGGGCGCCGCTGCTTCTGTGCCTGCTGCACGAGATGCGGCAGGACTTGCACCACCCGCACAGGCCCGTGGCGCTGAGCGGCCATGCGGGCCTGCAGAGCGTGACCGGCCTCTCCACCCGCGCGGCCGCCTGGGTCGCCACCTGGAACCACACCCGCGCACCGATGCCATCCCCATCCACCCGCAACCGCGAAGCTGCCTGACCCATGGCCACTTACGTCAACGACCGCCGGGCGATCCATGAGGGGCGCAGCCCGGCCATGATTCCCGGGCCCATCAACCCCGTCTTCCCCAAGCCCAACGGACCGCCGGTTCCGATCCTCAACATGGCCCACGGGCCGGGCCTCAAGAACGGCACGGCCACCCTCAAGATCGACGGCAAGCCCGTCTCCGTGGCCGGCAGCCGGTTCGAATCCATCCCCGCCACGCCCGATCGGCTGGGCGGCATCGCCGGCGTGCGCTCCACCGTCGTGGGCGGCGCGGCCGAGCCCACCAGCTACAGCAGCGACACCAAGTTCGAAGGCAAGGGCAGCGTCCGCTCGTTCGACACGACGAAATCCAACTCCCTCGTCATCAACCCCGGCTGGGCCATGCGCCTGGCCATGAAGGCGCTGCCCGGCCCCTACGACCAACTGGCCCAGAAAGTCATCGAAAAGCTCCCCGGCGCCTTCGGTGACCAGTTGAGCGCCCTGGGCGAGTCGCTCACCGACCCGAGCGTGCTGATCGGCCCCGCGCTCAAGTTGGTGGGCAAGCTCATTCCCGGCGTCAATCTGGTGGTGGGCGGTGCCGCCATGGCCGAATCCGCCATGCAGATCGCAGAGCTGGCCCAGGAGGTGCAGGACCTGCTCACGCCGCCCCTGACCGACGAGAAGATCGACCAGATCGCCGACGTGATCGCCAATGGCGTGGCGGCCATCACCATCGGCTTCGTGCTCGGCAAGATCGTGAAGCGCGCCAAGTCCAGGATCAATGCGGTTGCCAGCCGGCAGAACAACCAGGTCAACCCCAACACGCAGGCCAAGATCGTCGATGACGTGCATGTCGGCGCACCGGGCGGCGCCAACTGCGAACTCGGCACCTGCCACCCGGTCATCTTCGCCACCGGCGTCAAGATCCTGTCGGAAACCGACTTTGCCTTGCCCGGCCTGCTGCCGCTGGAATGGCGGCGCTTTTACCGCTCGGCCGACCGGCGCCCCGGCTGGCTGGGCTGGGGGTGGAGCACGCCCTTGAGCATCGAGCTGGCCCTGGTCCACAGCCATGTGCACTACTACGATGCCCGGGGCCGCCGGGTGCAGTTGCCCCCGCTCTCGCCCGGGCAGAGCCACTTCGACGAGCGGGAAAAGATCACCCTCATCCACCACGAAGACGGGCACTACAGCGTCGAGTCCACCGACGGCCTGCGGCACGAGTTCGCCAAGCCCGTGCCCGGCCAGTGGCGCCTGCCCCTGGCGCGGCTACGCGACCGCCACGGCAATGCCATCACGCTGCATTACCCGGCCTATGACGAAACCGGCGTGGACGGCATTGCGCCGCGCCCCGCCGGCCTGACCGACAGCGCCGGCCGTGAGCTTCGCTTCGGCTGGACCGACGCCGGCCTGCTGGCCGAGGTGCGCCTCGCGCCCCGCACCCTCGATGGCGTGGAACACCAGGGCGGGGTGCTGGTGCGCTATGCCTACGACAGCGTGGGCAACCTGGAGGGCGACAAGGGTGGCAAGGGCAACAGCCAGGCCAACCTCGCCAGCGCCACCGATGCGCAGGGCGGCACCACGGCGTACCGCTACGAGAACCACCTCATGGTGGCCTACACCACCAAGAACGGCTTCACCCACCACCAACAGTGGAGCCGGCTGGACGCAGGGGGGCGCGTGGTGCGCACCTGGACCGACACCCCCGGCCTGCTGGACACCCGCTTCGAATACGACCTGGGGATGCGCACCACCCATGTCACCGATGCCCTGGGCCGGCGCACCAGCTACCACTACAACGGGCACAACGAAGTCGTCGCCGTCACGGAAGCCGGACCGGACGGCCAGCCCGTGCGCACCGAGACGCAGATGGACCGCGCCGGCAACCCCGACACGACCACCGACGCCCTGGGCCGCAGCACCCGCTGGCAATGGGATGCCCGTGGCAACCTGACCGCTGTCACCGACGCGGCCGGCGCCACCACGCGGCTGCGCTACAACGCGCTGAACCTGCCCACCGAGATCACCGACGCCCTGGGCCACGTCTGGAAGAACGACTACGACGCGCGTGGCGACCTGCGCGAGCACACCGACGCGCTGGGCCACGCCACCCGCTACCAATACGACCCGCGCGGCCTGCCCGTTGCCATCGAGGACGCCCACGGCAAGACCCGGCATCTGCAATGGGATGCGGCCGGCCAACTGGTGGCCTACACCGACTGCTCGGGCCGCACCACCCGCTACCAGTACGACATCCTGGGCAACCTGGCCGCCAGCGTCGATGCCCTGGGCCAGGCCACGCGCTACCAGCACGACGCGCTGGGCCAGTTGCGCATCGCAACGCAAGCCGACGGGGCCGAGCACCGCTACGACCACGACGCCCAGGGCAACTTGGTGGCCTACACCGACCCCAAGGGCGCCATCACCCGCTACGCGTACAACGGCCTGGACCAGCCCGTGGAGCGCCAGGACCCGCAGGGCCAAAGCCTGCGCTACCGCTACGACGCGGTGGGGCGGCTCGTGGCGCTGCAAAACGAGAACGGCGCCTGGTACCAGTTTCACTACGACGCGGCTGACAACCTGGTGCAGGAGATCGGCTTCGATGGCCGAATCCAGCGCTACCGGTACAACGCGGCGGGCGAGCTGACCGAGTTGCACGAACGCGATGCGGCCGAGCCGCCGGACACGCCGTACGACATGGCGCCCGATGCGCCGTTACCGAAGCGCACGCACTTCCAGCGCGACCTGCTGGGCCGGCTGCTGGCCAAGGTCCACACGAACGGAGAGGCGGCCAGCTACACCTACGACCTGCTCGGGCGCATGGTCGGCTGCGCCAACGCGCAGGCCCAGGTCCGGTTCGCCTACGACGCACTCTCGCAACTGGTCGAGGAAACGCAGGTGCATCTGGGCGATGCCCAGGCGGACGGCGTGCAGGCACCCGCACCCACCCAGGCGCAGGCCCTGGTGGATAGGCACTTCACCTTCCGCCACGCCTACGACGCCCTGGGCAACCGAATCGCCAGCGTGTTGCCCAGCGGCAAGAACGTGCAATGGCTGTACTACGGCTCCGGGCACCTGCACCAGATCCGGGTGGATGGCCACACCGTCAGCGACATGGAGCGCGATGCGCTGCACCAGGAGATCTCGCGCACGCAAGGGGCGTTGACCAGCCGCTACGGCCTGGACCCCATGGGCCGGCTGGTGGCCCACAAAGTGAGCCGGGAAGCCGCCTTGCAAACGCTGCCCGGTGCGGCCACGGAGGCGTCGTTGCGGGACCGGGACCCACCACCCGGAATGCCCGGCCCACCGGGCCTGTCCGACCTGCTGGCCCGTCTGCCACACCTTCCTTCAGGCCATCGGATTGCGCGGCACTACCAGTACGACCGGGGCGGCAACCTCACGGCCACGCAGGACAGCCTGCGGGGCGCCAGCGAATACCGCTACGACGCGCTGGGCCGCATCCTGTCGGCGCACAAAGGCACGCGGAGCACGACGCAGGGTACGCAGCAGGGAGAAGACCGCGAGCAATTCACGTTCGATCCGGCCGGCAACCTGCTCAACCCCAACCGGGGCGGCGAGCAAAGCGCCGGCGGCGTGAGCCACGAGCGGGAGAAGGTGCCCACCAACCGTCTCACCGTATACCAGGATCTGCGGTTCACCTACGACCTGCATGGCAACGTCGTGCAACGGCTGGTGGGCTGGCACACGGTGCAGAACTATCGCTACAGCGCGGAGCACCAGATCGTGGAGGCCACCGTCACGCGTTACCGGGAGCGTCCCGCGCTGCAATCGGTGCGTGCTGCCGGCCAGGTGCAGGCCGAGCCTGGAGCCACCGTGCAGACCACGCGCTACCGCTATGACGCGCTGGGGCGGCGCGTCGACAAGACGGACGCCTTCGGCAGGACCCGGTTCGTGTATGACGGCGACCTACTCGCGGGAGAAATACGGGGCAGCAAAGTCAGCGAATACCTGTACGAGCCGGACAGCTTCGTGCCGCTGGCCAAGCTGGAGTCGGAGGCGAAACAGGCTCCAGTGCAAGAAGTACTAGGGCATATTGCTATGGAAAATGTAGCAAATGAATCGTCTGAGGCAAAATCCTTTGCCGTCTATTACTACCAGTGCGACCAAGTAGGTGCGCCGCAGGAGTTGACGGACGAGGCGGGAAGGATCGTGTGGGCGGCCAGCTATAAGGTGTGGGGGCAGGCGCAGGCGCTTCAGATGCTTCGCACAGGCACCGATGGGGAAGCTGCGGTGTTCACTGCAAGTGACCGGCCATTGACTCTCGCGGCCCAGGGCGATCTCCAGGCTCTCAATTTAGTGGAGCAGCCGCTGCGGTTTCAGGGGCAGTATTTTGATGGTGAAACCGGGCTGCATTACAACCGGTACCGTTATTACGACCCGGTGACTGGGCGTTTTGTACATCAAGATCCTATCGGTTTTGCTGGGGGAGGAAATTTCTATGAATATTCTCCGAATCCTTGGAGTTGGTTTGATCCTCTTGGTCTAGCAAGGCGTCCCCCCCACAATTTGAAAGCCAAAGTCAAGGGGAAGGATGGTGCGGTTAAATCTGAGCAGGATTATGTCAGTGGTGGGATGACTGAAGAGGATAAGGCGTTAGGTTATCCGCTCTGCACCTTGGTTACACATACTGAAAGGAAGGCTTTGAATGAAGGAAATTATTCTCCAGAAGATTCCATAGAAATGGATGGGCAGTATGCGCCATGCTCCCACTGCAAGGGAGCTATGAATACGGCCGTAAATAGTGGCAAAGTTGCTGGTATTAAATATACTTGGGATGGTAAAGTGTGGGAAGCAGGTGATGCGGCTAAGAAGGCTAGGGCCAAGTCAAACTCTAAAAAGGCTGCGGGCGTTTGTGCTCTGGGAAAAAAAAAGAGATCATGAGTAATTTTTCTGAGATTGATTCACTGCAGTCGTGGATGTCGCAAACTGCAGAGCGACAAGAGTATATCTGTGATGAGATATTGGAAAGGCTGCCTGATCGTTTTCAATTGGCTGAGCCCTTTCGTTCAATTGAATCTAAAAGTCAGTCGAAAGTGGATATTCCGTGCTTCTATGACGAGGAATACGAAACCCCCTTGAGCTTAGTTTTCGGTGGGTTTTTTGATTACGGCATGAGCGATGCGCATAAAAAAGCAATTCAGGCTTTGTGCTCTCCAGATGAATGGCAAATGCTGAAAACCTTGGTGGAGGGCCGTGTCTCACCAGAGGAGAAAGCCGTACGCCCATTTCTGATGAGCAGGTTTCCGCTTTTTGAATGGGTGGCGGAAGAAAATATCGATTTGTCTGGCGATTTGGAACGGCCTGATTTTTCGACAGAAGAGGGGCCTTACCCCATCTATTTGTCAACCAGCGAGACTGAAAAATTCTTGAGAAAAAGCGGCTACCGCTTACCGTGGGACCATGAGTGGGAATATGTGGCAAAAGAGCTGCGGTCGAATATTTTCATTGGCGGAGATAAGTTGCCCCGGGGCGATCTTTCAAAAAATGTCTGCCTGACGTCTTTCGGGAGTGCTTCGAAGAATAAGAAAGCCTCCAATTTTTTTGGAATCGCAGGGCTCGGTTTGGCAGCGATGACCAAGGTGGAGGGCCGCAATGGCGTGATGGTGAGGGGCGGTGCTTCCGGTTTCTATCCATTCCAAGGTCCAGCGCAATGGGCGATGCTTTCTACGGAGCTTCAAATCCCCCTGCAAAATATGCCCGATTCTTTGGCGGGCATTAGGCTGTGCATGGATATTCCGAGTTGAGTGCGGCAAGAAACAAGGACCTCCAACGTATCTTCCTCGATTGTCGGGCTGTAGTCTTGACCGGGGTTGCGAGCAAAGCGCAGGCGGCGTGAACCACGAGCGCGAGAAAGTGCCCACCAACCGCCTCACGGTGTACCAGGACCTGCGGTTCACCTACGACCTGCACGGCAACGTTGTGCAGCGGCTGGTGGGCTGGCACACAGTGCAGATTACCGGTACAGCGCGGAACACCAGATCGTGCATGCCACCGTTACGCGCTACTGGGAGCGTCCCGCGCTGCAATCGGTGCCTGCTGCCGGCCAGGTGCAGGCCGAGCCTGGAGCCACCGTGCAGACCACGCGCTACCGCTATGACGCGCTGGGGCGGCGCGTCGACAAGACGGACGCCTTCGGCAGGACCCGGTTCGTCTATGACGGCGATTTGCTGGCGGGAGAAATACGGGGCAGCAAAGTCAGCGAATACCTGTACGAGCCGGACAGCTTCGTGCCGCTGGCCAAACTGGAGTCAGAGGCGAAACAGGCTCCAGCGCAAATACCACTAGGGCATATTGCTACAAAAGATGTAGCAAATGAGAAAGCCGAAGACAAAGACTTCGCCATCTACTACTACCAGTGCGACCAGATCGGGGCGCCGCAGGAGTTGACGGACGAGGCGGGGCGGATCGTGTGGGCGGCCAGCTACAAGGTGTGGGGGCAGACGCAGGCGCTGCAGATGCTTCGCACGGGGAATGGCACCGATGGGGAAGCGGTGGTGTTCACCGCGAATGAACGACCGTTGGCATTGGCGGCCAGTGGAGAGGTGCAAAGCCTCAACCTGGTGGAGCAGCCGCTCCGATTCCAGGGGCAGTACTTCGATGGGGAAACGGGGCTGCACTACAACCGCTTCCGGTACTACGATCCGGTGACGGGGCGGTTTGTGCATCAGGACCCGATTGGATTATTTGGCGGTACAAACTTCTTTGTTTACGCTGCAAATACCAGCGGCTGGTTAGATCCTTTCGGACTTGCGAAACGTAGTGGACCTGGAATTCGAGAAAAGCTCTATCCATCGCGCGTCAGGAAAAAAACGAGAACAGAGCTTGAAGAGAAGCAAAAAGGTTCAGATGGAAATATTGCTTGTGCAATATGTAGTTGCCAGTTAGGACCGGGAAACACGTCGGTTCAGCATTCACCTCCTTTGGTGGAAACTCACAATAATTTAGGTTTTAATACAGATCAAGCCGGTAGAAATGATTTATATAACTCCACTGCTGATAGTTTGGTGTGTTTGCCTTGCCAAAAAGCTGAAGGTGGCACAATGAGTCATACGCAGCAATATAGAACCGACACAGGCCCTCAATTTAAACCTAGAAAATCAAGGCGAAAAGATGGATGTTAATGATATTGAATGGTTTTCTCGAGATGAGAAATTATCCTTTGATGTAAGGCGGAGCATAATTTTAGGGCATTACATGCATGAATGGGGTATGCCCGAGTACAGGGTCATAACCTCAAAATCATCAAGAAAAACCTATGTGGAGATATATTATTTTCCAGCAGGAAAAAGATCTGATGTATCCAGATTTGCAACAATAGGCTTGTCAACCGCGCTTCGTCCGTCTGGTTCACCTGTTTCTGCTGAATGGATGCTTGCGCTTACTTCTGATTTAGGGGGGGAGTCTTCGGATAGAATTTTTGGATATATTGTTGATTTAATTGCGCATCATATTGAAAATGCAAAAAATTCCATAACTCCAATAGTTATGCCAGAAAGCGAAATTGCTCCCGATAAATGGAGTACAAAAGCTCTGTTGATAGATGAGTTGCGTGGAGAAAGTGAAAAACTAGATGATATAAAGGTGGGGGTTGAATCCGTGCCTGTTTTATGGTTGATTCCAATCAGCAAGAAAGAAGTTGATATTATTAGTAATGAGGGGATTGAAAAATTTGACGAGATTATAGAGGGAGCTAGCTATTCGATAGTAGATCCACGTAGGCCTTGATCAAATTAACTGAGGCGCCAATTCGTTGTAACGAAATAACGATGTTAGAGAGCGCTCTGCGCTGCAATCGGTGCCTGCTGCCGGCCAGGTGCAGGCCGAGCCTGCAGTCACCGTGCAGACCAGGCGCTACCGCTACGACGCGCTGGGGCGCGCATCGACAAGATGGACGCCTTCGGCAGGACCCGGTTCGTGTATGACGGCGACCTGCTGGCGGGAGAAATACGGGGCAGCAAAGTCAGCGAATACCTGTACGAGCCGGACAGCTTCGTGCCGCTGGCCAAGCTGGAGTCGGAGGCGAAACAGGCTCCAGTGCAAGAAGTACTAGGGCATATTGCTACAAAAGATGTAGCAAATGAGAAAGCCGAAGACAAAGACTTCGCCATCTACTACTACCAGTGCGACCAGATCGGGGCGCCGCAGGAGTTGACGGACGAGGCGGGGCGGATCGTGTGGGCGGCCAGCTACAAGGTGTGGGGGCAGACGCACAGGCGCTGCAGATGCTGCGCACCGGGACGGGCACCGATGGGGAATCAGCGGTGTTCACGGCCAATGAAAGACCGTTGGCATTGGCGGCCAGCGGAGAGGTCTAAAGCCTCAACCTGGTGGAGCAGCCGCTCCGATTCCAGGGGCAGTACTTCGACGGGGAAACGGGGCTGCATTACAACCGCTTCCGGTACTACGATCCGGTGACGGGGCGGTTCATTCATCAGGATCCTATTGATCTGGAAGGCGGCCTCAATAGCTTTTTATATGCGAATAACCCTCTGGAATGGATTGATCCTGTAGGGCTGCAAAGAAAGAGAAAGAGAAGCACAACAAAAACCTGTGGTTGTTCTCTCCCTTGCATCACGATTGACAGTAGTAAATATCCGGAAACAGCCCAGCACGTTAAAGACGCGATAGCGGCAGGTCATCCTGATGAGGTGACAATTGATCGCCCAGGCGCAAAGGCGCGACGTAAAGCGTCTCTTAAAGGAATAAAAACAAAAGTTAATAAAGATCGTGATGAATATCCTCCGGCAATGTTTAAGGAGGGTGGAACTGGGGCTGATGTCAAGCATATTGATCCCTGTGATAACAGAGGCGCGGGCTCATGCATGGGCCACCAGTGTAAGAAATATCCGGATGGAACAAAGGTGAAAATAAAGGTGAAATGATGCAATTTAAGAATGTCGAAAAACTCGTGAAAATTAGCACCTCCAGCTCTAGCGCTTCATGCGATTTAGAATTTTTGAGGGATTTTAAAATTCCAGAACAAATGGTTACGGAGTTGAGTTATTTCTTAAGCAAAATTAATGGGGGATATGCGTTTGAATCGGCTTTGCATATTATGGGTTCCGGATTGCAAAGAGCTGACTGGTCAATTGCGGAGTGGAATGATCCTTTGCTCTGGAGAGATTTTTATAAATCTCTAAATCCCAAAGGTTTGGTTTTTGCAGAAGATTTGTTTGGAATCCAATTTGTAGCATCTGAGGAAGGAGTGTCTTCTTTTGATCCTGAAACCGGTGAATTGGAGTTGATTTCAAAGACGGTTGATGGGTGGGCTAAAGAAGTCTTGGATGACTATGATTTTTATACTGGACACTCTCTCGCAAATGAGTGGCAAAGAATAAATGGCCCGTTGCCTGATAGATTCCGCTTGGTACCTAAAATGCCATTTGTTTTTGGAGGTGATTTTGAAGTTGAAAATTTGTATGCGGCTGAGGCGGTTATGGCGATGCGGTCGCGAGCTTCCATTGCATTGCAGATAAAAGACCTGCCGGATGATGAAAAAATCAAATTTAAATTTGAGTAATGATTTTGGTGTGTCTGGTATATTCTTTGCAATTTTGTGTGCAGACCAAGGTTCATGATATTAGCTACTGCTGCAAAATATTATAATTGGCATTACATCTCTTGTTGAAAACAAGGTGAAAGATGTAGAGGCTGCAGAGCGGTGTTCTGAAGTGGGAGGTTTGAAAACCAATGACGGAAATAATAAAAATCCTGAGTCATGTGAATCAGTTGCACCCCTTGTCCTCCAAGGAAAAACGAAGCACCTTTGAATCCCGGGTGTTGATGCTCTCAAATTTCACGACGGGTGCATCGTGCGTCTTTTTTATTCTTCTGGTGTCATTGGCCGCAATGGTCTGGTTCTTTCCAGAACTCAAGCTTCGAAGCGAGGTTCGAGCAACGGCAAACATTTTGTATGTACTCTGCATGGTTCCGGTGCTTTTGGGCCTGCTGCTCCAAATCCTATCGGGTTTACCATTAATAATTTCGTTCAAAAAAGAATTCGAGGCAATGCTACTGTTGGATGCCAAGAACGATTTGAAGCACGTCGAATCCTTGAAAGCCCATCCCCAGGAAATCCTGGTGCTGGCCCAGCAATGGAAGGGCATTCAAATCAAACGGATCAAAGCCAGGCTGTCCCTGTTCTTCGGCTCCCCCGATAAAGTGGCGCTTTTTGCTGTCCTTGGGTTGGCGTCCACAGTTTGGAAAGAATTGACCCTTGCCAATCTTGAAAACAAGCTCACCTATTTTGATCATTGGATAGCCTTCCCCATAGGGAACCTCTCAAAACCCATCCGGTCCCTTGTTGATCGAGAATGCGTGCTCCATCCTTTGCCATGATCACTCCCCGTAGCGCCCTGAAGTTCGACCTGTTCGCTGAGGCCTCGCGCCAACACAAGAGAGATGAGGTGGGCGATCCGCTGCAGGTGATCGCGCGGCACATCGACTTCGCAGAACTGGCCCGGCTGGTGGATGCCTTGATCGAACGCGGGGGTGGCCGCCGGGGCGGTCGGCCCGCCTACCCCACCGAGGTGATGGTGCGCATCCTGGTGTTGAAGCGGCTGTACAACCTGTCCGATGAGCAGATGGAGTATCAGTTGCTGGACCGGGGGAGCTACCAGCGGTTTTGCCTGTTGCAGGATGCGATGAACGTGCCGGACCGCAACACGATCTGGCGCTTTGGCGAGCGCCTTGGCGTGGGCGGGGCAACGGCCTTGTTCCAGGGGGTGGATGCCCAACTGCAGCGCCACGGCTACATCGCCCGGGGCGGGCAGGCCATTGATGCCACGCTGGTGCCCGCGCCCCGACAGCACATCGGCCAGCAGGAGCGGCGAACGCTGGCACAAGGCGGGCAGCCGGACTGGAGCCAAGCGCGACGCAGGCAAAAGGATGTGGAGGCCACGCACACGAAGAAGCACGGCAAAAGCCACTTCGGCTACAAGCTCAGCGTGAGCGTGGACCTCAAGCACGGCTTCATCCGCCGCCTCGCCACGGGCACGGCCAGCGAGCACGACGGGCACCACTTCGATGAGGTGCTGGACATGCACAACACCGGGCGGGCAGTGCATGCGGACAAAGCCTACCCGAGCCGCCAAAGGTGCCAGATGCTGAAAGTGCTGGGATTCGTGGATGCGATGCAGCGCCGTGCGCAGGCGGGCCGACCACAGAGCGAATGCCAGAAGGGGCGCAACCAGCGCATCGCAAAGAAACGAGCCAAGGTGGAGCACGTGTTCGCCGGTATCCGCCACCTGGGGGGCAAGTTCGTGCGCACCATCGGACAGGCGCGCGCCACGGTGGGGATGACGATGATGGCCGCCTGCTACAACATGAAGCGACTGGCCTGGTTCCTGCATCGGGGCGTGGATGCTTTCTTCAAGCCCGCCACTGGCAAGGCACAAGTGCGCCTGCAAACGGTGAAAGCCTGAGCCACCGGGCCTGCAAGGCCCCTCATGCACCCAGGCGCAGACCGTTGCTGGGCCTCATCACGCTCAAACGGCTACTGGCGCCCACTCCTCCCTATTCGGATTCGTCAAACATGGGGTTGTGAGAGGCTCCCCATAGCCTGCGGCTTGGCCGCACTGGTGGGTATCGTCTTGGGCGGGATGGTGATGCGCAATTACCTGACTACCTTGACTTACCACCACGACCTGCTGGCCATGGCGATCGCTTCCCTAAACACCCGAGGAAGCCCCATCACGGACGCCAACAGATGCTTGCCAGTTATCGTCCCGTGACTCCGCGGCCTGCCCATGTGTGAATGTCAACGACCGCACGGCGATCCACGCGGCTGCGCTACAACGCGCCTAACCTGCCCACGGACATCACCGACGCCCTCCTGGGCAACCGGATCGCCAGCGTGCTGCCCAGCGGCAAGAGCGTGCAATGGCTGTACTACGGCTCCGGGCACCTGCACCAGATCCGGGTGGATGGCCACACCGTCAGCGACATGGAGCGCGATGCGCTGCACCAGGAGATCTCGCGCACGCAAGGGGCGTTGACCAGCCGCTACGGCCTGGACCCCATGGGCCGGCTGGTGGCGCACAAGGTGAGCCGGGAAGCCGCCTTGAAGACGCTGCCCGGCGCAGCCACGGCGCAGTCGCTGCGGGACCGGGACACCCCAACCGCCACGCCCGGCCCAGCGGGCCTGCCCGACCTGCTGGCCCGTCTGCCACACCTTCCTTCAGGCCACCGGATCGCGCGGCACTACCAGTACGACCGGGGCGGCAACCTCACGGCCACGCAGGACAGCCTGCGGGGCGCCAGCGAATACCGCTACGACGCGCTGGGCCGCATCCTGTCGGCGCACAAAGGCACGCGGAGCACGACGCAGGGTACGCAGCAGGGAGAAGACCGCGAGCAATTCACGTTCGATCCGGCCGGCAACCTGCTCAACCCCAACCGGGGCGGCGAGCAAAGCGCAGGCGGCGTGAGCCACGAGCGCGAGAAAGTCCCCACCAACCGCCTCACGGTGTACCAGGACCTGCGGTTCACCTACGACCTGCACGACAACGTTGTGCAACGGCTGGTGGGCTGGCACACGGTGCAGGATTACCGGTACAGCGCGGAACACCAGATCGTGGAGGCCACCGTCACGCGCTACCGGGAGCGGCCGATGCCGAAAGCCGTGCAGGCTGGGCAGGTCCAGACCGAGCCGCCCGCCACCGTGCAGACCACGCGCTACCGCTACGACGCGCTGGGGCGGCGTATCGACAAGACGGACGCCTTCGGCAAGACCCGGTTCGTCTATGACGGCGACCTGCTCGCGGGAGAAATACGGGGCAGCAAAGTCAGCGAATACCTGTACGAGCCGGACAGCTTCGTGCCGCTGGCCAAGCTGGAGTCGGAGGCGAAACAGGCTCCAGTGCAAGAAGTACTAGGGCATATTGCTACAAAAGATGTAGCAAATGAGAAAGCCGAAGACAAAGACTTCGCCATCTACTACTACCAGTGCGACCAGATCGGGGCGCCGCAGGAGCTGACGGACGAGGCGGGGCGGATCGTGTGGGCGGCCAGCTATAAGGTGTGGGGACAGGCGCAGGCGCTGAAGATGCTGCGCACGGGGACGGGCACCGATGGGGAAGCAGCGGTGTTCACCGCGAGTGAAAGACCGCTGGCATTGGCGGCCAGCGGAGAGGTCCAGAGCCTCAATCTGGTGGAGCAGCCGCTCCGGTTCCAGGGGCTTTGTTGCACAAATCGCGATGCTGATGCCCGTAGACTGACTGCGTGACAGAGACGAAGAACAGGCAGCGGAGCAAGTACCGCACGACGAACTGGAAGGCGTACAACGCGGCGCTGAAAGCGCGAGGCTCGTTGACGATGTGGCTAGATGAGGGCATGCAGTGGTTTGGCACGCCGACCGGCAGGCGTGGACGCAGCCGAACCTTCTCGGACGCAGCAATCCAGTTCTGCCTGAGCATCAAGTGCCTGTTCGGCCAGCCCTTGCGACAGGCGCTGGGCATGGTGCAGAGCCTGCTGCGGCTGGCAAAGCTGGACTGGCCGGTACCTGACTTCAGCACTGTTTGCCGGCGCCAAAAGACCTTGCAGGTCGAACTGAGCTACCAGCGAACCAACTCGCCGCTGCAGTTGCTGGTGGACAGCACCGGCATCAAGTTCCTGGGCGAAGGAGAGTGAAAACGCAAGAAGCATGGTGCTGAATACCGGCGCGAATGGCGCAAGGTCCATCTGGGCATCGACGCGCAGACGCTGGAAATACGCGCCATCGAGGTGACCAGCAACGCCATTGGGGATGCGCCGATGTTGCCCGGGTTGCTGGCTCAGATTCCCACTGACGAATCCATCGAAAGCGTCAGTGCCGATGGCGCCTACGACACGCGCGCCTGCCTGGACGCCATTGCCGAGCGGCACGCGATGGCGGTGATCCCGCCCCGCAAGAACGCCAGCCATTGGAAGAAGTCGAGTCCGGGCTCGGCGCATCGTAATGAGGCCATTCGGGCGTGCCAGCGCCTGGGTCGCGGCATTTGGAAGAAGTGGAGCGGCTACCACCGGCGCAGCCTTGTGGAGACGAAGATGCACTGCTTCAAGCGACTGGGCGAACGGGTGATCGCGCGCACGTTCGACCGCCAGGTTGTGGAGCTGCATGTCCGCGTGGCCTTGCTCAATCGGTTCAGTCAGATCGGCCGTCCTCACACCGTGTCGGTGACTGCTGTGGCATAGGTCCGTCTGGGGTTGGGGTCATGCCGTCTGCAATTCGATTTGTGCAACAGCGCCCATGGATATTCCGAATTAAGCTGGAAAGCTGCAGATTGCCGGGGCCAGCGGATACCTCGCCCCTCCCGGTTTCGGATGGCGTGCGAATGGTTCGCCTTTGCCCATGTCCAAGATGAGGGCTGGGATAAGGTATTCCCTTTGCTTTGAGGAATCGAAATGGGAAACGCATGCTGCACGCCTACGGTATCTGGCAGTGGCCGGATCAGCCGCCAGAACTCTTCCGCCGAATCGGTTCGGCCTTCTGCTGAGGAGCCGCGGCGCAGCAGTAGCAGCCACGCCAATGCAACCCCATTGCCGATCAGTCCCAGGCGCAGCAGCAGTGGCGGTAGTGAGGAAAGCGGGCCTTTCAACCGTTTGCCTGGCGAGGTGCAGCACCACATCGGCAGCTTGCTGCCCAGGACGGGGCGTTCGGCGCTTCGTCAGGCTTCGCAAACCCTCCATCAGGCGTTGCCCCGTGGCGAACGCGATGTCATGCATTCCATCGAGGGGGTTCATGCCTTGCTGGGTATCAATCCAGGCACGCCAAACGACGAAGTTTCATTGGCCATTGGCCGCGCTATCCACGCAGCACAAAACCATTCGGGATGGACCGACCGGGGCAGGCTGCTGGTGGCTGCGCGGCACGCGGTTCAACCTCTTCAAAACCATCCTGACCGTGAGCAGTTGCTGCTGCAGATCGATTCCGCGATCCAGAACAGCGGATTGAGCGCAGAGCAATGGAGGCGTACCAATGCCGTCTTTGCCCAAATGGTCAACGCCAGGGCCAACGCGTAAGCAGACGGGTTTCATTGGCCTGCGCAGAGCGATGCACATCGCTCCCTACGGTCGGCTCGGTGCTGCGCGGCGGCCTCACTCCCCTTGCGACCCCCGGTGCGCCCAGCCCGTGGTGTGCTTTTCCAGCACGCTGAACAGCTCGTACATCACCATCGCCATGGCGCCCACCACCATCAGGCCGGCGAAGGCCAGGCCCATCTGCATGGACGAGCCGGCGGAGATCAGCAGGTAGCCGATGCCCTCGTTGGCAGCGGTCATCTCCGACACGGTGGTGCCCACGAAGGCGAGGGTGATCGCCACCTTGAGCGAGCCGTAGAAGTACGGCAGGGAGCGCGGCAGGCCGACCTTGGTGAGCACGTCCCAGCGCTTGGCGCCCAGCACGCGCAGCACGTCTTCCAGCTCGGGCTCCAGCGTGGCCAGGCCCGTGGCGATGTTGACCATGATCGGAAAGAAGCTGATGAGAAAAGCCGTGAGGATGGCCGGCCCCACGCCGATGCCGAACCACACGACGAGGATGGGCACGAAGGCCGCCTTGGGCAGGGCGTTGAAGGCGGTCATCAGCGGGTAGACGGCGGCATACGCCAGCCGCGACGATCCGATGACGAAGCCCAGCAGCACCCCGACCACGATGGCGATGCCGAAGCCGGCCATGGTGACCCAGAAGGTGCGCCAGGCGTGGCCCGCGATGATCCACTTGAACTCCACGAACTGCGTCCAGATCGCCCAGGGACTCGGGAAGATGAACTCCGACACGCCCAGGCCCGAGCAGATCACCTGCCACAGCACGAGTACCGTGAACAGCAAAACCCAGGGCGACCAGCGCTCCACCCGTTTCTTGTGCAGCGCGTTCATTGCGTGATCTCCCCGCCGGTCTTGCGCAGGGCGCCGATGTGGCCGCGCAGCTCCAGCACGATGTCGGTGAATTCCTTGGTGTAGGTCAGTTCCAGCTCGCGCGGGCGCGGCAGCTCGATGTCGCGCTTGACCACGAAGCGGCCGGGGCTCTTGCTCATCACGTACACGGTGTCGGCGAGGAACACGCTCTCGCGCAGGTCGTGCGTGACGAGGATGACGTTGAACTGCTGCTCGGCCTGCAGGTCGCGCAGGATGCACCACAGCTCCTCGCGCGTGAAGGCGTCGAGCGCGCCGAAGGGCTCGTCCAGCAGCAGCATCTTGGGCTCGTGGATGAGGGCGCGGCAGATGCTGGCACGCTGCTGCATGCCGCCCGACAGCTGCCAGGGGAACTTGTCTTCATAGCCGGCTAGGCCCACCTTCTGCAGCAGGGCGCGCGCGCGGGCCTCGTATTCCTTGCGGCGGGCCTTGAACTGGTTGCGGTGCGGCTCGACGATCTCCAGCGGCAGCAACACGTTGGCGACGGTGGTGCGCCAGGGCAGCAGCGAGGGCGCCTGGAAGGCCATGCCCGAGATCTTGAGCGGGCCGGTCACGGGCTGGCCGTCGATGCGGATCTTGCCCATCGACGGCATGCGCAGCCCGGTGGCCAGCTTCATGAAGGTGGACTTGCCGCAGCCCGAGGGCCCCACGATGGCGATGAACTCGCCGCGGCGCACCTGCAGGTCGATGGCTTCGACCGCAAAGTGGTTGGCGCGCAGCAACTCTTCGTTGTAGGCGAGCCAGACATCGCGAAAATCCACGAAATAGGTGTCGTCGGCCTGCATGGGATGAAAGAAGGGTTCGGAGTGAAAAGGGCCGCCAGCACAATCAGTACTAGGGCATATTGCTATTAAATTTGTAGCAATTGCCGGTTGGCGTGTGGCGGGCTCGGGAGGGCCGGGGGGCTGACCCCGATGGGCCGGCCTCCGGTGCCATCACTTCCTGGGCAGGATGTTCAGCTCGGCCGCCGGCGGCAGGAAGCTGCCGTTCCACACCGTCTCGGCGTTCACGCGGGACTTGGTGGCGAAGGCGTCGGACACCTGCGAGGCCATCAGCGCCAGGCGTTGCGGCTTCGCCTGGCCGAAGCCTTCGGCCCGCGCGTCGGCGCTGTTGACCACGGTGTCGATGGCCAGCTGCAGGCGGCGGGTTTCCAGGGCCACGTTCACGATGCCGTCGCGCTCCTTCACGGAGGCGATGGCGGCGGCCGGGTTGGCCATGACCTCCTTCGCGCCTTTGGTGAAGGCCTTGAGGAAGGCGCGGATCGCCTCGGGGTTCTCCTTGACCAGCTTGGGACTGGCGATGATCACGTTGCCGTACAGCTTCACGCCGAAGTCGGCATAGGGCAGCACCACCACGTCGCTGGCCTTGGCGCCGCGCGCTTCCAGGTTCAGCAGCGAGGTGAAGGTGAAGCCGGTGATGGCGTCCACGTCGCCGCGCACCAGCATGGTCTCGCGCAGCGGCGGGTCCATGGCGGTCCATTGCACGTTGCCGATGCCGTTGGCCTTGGCGAAGATGGGGAAGGCGCGGCGGCCGGCGTCGAACACCGGGGCACCCAGCTTCTTGCCGGCCAGGTCGGCGGGCTTGGCGATGCCGCTCTTCTTGAGCGCCATGACCGAGGCCGGCGTGTTGTTGTAGACCATCATCACGGCCACGGGCTTGTTCTGCGCGTCGGGGTTGTTGGCGTGGAATTCCATCACCGCGGCCAGGTCGGCGAAGCCCATGTCGTAGGTGCCCGAGGCCACGCGCTGCACGGCGCCACCGGAGCCGTTGCCCGCGTCCACCGTCACGTTCAGCCCGGCCTCCTTGAAGTAGCCCTTGGCCGTGGGCAGCAGGAAGAACGCGGCCGGCCCTTCGAAGCGCCAGTCGAGCTGGAACTTGATGGGCGTCAAGGTCTGGGCCTGGGCCAGGGTGAACGCGCTGGCGGCGGCCAGTGCCGCCACGGCTTTCAGGAGGGAACGTTTGTGCATGGGGTCTCCGGTCGTGTCGGTCGATGGCATCCCGATCAGCAAGATCGATGCCCGGTTCCAGGCTCTGCCCCCGGCGGGGCGGTGCGGGCATGAACCAATGCGGTGCATGCTGCGGGAGGGTCTCCACAGTGGTGCCCGGCGGTCGGAGCCCCTGCCGGCACGGTCGCAGGGCGGGAGGAAGGCGGGCAGAGCCGGGTTCGGCATTCCGGCGGCGCGTTCGCATTCGTGGTGACCGGTATCACCCCGTGGCGTTTCAATTTGCCCTTTTTCGAGCGAGGGGAGCCATGCCCATCCAGCCGAGTGCCTTTCCTGGCATATTCATCCGCACCTCGACGAGGGCGACCCAAGATGGAAGCGGCCCCGCGCTGCAGCAACTGGCCTCGCGGGATTCGGGTCGTGCGCTGCTGCGGCAGATCGAGGCCATCACCGCAATGGCTCCGCGCAAGCGGGTGGTCCTGACCCCTGCCCAGAATGGCAAGGTCCATGTGCGCTCGTTCCGGCGCGACGACGCCACGCAGGAACGTATCGGCTTGAACAAATTGGAGGACATCGACGCCTACCTGAGCGAGCGGCGCGCGCCCAGTGCGTTCATGCCGGTCGTGGCGGCGGCGCCTTTGCCCGGCCGTGAAACGCCCGGTGCCGATGAAGCGTGGGTCTATACAGACCCCGAGGTCGCATGGCGGTATCCCACGCCGGAGTCCGGCGAAGGAGAGCCCAGCCCCGAGGACTACGTCGCCACGCTGGCGCATGAGTTGATTCATGCCCGAGACAGCCTGCACGGCATCCATCCCGCGCGCACGGCCGACGAAACCCTTTACCTGCATCCTGTCGCGAAATCGCCGATCCCCCGTTCACTGCTGCCCGCAGAGCTGCGCACGGTCGGCGTTGGCGCCTATGCCGGCGCCGAGCCCACGGAAAACACGATTCGAGCCGAACAAGGGCTCACGCAGCGCCCCAGCTACCACGGCTTCACCACGGATGGCCACGGCGACGTGGCGGTATCGGTATCGGCTGCGACGCCTGGGAAAACGCAGGACAAGTCCGTCTGAAAAGCGGCCGGGCGTGGATTGCCAACGTTTTCCGTATATCGAAATGCGGTTTTTCACCAGGGAGTGGATTCGCTTCCCGGGCGGGGGCTTCGGGACTTCCAAAAAAAGCCGGCGGGCGGGGCAAGACGATGCCACGCATGTCATTGCTCTCCAAACTCTCGAACCGCTTCGGTCTGGCCCGCTTCAGCGTTGATACGCCCGTGGGCCAGAAACAGCAGACGCCATCGATCCCCAGTGCCGCGGTGCGGCCGCCCCTGGACGGCCCGGCGCGCCGGCGCGCCCACGCGGCGGCATCGACTCTGCCGCCGCGTGGCGCCTTGCCGGACAGGAATGAGGCCGCTGGCCACGCCAACGCCCCGGCCGCCGCGCAGGCCGCTGCCGCCCAGCCCCAAGCCACCCATGTGCTGCTCGATGCCATGGCACAGGCCGAGCCCGACGGCTCCGCGTTGATGAAGGCGCTGTTCGGACCGGGCGGGCAGCGTTTCGGCGTGGCGGCGGATCTCGCGCTCGCGCTGACCGAGATGGATTTTTCGGGCATGGCACCGATTCCGGGGCTTCCTGGCGCGCCCACCGTGATCCTGGCCGAAGCCCTGGCCGCCGCGACGGGCGGCGACGCACCACTGGCGCTGGGCGCGCTGGAACTCCTGCAGGAGTTCGATCCGCAGCAGGAAATCGCCGCGGCCTGGCAGCAGCGGGCCGGTGCGCCGGACGACGACGCAGCCTCGGTCTTCTACACGCCCGCAGGCTCCTTGCATGGGGGCGACGAGGAGCCGGCTCCCTTGTCGCGCCCGGTCTCGCGCTCGCCATCGGCCTCGTCGATGGAAGGGGGTTCGGTCTATCACACGCCCTCGGCTTCGCTGGATGGCGGCCCTGACCGGTCGCTGCCGGGCTCGCCGCGGCGCTCCGATGCGGGCCTGCCGAGCGATGCCACCTTGGCGGCACGGCGGGCGATGTGGCAGGTGGCAGCCGCCCTGGCCGACACGCCCATGGGCCTGGACGTACTCCAGGCCGTCGTGGCACGCCCTGTGGATGCGGCGCACAGCCGGGACTTCGCGCTGCTGCTCAAGGCCGCAACGGCGATGCCGCCCGGGCGCGCCGAGCGGGGCGACCCTGCCGCCATCCTGGCCAGCGAGCCGGCCCTGGACACGCTGACGGGCAAGGCCGTCGCTTGTGCCGCGGCGCGGATGGTGGGCGATGTGGCCGCGGCCCTGCCCCACCAGTGGGCGCTGACCGCCGTGCGCAACGACCTGTTCGAAACCGGGCCGGGCACAGATTTTTCGGCCATCAACGGCCGTCTCATGAAAACCGGCCGCTGGATCGAGCGTGCCACGCCGGAACGTGGGCGCCTGCTGCGCAATCCGATCTTCGGCAAGTCGCCTTTCCGGGCCCTGCGCCACGGAACGCAGAACGTAGAGCGGGGCCCGGCCGTCGCGCGCCACCGGCTGGCGCGCGAGACGGCGCTGCGCGAGGCCGCCGCCGCTTTGCAGGACCAATTGATCGACGCCGCACCGCACCTGCGCTCGCCGGGCCCCGGCCGGGTGCCCGAGGCGTTGCTGCGCGCGGCGGTGCTGCGGCATTGTCTGGAGACGCCGGTACCGCAGTCGTTCGAACGGGCGGGCTTCGATGAGGCGGCCTGTGCCGACATCGCGGACCGCCTGGCGCTCCTTCTGTCGCGGGACCCCAGGCCGGGCCTGGCGCACCAGTTGGCACAATCGCCGCAGTTGCTGGCGCTGGCCGACCTGCGCCTGGACGCCGAGGCGATGGGCCAATGGTTTTCCGAGGCCCGCGAGGCGACCGGCAATGTCCAGGCGCTGGAGCGGCAAAACGTGCCCTGGGTGCAGGCCGTCTCCAAGGCCCTGGCGCGGGCCGAGGAAGAGGTGCAAGGCCGCGACACCCGGGTGCCGGTGATCACCCGCGAGACCGTGCGTTCGGCATTGAAGGACATCATCGCCAACATCGAGGGCTCGTCGCGGCTGCGGCTGAGCAGCGGCGGGCTGGTCGGCGTGGGGCTGCGGCAGATCACGTCATCGATCAGCGCGGTGGCGAGCGCCTTCTTCCTGCGGGGCCGGATCGATGGCCGGGCGCAACGCGGCCGCCAGGCGGTGTTCGAAATCGCCATGCCGCCCTACGACATGGAGCTGGTGCTGGGATCGCAGCGCCAGGTGGCTAAGCAGGTGGGGGTCGGCGCGTTCGTCGGTCCGGACATCGGCGTGGCGAAGGCGGGGGTGAACGTCGATACGGTGCTGTACGGAAGGGAGGACGCCGAGATGCAGGGCATCTCCCTGCGCTTGCCGCGCATCGGCCGGCCGGTGCCCGAACTGCGGGCCGAGTTCTCGGCGCTGGTGGACGCGCTGCTCGACGGCAGCGAAGGCGGGGCGCAGGCGGATGACCCCACTGATCTCCTGCAGCGGCTGCTACAGGAGTTTCCTGACCTCACGGTCAACCGTGTCGGCCTGGCCGCCGATGGCCGCCGCCGGCATGGGCTGGGTGCGGACCTGATGGGATCGATCGGGAAGTGGCATGCCAAGGTCAGTGCCGGTGTCGGCGGCTTCGTCGAGGCCCAGCGCGATGTCACCAAGCACTACGCCGACGCCACCGGGCGCATGCGCGTGGAACGATCGATCCAGGGAAACAACCTGCGCGCCGGGGTTGGTGCCAAGGTGTCGGCTGGCCCGTCCGCCACCGTCGCGTCGGACACCTCGTTTTCTGGCAAGGTCGACGTGTCGCTCGCCGCGGTGCAGTTCGGCGTGGGCGCGGAACACATTCTCTCGGGCGTGTCCCACCGGCGGGAGGCCGTGTACGAGGACGGCCGCCTGCATCCGCTGTCGTTCGTCGAGACGGAATACCAGAAGGTCGACGCCTTCATGGAGTCGATGAAGCCGCAGAGGGACGCGTGGGTGGACGCTGGTGCCGACCCTGCGCGCCTCGATGGCCTGCTGAACGACATGAGCGGCGATGCGGCGCCCACCCACAGCTTCGCGGCACGCCACATCGTGACGCCCGAGGCCCGCGCGCGGGACGATGCCTACCGTTCGTCCATGCAGCTGTGCGCGAAGCACCCGAGCGGCTTGCCGCAGGCCATCTCCGCGCTGGCCGAAACGGTCGAAGCGCAGTGGAAGGACCCGGCGGCCAAGCAGCCCTATTCGTTGCGCTCCTACCAGCGCAACATGGTGCAGAAGACGCAGGGCGTGGAAGTGGTGGTGCAGTTGGCGAGCGTGGAGGCGGCCGAGGCCTCGCACATCGACAACCGCCTGGACGTGCCGTGGTTTGCGCCATGCCTTGTGCAGGCATCGGCTGCCACCTTGCCAGGCCGGCCCCCGGGGTGGGGGCCGGCCTGGCGAGGTGGACTTTTTTTAGCGGCTCTTGGCCGCTGCCGCGTTCGCCGCGGCCAGCGCGGTCATGTTGACCACGCGGCGCACGGTGGAGGAGGGCGTCAGCACATGGGCCGATGCCGCGGCGCCCAGCAGGATCGGGCCGATGGTGGTGCCGTGGCTGCCGGTGGTTTTGAGCACGTTGAACAGAATGTTCGCCGCGTCCAGGTTGGGGCAGATCAGCACGTTGGCCGAGCCCGACAGCGTGCCTTCCAGCAGCGCGGTGTGGCGGATTTTTTCCGACAGGGCTGAGTCACCGTGCAGTTCGCCGTCGCACTCGATGTGGGGCGCCGCCTCCACGAACAGGTCGCGTGCCGCGCGCATCTTGCGGGCCGAGGGGCGCGTGGACGAGCCGTAGTTGGAGTGCGACAGGAACGCCACCTTCGGCGGCAGGCCGAAGCGCTGCACTTCCTCGGCCGCCATCAGCGCGATCGCGGCCAGTTGCTCGGCATCGGGCGCCTCGTTGATGTACGTGTCGGCGATGAACAGCGTGTGCTGGTCCAGCGTGAGCGCGTTCACCGTGGCGAAGTCCGGCGTGCCTTCCTTCAGGCCGATCACCTGGCGCACATGCTCCAGGTGGTGGTCGAAGCGGCCCACCAGCCCGCACAGCAGCGCGTCGGCGTCGCCCAGGCGCACCATGAGCGCGCCGATCAGCGTGTTGGAGCGGCGCACCGCGGCCTTGGCGGCCTCGGGCGTGATGCCGTCGCGGCCCATGAGTTGGTGGTAGGCCTCCCAGTACTGGCGAAAGCGCGGATCGTCCTCGGGGTTGCAGATCTCCACGTCCTTGCCCGGCTGCAGCCGCAGGCCGGCCTTGGCGATGCGCGTGGCGATGACGGCGGGGCGGCCGATCAGGATCGGGCGCGCCAGGCCTTCGTCGACCGCCACCTGCGCCGCGCGCAGTACGCGGTCGTCCTCGCCCTCGGCATAGGCCACGCGCTGGGGCGCGGCCTTGGCGGCGGTGAAGACCGGGCGCATGAACATGCTGGTCTGGTAGACGAAGCGGGTGAGGCTTTCGCGGTAGGCCGCGTAGTCCTGGATGGGCCGCGTGGCCACGCCCGAGGCCTCGGCCGCCTTGGCCACGGCCGGGGCGATGCGCAGGATCAGGCGCACGTCGAAGGGCGTGGGGATGAGGTAGTCGGGGCCGAACGACAGCTCCTGGCCCGCATAGGCTGCGGCCACTTCGTCGCTCATCTCGGCCTTGGCGAGGTCGGCGATCTCGCGCACGCAGGCCAGCTTCATCTCCTGCGTGATCTTGGTCGCGCCGCAGTCGAGCGCGCCGCGGAAGATGTACGGAAAGCACAGCACGTTGTTGACCTGGTTCGGGTAGTCCGAACGGCCTGTGGCGATGATGCAGTCGGGGCGCACGGCCTTGGCCAGCTCGGGGCGGATCTCGGGCTCGGGGTTGGCCAGGGCCAGGATGATCGGCTTGTCGGCCATGGTCTTGACCATCTCGGCCGTCAGCACGCCGGGGGCCGAGCAGCCCAGGAACACGTCGGCGCCGTTGACCACGTCGGCCAGCGTGCGGGCCTCGGTCTTTTGCGCGTAGCGGGCCTTGGATTCGTCGAGGTGGGTCCGGCCGTCGTGGATCACGCCCTTGGAGTCCACCACGAAGATGTGCTCGCGCTTCACGCCCAGGCCCACCATCACGTCCAGGCAGGCGATGGCGGCGGCGCCCGCGCCCGACACGGCCACCTTCACCGCGCCGATCTCCTTGCCCACCAGTTCCAGGCCGTTCAGCAGCGCGGCGCTGGAGATGATGGCCGTGCCGTGCTGGTCATCGTGGAACACCGGGATGTTCAGGCGCTTGGAGAGTTCGCGCTCGATGTAGAAGCACTCGGGCGCCTTGATGTCTTCCAGGTTGATGCCGCCCAGCGTGGGCTCCAGCGACGCGATGATCTCCACCAGCTTGTCGGGATCGCGCTCGGCCAGCTCGATGTCGAACACGTCCACGCCCGCGAACTTCTTGAACAGGCAGCCCTTGCCTTCCATCACCGGCTTGCCGGCCAGCGGACCGATGTCGCCCAGGCCCAGCACGGCCGTGCCGTTGGTGATCACACCCACCAGGTTGCCGCGCGCCGTGTAGTCGAACGCCAGCGACGGGTCGGCCTGGATGTCCAGGCAGGGGTAGGCCACGCCCGGCGAATAGGCCAGCGACAGGTCGCGCTGGTTGGACAGCGGCTTGGTCGGCGTGACCGAAATCTTGCCGCGGCTGGGGTTGCGGTGGTATTCGAGCGCGGCTTCGCGCAGGGCCTGCTCGGCTGCGGACAGTGTGTGTTGTGTCATGGATGGAGATCCTAGGGAGAAATGCGCAGGGAGCTTACTCCAAGCGGGGCGCGGAAATCCTCCCTGCCAATGCGGATTGCGCATGGCGTGCAACGCGTTCGCAAAGGCCCGCGCGATGGCGCCGCCATGGTGTCGACATCGCGCCGCCATCGCACTGCTTCAGAAGCTTTCCCACTCTTCCTGGCTGCCTTTCGGGGGAAGTGCGCGCGGCACGGCCCGTGCCGGCGCAGGCCGTGGTGCCGCCGCCCTGGCGTGGGGGAGGGCGCGGGCCGGCTGGCTGCGATGCACAGGCGCCTCGCGCGGGCGCAGGAGCGGGGCATGCGCCTTGGCCGCAGCCGGCGGTGCCGAAGGCAGGGGCGCGGCTTCGTCGAGCTTGAAGACGCCCACGGCGGCCACCAGCTGCTTGACCTGCTGGTCGAGGCTGTCGGCCGCTGCCGCGGATTCCTCCACCAGGGCCGCGTTCTGCTGCGTCACCTGGTCGAGCTGCATCACGGCTTCGTTGATCTGGCTGATGCCCGAGGTCTGCTCCTGGGTCGCCGACGTGATCTCCTGGATCAGGTGGCTCACTCGCTGGACCTGTCCGACGATGTCCTCCATGGAGGTGCCCGCCGCATTGACGAGCTGGCTTCCGTTGGCCACCTTGTCCACGCTGTCGTTGATGAGCGTCTTGATCCCCTTGGCGGCTTCGGCGCTCTTTTGGGCGAGGCTGCGGACCTCGCTGGCCACCACCGCGAAACCGCGGCCTTGCTCGCCGGCCCGGGCCGCCTCGACGGCGGCATTGAGGGCCAGGATGTTGGTCTGGAACGCGATGCCGTCGATGACGCCGATGATGTCGGCGATCCGCTGGGACGAGTGGTTGATCTCCCCCATCATCGACACGACCTGCCCGACCACTTCGCCACCCTTTTGCGCGGCCTGGCTGGCGGACTGGGCCAGTTGCGCGGCCTGCTTGGCGGTGTCCGCGCTGCTCATCACCGTGCTGGTCAGCTCCTCCATGGAGGCGGCGGTCTCCTCCAGGTTGCTCGCCTGCTCTTCGGTGCGTTGCGACAGGTCGGCGTTGCCGGTGGCGATCTGGGGCGCGCCCACGGCGATGTTGCCGCTGCTGGCGCGCACCGTGCCGACCACCTCGCGCAGCGAGGTTTGCATGGTCTGCATGGCCGCCACCACGCTGCCCGGGGCGGCGCGGGAGGTGTCGATGGGGAAGGTCAGATTTCCCTGCGCGATGGCACCGGCCACCCCTGCCACATCGGCGGGCTCGCCGCCCAGCTGGCGCGTGAGCCCCCGCGTGAGCAGGACGCCGATCAGGATGCCCAGGACCACGCCGCCGATCGTGAGGCAGATGAGGATGAGGCGCACCTGGAGGTAGATCTCGGTCGTCTTGTCGTTCAGGCTCTTGGCATTGCTGCGCTTGCGTTCGACGATCTGTCCCAGCAGCTCGTCGGCCTTGTCGGCGAGCTGCCTGACTTCGTGGATTCTGGTCACCGAGGCGCGCGTGTTCGCCAATTCTTCCGTCTGCAGCAGCGCGAGGACGGATTGAATGCCATCGTCGTAGGCCTTGGCGGCTTTCTGGCTCTCGGCCACCAGGGCCTTGCCCTGTTCCGTCACGGAGAAGTTGCCTGTCTTGTTCAGCGATTCGTGCATCGCCTTCAAGCGGGCCTGCACCGATTCCGTGTGGGTACGCCGCTCCTCCTGCGTCGATGCGAGGAGGGCATTGCGAATTGCCCGGCCTGCAGCGATGAGCTGGATATTGGCGTCCGCCGCATGGGACAGGCCGACCACCTCGCGCTCGTACATCAGGTCGGCCAGGTCATTGATCTCACTGGATCGCAGGATGCCGGTCGTGCCGATCAACGCGCCGATCGCCGCGACTGCCAGGAAGCCAGCGGTCAGCTTGGTGCCGACCTTCATTCGTGTAAACCATTCCATTTTCGGAGTCCGTTGGGATTGTCAAAGACCAGCGGTGGCGCTGGCGACGCATTGGATTGCCGCAGGAATGGCCCAGGCCTCGTGAGCACTGGGTGGAGGGGCGTTGATTCACGAGGCGCCGTGACGCGCCTCGTGCAAGCAAGGTCGAGAGCCGCTTTTGTCTTTTGTCGTTGTTGGAGCCGATGGCAAAGCCTTGCAGGGACACATCGCGGGACCGTGCCAATGCCTGCGTAACCAATAGTTTCAAATCCTATCAGAAATGAAACCGATTGGTGTCATTAATGGCAATGCCTGTCAGCACGGAGCAACAAACGGAAGCGGTTGAAGTCCTGGTGCGCCCCGCACAGGCGCACGTGGAAAGGCCGCAGCGGTTGCCGCGACAGGTCGCCGGCGATCAGGTGGCGCGGCAGCCGGCCAGGAAAACCGCCACGGACCGGTGCATGAGATGCGCCTGCTCTTCGGGCGATCCGGGATGCATCGCGAAGGCCGCCAGGTTCTGCGCCGGCGACGAGATCAGGCTGGCGAACACCTTCGCCAGGGTGGGCAAGTCATCCACCACCATGGCTTCACTGGCGAACAGAGCCGCCAGATGCTGTGCCAGAAGCGCCAGGTATTGCTCGATCAATCCATGGACCAGCGGGGCCAGCTCCGGGTGCAGCGCGATGCCGTGGATGGCGAACCGAAGCCAGTTCTGCATGCCCGGGTGCAGCAGCGTGGCATTCATTTCCAGGCCGATCCGCACCAGCTTGTCCTGCAGGGCCAGGCCGGGCGCGAACTGCAAATCGAGCTGCAATGCGGGCAGCGCGGCGGTCGCCAGCACCTCGCGCAGCAGGTTTTCCTTCGACTCGAATCGGGTGTAGATGGTGCGCTTCGTCACGCCTGCCGCGGTGGCGATGGCTTCCATGCTGGTGCCCGCGTAGCCATGCTCCAGCATGAGGGCGGACGCGACATCGACAATGATCTGGCGCAGTTCCTGCGCGCGCTGGACGCTGGGGCGTCCGAGGGGGGAGCGGCCGACTGACGGGGCGCGACCTTCGGTGGGGGGCATGGTGGCGGGTCGTGTCTGTCGCTGTGGGGCACGAATGCTACGCCCGCGCCGCCCATGCCGCCTGGGGAACTGCCTCTAAACGGAGATGGGATGGCGAACCGGTGGCGCGCCCGGTGGGCTCGCGAGTGCGCATCAGCCCCGGGAATCAGCCCCGCGTGCCGTCCCGCGCCGGCAGCGGCGCCAGCGAGTCGCGCAGGCGGTCGTGCGTGCGGGGCGCCTGCGAATCGAGCGCCTGCTCCACATGCCCGATGTGCGCCAGCATGCGCTCGCGCGCCAGGGCCGTGTCGCCGCGCTCGAGGGCCTCGACGATGGCGGCGTGCTCGGCGCACGACTGGCTGGCCTCGTGGCGCGACTGGTAGAGCGAGGCGGCCAGCGTGGTGCGCGCGGTGAGGTCACGCAGGATGCCGCTCAGGCTGCGGTGGCCCAGGGCTTCGGCCAGGCACACGTGGAAGTCGGCCAGCAGAAAAGCCCGGGTGGCGGCATCCGCATCGTCGATGGCCTGCTGCTCCTGCGCGATGTGCTGGCGCAGCCGGCGCACCACCGCCTGCAGCGGCCGCCCGGCTTCGGCCAGAATGCCGGATTCCACGATGCGCCGCGCCGAGAAGGCATCGCGGGCGTCTTCCACCGAAGGCTCCACCACGTACCAGCCCCGGCGTGGCCGCACCTCGACGAAGCCGCGCGCCTGCAGTTGCATGAGCGCCTCGCGCACCAGGGTGCGGCTCACGCCGAACAGGGTGGCCAGCGCCTGCTCGCCCAGCCGCTCGCCGGGGGCGAGCTTTTGCGCCAGGATGGATTCCACCACCTGCTGGGCGATCTGGGTCTGGCTGCTGGCACCGTTCATGGTGGGCAAGGGGCGGTGCCGGCCGTCGCTTTTCAGCGTGGCAGGGCGAGGGGCGTCGCGCCGCCGTGGCCTGCGGCGTGCTTGTCCAGCGTGAAGCCGGCCACGGTGCGCGAGAGGTTGTGCGCCTGCTCGTTGAGCACGCCCGAGGCGGCGGTGGACTCCTCGACCAGCGCGGCGTTCTGCTGCGTGGCGCGGTCCATCTCGGCGACGGCCTGGTTGATCTGGCCGATGCCGGCGCTCTGCTCGGTCATCGAGCTGTTGATCTCGCCGATGATCTGCGTGACGCGCTGGATGCTGTCCACGATCTCGCCCATGGTTTCGCCCGCCGCGCGCACGCGCTGGGTGCCGGTCGTCACGCTCACGCCGGACGCGTCGATGAGGGTCTTGATCTCCTTGGCCGCCGTGGCGCTGCGGTGCGCGAGGCTGCGCACCTCGCTCGCGACCACCGCGAAGCCCCGGCCGTTTTCGCCGGCACGGGCGGCCTCCACCGCGGCGTTCAGGGCCAGGATGTTGGTCTGGAAGGCGATGGAATCGATCACGCCGATGATCTCGCCGATCTTGGACGAGGCCTTGGAGATCTCGTCCATGGTGCTGACCGCGCTGGCCACCACCTCGCCGCCCTTGCTCGCCGATGCGCTGGCCGACGTGGCCAGGCGCGTGGCCTGCGCCGCCGCCTCGGCGGACTGCTTGACGGTGACGGTCAACTGCGACAGCGAAGCCGAGGTCTCCTGCAGGTTGCTGGCCGAAGTCTCGGTGCGGTTGGACAGGTCGTGGTTGCCTGCCTTGATTTCGTCGGTCGCCGTCTTCATCGATTCCACGCCGTGGCGCACGTCCTGCAGCACGGTGCTGATCTTGTCCACGAAGGCATTGAACGACGAGGCGATCTGCGCCACCTCGTCGTTGCCGGAGACGGGCAGGCGGTGCGTCAGGTCGCCGCCGCCGGAGCCCACCTCGTCCATGGCATCGCGCACCTCGGACAGCCGGCGGAACGACTTGGCGGTGAGCATCGCGCCCACGGCCGCGGCCAGCACCGCCAGCAACACGATGGCCACGGCCAGCGTCTGCAGCACGCTCTTGAGGCCGGTGGTCGCCTCGGCCTTGTCCAGCGCCACGATCAGCGACCAGTCGGTGCCCTGCACCGGGCGGGCCTTGAGCAGCTTCGCGCTGCCGTTGAGTTCCACCTCCATGGGCCGCGTGGCGTTGGCGAGCGAGGCCACGGCGGCGGGGGTGAGCAGGGGCGACAGCTCGGACACCGGCTTGAGGCTGAGCTTGGCGTCCGCGTGGGCCAGGATCTGCCCGTCGCTGTTCACCACGAAACCCAGGCTGCTCGGCGTGGGACGGATCGCGGCCACCACCTCGCGCACGCCCTCCAGCGGCACGGCGCCATTGACCACGCCCTGCAGTGCGCCCGCGCGCAGCAGCGGCGCCACGAAGGCGACGTACGGCACCCCGGTGGACGAGTCGCCGTACGGCTTGGTCACCGTGAGCTTGCCGGCCTGCACCGCCGCCTTGTACCAGGGGCGTGCCGTCGGGTCATAGCCGGCGGGGGTCTGCGTGGTGGACTTGAAGGTCTTGTCCTCCCAGCCCACGGTCGTGATCGGAAACCCGTTGGCCTTGCCCATCAGGGCCACGAAGCCCTGCGGATCGCCCTGCTCCACGACCGCCGCGGTGGCGTTCACGGCGGCCGCCTTGGCGGACACCCACTGGTCGATGGCCATCGTGTTGCCCGCCGTGATGGCGTCCAGGTCCTGCTCGATGGTCTCGAACGTGTTGGCGCGGGTGATGGAGTAGGTGGCGGCACCGGTCACCGCCAGGGCACAGACGGGAGCCTCTCACAACCCCATGTTTGACGAATCCGAATAGGGAGGAGTGGGCGCCAGTAGCCGTTTGAGCGTGATGAGGCCCAGCAACGGTCTGCGCCTGGGTGCATGAGGGGCCTTGCAGGCCCGGTGGCTCAGGCTTTCACCGTTTGCAGGCGCACTTGTGCCTTGCCAGTGGCGGGCTTGAAGAAAGCATCCACGCCCCGATGCAGGAACCAGGCCAGTCGCTTCATGTTGTAGCAGGCGGCCATCATCGTCATCCCCACCGTGGCGCGCGCCTGTCCGATGGTGCGCACGAACTTGCCCCCCAGGTGGCGGATACCGGCGAACACGTGCTCCACCTTGGCTCGTTTCTTTGCGATGCGCTGGTTGCGCCCCTTCTGGCATTCGCTCTGTGGTCGGCCCGCCTGCGCACGGCGCTGCATCGCATCCACGAATCCCAGCACTTTCAGCATCTGGCACCTTTGGCGGCTCGGGTAGGCTTTGTCCGCATGCACTGCCCGCCCGGTGTTGTGCATGTCCAGCACCTCATCGAAGTGGTGCCCGTCGTGCTCGCTGGCCGTGCCCGTGGCGAGGCGGCGGATGAAGCCGTGCTTGAGGTCCACGCTCACGCTGAGCTTGTAGCCGAAGTGGCTTTTGCCGTGCTTCTTCGTGTGCGTGGCCTCCACATCCTTTTGCCTGCGTCGCGCTTGGCTCCAGTCCGGCTGCCCGCCTTGTGCCAGCGTTCGCCGCTCCTGCTGGCCGATGTGCTGTCGGGGCGCGGGCACCAGCGTGGCATCAATGGCCTGCCCGCCCCGGGCGATGTAGCCGTGGCGCTGCAGTTGGGCATCCACCCCCTGGAACAAGGCCGTTGCCCCGCCCACGCCAAGGCGCTCGCCAAAGCGCCAGATCGTGTTGCGGTCCGGCACGTTCATCGCATCCTGCAACAGGCAAAACCGCTGGTAGCTCCCCCGGTCCAGCAACTGATACTCCATCTGCTCATCGGACAGGTTGTACAGCCGCTTCAACACCAGGATGCGCACCATCACCTCGGTGGGGTAGGCGGGCCGACCGCCCCGGCGGCCACCCCCGCGTTCGATCAAGGCATCCACCAGCCGGGCCAGTTCTGCGAAGTCGATGTGCCGCGCGATCACCTGCAGCGGATCGCCCACCTCATCTCTCTTGTGTTGGCGCGAGGCCTCAGCGAACAGGTCGAACTTCAGGGCGCTACGGGGAGTGATCATGGCAAAGGATGGAGCACGCATTCTCGATCAACAAGGGACCGGATGGGTTTTGAGAGGTTCCCTTTAGCCCCTTGAAGAAAACCCTGTGGATCGCGGCAGTGTTGTTACTGTCATGTGCCCTTTGGCATGCACTTTCCCCAAGATACGATCGCAGCCACTTCAGCCCTCGGCATGTTTATCGACTGGATTACTACGAAGTCTCATGGCTGCAGCGACTTGCGCACTGGGATATGCACTATCCGCATGTCATCCGCCTGTATCGTATCCAGCCGGAAACCCTGTTGGGCGAAAGCGAGGTGGTGGATCTCTGGGGCGCTGTTGCACAAATCGAATTGCAGACGGCATGACCCCAACCCCAGACGGACCTATGCCACAGCAGTCACCGACACGGTGTGAGGACGGCCGATCTGACTGAACCGATTGAGCAAGGCCACGCGGACATGCAGCTCCACAACCTGGCGGTCGAACGTGCGCGCGATCACCCGTTCGCCCAGTCGCTTGAAGCAGTGCATCTTCGTCTCCACAAGGCTGCGCCGGTGGTAGCCGCTCCACTTCTTCCAAATGCCGCGACCCAGGCGCTGGCACGCCCGAATGGCCTCATTACGATGCGCCGAGCCCGGACTCGACTTCTTCCAATGGCTGGCGTTCTTGCGGGGCGGGATCACCGCCATCGCGTGCCGCTCGGCAATGGCGTCCAGGCAGGCGCGCGTGTCGTAGGCGCCATCGGCACTGACGCTTTCGATGGATTCGTCAGTGGGAATCTGAGCCAGCAACCCGGGCAACATCGGCGCATCCCCAATGGCGTTGCTGGTCACCTCGATGGCGCGTATTTCCAGCGTCTGCGCGTCGATGCCCAGATGGACCTTGCGCCATTCGCGCCGGTATTCAGCACCATGCTTCTTGCGTTTTCACTCTCCTTCGCCCAGGAACTTGATGCCGGTGCTGTCCACCAGCAACTGCAGCGGCGAGTTGGTTCGCTGGTAGCTCAGTTCGACCTGCAAGGTCTTTTGGCGCCGGCAAACAGTGCTGAAGTCAGGTACCGGCCAGTCCAGCTTTGCCAGCCGCAGCAGGCTCTGCACCATGCCCAGCGCCTGTCGCAAGGGCTGGCCGAACAGGCACTTGATGCTCAGGCAGAACTGGATTGCTGCGTCCGAGAAGGTTCGGCTGCGTCCACGCCTGCCGGTCGGCGTGCCAAACCACTGCATGCCCTCATCTAGTGTCCTGTCCCGTTAATTCGCCCGCATAGTCTGGCGAGTTTTTCGAGGATGGAGTCTGCTGTAGCTGTCCAAGTAAACGGCTGGCAGGACTGGTTGTAATTCGCGATGAATGTGTCGATCTTGTTGATCAGATCCTTCACGCTGGTGAACGAGCCACGGCGGATTGCCCGCGTGGTGATGATCGAGAAGAAGCGCTCGACCTGATTGAGCCAGCTTGAATAGGTCGGAACGAAGTGCATGTGCCAGCGAGGCCGCTCGGCCAACCAAGCGCGCACCTTTGGATGCTTGTGGCTGGCGTAGTTATCAGCTATGCAGTGCACATCCAGTTCGTCGGGCACTGCCTTGTCGATGGCGCGCAGGAAGGCAAGGAACTCTTGATGACGATGCCGGGGCCGGCACTGCGCGATCACTTGGCCATTCATCACGTTCAGGGCCGCGAACAAGGTGGTGGTGCCGTGGCGCACGTAGTCGTGCGTGACACCTTCGACATAGCCAAACCCCATTGGCAGCATCGGCTGCGTACGCTCCAAAGCTTGGCATTGGCTCTTCTCGTCCACGCACAGCACCAGCGCGTTGTCAGGTGGGTTCAGGTACAGCCCCACAACGTCGCGCAGCTTCTCGATGAACAGCGGATCGGTCGACAGCTTGAAGCTGTCGGCCCGGTGCGGCTTGAGGTTGAAGGTCTGCAGATAGCGCGCCACCGTGCTCTTGCTGATGCCCGTATCGGCGGCCAGCGTGCGGGTGCTCCAGTGGGTACCCCCATCAGCAGGCTTGGTGTGCAACGTCTTGGTAATCAACTCAGCAACACGCTCGTCATCTACCGTGCGGGGGCGACCCGGGCGCAACTCGTCGTAAAGCCCTGCAATGCGATGGCGCGCATAGCGCCCGCGCCACTTGGTGACAGTGCTACGACTGATCCCCAGAGCCTGCGCAACCGCGGTGCTGGCTTTATCTGTGCCTTCGCAAGTCAGCACGATGCGCGCCCTGAGCGACAACGCCGCTGGCAGCGAACGTGATCGCGCCATGGACGTCAGTTCCGCGCGCTCCACTTCACTAAGCGCAATTTCTGTTCGGGTCGTTGCATTGGGCATGGCGGCACCTCAAGGATGGCCCGAAACCATGCAGCTATCGTGCCTGCGAATTAACGGGACAGGACACTAGCCACATCGTCAACGAGCCTCGCGCTTTCAGCGCCGCGTTGTACGCCTTCCAGTTCGTCGTGCGGTACTTGCTCCGCTGCCTGTTCTTCGTCTCTGTCACGCAGTCAGTCTACGGGCATCAGCATCGCGATTTGTGCAACAAAGCCGATCTCTGGCTCAACGGGGAGATTTACTGGTGGCTCAATCCACCAGTGAATGCGGTGCAGGTCGGGCGGGATGCGGTGTTCGAAAACATCCCGCCCGAATGCACTGACTGCCCCCGGTTGCCCGACTCCGCCGTCATGCCCTGACCGGCGAGCCGCCGTCCTCTCTTCACCCCAGCAGGTCGTGCAGCGTCCGCGCCACCACCTTGGTCGCGCGCCGCAGGTCTTCCAGGTCCAGGCGTTCGTCGGCGCGCTTGGCGTGCGACTCCAGCACGGTGCGCGGGCCGGCGCCGTAGATCACGCCGGGAATGCCAGCCTCGCCGTACAGGCGCACATCCGTGTACAGCGGCGTGCCCATGGCCGGGATCGGCTGGCCGAAGAGTGCCTCGCCGTGCTTTTGCAGCGCGGCCACCAGCGGGGCGTTGCCCGGTAGGGGCTGCATGGCGTTGGCCAGCAGCAGGCGCTTGATGTCCACCGTGATGCCGGCGCAGCCCGCGGCCGCCTCGGCGATCACCTGGCGGATGTTTGCCTCGACCTCGGCCGGGTTTTCCTCGGGGATCATGCGGCGGTCGAGCTTGAACACGACCTTGCCCGGGACCACGTTGGTGTTGGTGCCGCCTTCGATGCGGCCCACGTTCAGGTAGGGGTGCTCGATGCCATCCACCTTCGAGGTGATCTGCTGGTACCGGGCGTTCTGCGCATAGAGCGCGTTCAGGATCGCGACCGCGCCCTGCAGCGCGTCCACGCCGGTGTGTGGAATGGCGGCATGGGCCATCTTGCCGTGCACGGTCACCTCCATCTGCAGGCAGCCGTTGTGCGCCGTGACGACCTCGTAGCTGAAGCCGGCGGCCAGCAGCAGATCGGGCCGGGTCAGGCCCTGGCGCAGCAGCCAGCCCGGGCCCAGTTCACCGCCGAACTCTTCGTCGTAGGTGAAGTGCAGTTCCACCGCGCCCTTGGTCGGCTTCGCCACGGCCTCCAGGGCGCGCAGGGCGAATGTGAAGCTGGCGAAATCGCTCTTGCTCACCGCGGTGGCGCGGCCGTAGATCTTGCCGTCCACGATCTCGCCGCCATAGGGCTCGTGCGTCCAGCCTTCGCCGGGCGGCACCACGTCGCCGTGGGCATTGAGCGCCACGGTGCGGCCGCCCGCGGCGGTGGCGCCCTCGCCATACGGCCTGCGCACGATGAGGTTGGTGATGGATTCCATGCCGTAGGCCTTGACCTCGGAATCGGGCACGGGGTGGCGCTCGGCCTCGTAGCTGAAGGCCTGCAGCAGCTCGGCCGTGCGCTCGGCGTGCGGGGCGTTGTTGCCGGGCGGCGTGTCGGTGGGCACGCGCACCAGCGCCTGCAGAAAGCGCACTTCTTCGTCGAAATGTTGGTCGATCCAGGCGTCCAGTGATTGGTAGGTGCTGCTCATGGGGTTTCGGTGGCCAGTTGGTTCAGAAGATGGGAGAAGGCGTCGACGGCGAGCTGCATGTCGTCGCTGGTCGTGCTTTCCAGGGGGTTGTGGCTGATGCCGCTGTTCAGTCCGCGCACGAACAGCATGGCCTGCGGCATGATTTCGTGCAGCTTCATGGCGTCGTGCCCGGCGCCGCTGGGCATGCGGTGCACCGGCACGCCCAGTGCGTCCACGGCGCGTTCCCAGCGTTGCTGCCACGCGGGTGCGCTGGGCGCGGCGGCGGCGCGCATGGTTTCTTCCAGCGTGTAGTGCTGGCCGCGCCGCGCGGCGATGGACTGCAGCGCGGCCAGCACGTCGGCCACCAGCGCATCGCGCTGGGGATCGGTGGGCGCGCGCAGGTCCAGGCTGAACTGGCAGCGGCCCGGCACCACGTTGATGGAGCCGCCGGGCACGTTCAGCAGGCCCACGGTGCCCACCGAGTCGCCGTCGCGCGCGGCACGCGCCTCCACCGCGAGGATGAGTTCGGCCACGGCCGCAGCCGCATCGCGGCGGCGGTCCATGGGCGTGGTGCCGGCGTGGCTGGCCATACCGTGCATCTCGCCCACGAAGCGCACGCTGCCGTTGATGGAGGTGACCACGCCCAGGGGCAGGTCCAGTTCGTTGAGCACCGGGCCTTGCTCGATGTGCACCTCGACGAAACCGAGGTAGCGGCCCGGGTCGCGCTTCAGCTTCGGAATGTCGTCGATGCACAGGCCGGCATGCTGCATGGCCTCGCGCAGGGTCACGCCGTCGGCGTCCTTCTGGTCGAGCCACGCCGGGTCGAAGTCGCCGATGAGCGCGCCCGAGCCGAGGAACGTTGCCTTGTAGCGCTGGCCTTCCTCCTCCGAAAAGCCCACCACCTCGATGCCGAAGGGCAGGCGCTGGCCCTGGCGGTACAGCTCGCGCACGCAGGCCATGGGCACGAAGATGCCCAGCCGGCCGTCGTATTTTCCGCCGTTGCGCACGGTGTCGTAGTGGCTGCCGGTCATGAGCAGGGGCGCATCGGGCGTGGCGCCGTGGTAGCGGCCCACCACGTTGCCCACCGCGTCCACGGCCACTTCGTCGAAGCCGCAGTCGCGCATCCAGTGGCTGATGCGTTGCGCGCAGGCGCGGTGTGCATCGGTCAGGTAGGTGACGGTGAGCTGGCCCTTCTCGGCAAAGCCCGGGTCGCTGTGCTGCGCCAGGGTTTCCTGCCAGTCCCACACCCCGTTGCCCAGCACGGGCGACAAGCCGAACAGGTCGTTCAACCGGATCTCGGCGATGCGGTGGATGTTGCGCAGCGCCTCGGCCAGTTCGAAGTCCGGTGGGTTGGTGAGCCGGCGCGCGAAGGTGTCGATGATGTCCTGCCGGGGCAGCCCCGTGCCGCGCGGGCCGCGCACCGCGAGGATGAACGGGAAGCCGAAGCGTGCGTTGTACTCGGCGTTGAGCTGCTGGATGCGCGCGAACTCTTCGGGTGTGCACTGCGTGAGGCCGGCCGTGCCCTGCTCGCGGGCCGACGCGGCCGTGAGCGCGTTCGCCACCATGGCCTTGCCCGCCAGTTCCGGGTGGGCGCGCACCAGGGCCAGCTGCGCCTCGCGCGGTGCCTGGGCCAGCACGCGCACCATCGCGTGCTTGAACTGCGCGAGCGAGCGGAAGGGCCGCGCGGCGAGCGCCTGCGTGGCGATCCACGGCGAATGCTCGTACAGGCCGTCCAGCAGGCGCGCGGCCTCTTCGGGGGCGGCGGCATTCAGTTGTTCGAGGGTGAGGGGCATGGCGTTCACTCCGGGCAGGGATGGGTCTCGGCCCAGTGGCGTGCGATGTCGATGCGGCGGCACACCCACACGTGGTCGTGCCGCTGCACGTGGTCCAGGAAGCGCTGCAGCGCGGTGATGCGGCCCGGGCGCCCGAGCAGCCGGCAGTGCATGCCGATGCTCATCATCTTGGGGCGGTCGTCGCCGGCGGGGTCGCCCTCGGCGTACAGCGCATCGAACGTGTCCTTCATGTACTGGAAGAACGGGTCGGCGTGCGAGTAGCCCTGGGGCAGCGCGAAGCGCATGTCGTTGCAGTCGAGCGTGTAGGGCACGATGAGCTGCCGGGCCGTGCTGCCGTCGGTGCGGCCGACCTTCATCCAGAAGGGCAGGTCGTCGCCGTAGTAGTCGCTGTCGTAGGCGAAGCCGCCGTGGTCGGCCACCAGGCGGCGGGTGTTGGGGCTGTCGCGGCCGGTGTACCAGCCCGCGCCGTGCAGCGTGCCGAGTGCGCCGTGCCGCTGGCCCGTGAGCGCCTCGAAGATGGCCAGGGCCTCGGCCATGTGGGCGCGCTCCACGGCCTCGGGCACGTTCTGGTAGTGGATCCACTTGAGCCCGTGGCAGGCGATCTCGTGGCCCAGTTCCATGAAGGCGGCGGTCACGTCGGGGTGGCGCTGCAGGGCCGTCGCCACGCCGAACACGGTGAGCGGCAGGCCGCGCTTTTCGAACTCGCGCAGCAGGCGCCACACGCCGGCGCGCGAGCCGTATTCGTAGATGCCCTCCATGCTGATGTGCCGGTCGGGGTAGCTGGCCGGGTTGAACATTTCCGACAGGAACTGCTCGCTGCCGGCATCGCCGTGCAGCACGGCGTTCTCGCCGCCTTCCTCGTAGTTCAGCACGAACTGCACGGCGATGCGGGCGTGGCCCGGCCAGCGCGCGTGCGGCGGATTGCGCCCGTAGCCCACGAGGTCGCGGGGGTAGGGCAGGGTGGCGTCGTAGATCGGGGCGGCGGTCATCGGGTCCTCACGAAAGAGCCATGGAGATGTCGTTGGGGGGCAGCTTGCGGTCGAACATCAGGCTGTCCTGCACATGCAGCAGGTGCGCGTCCATCAGGCGTACGGCGCGCTCCTCGTCGCGCGCGGCCAGGGCCTTGACGATCTCGGCATGCTCGTCGTGCGAGTGCGCGGCCTCGTCGGCGCTCTGGTACATGAGCGTGATGAGCGCACAGCGCGAGATCAGCTCCTGCAGCATCTGTGCCAGCACCTGGTTGCCCATCAGCTCGGCCATGCGCACGTGGAAGTCGCCCAGCAGTTCGGTGCGGTCCTGCACGTCGGCGCCGTCCACGGCGGCCTTCTCGCGGGCCACGTGCTCGCGCAGGGCGCGGATGCGGGCGGGGGTGACCTCGCGCACGAAGGCGCGGGTCATCTCGGCCTCCAGCATGCGGCGCACGGCGAACACCTGCCGCGCCTCGTCGGCGGAGGGCGCGGCCACGAAGGCGCCGCGCGCGGGCGCCAGGTGCACCAGCCGCTTTTGCGACAGCTGGAACAGCGCCTGCCGCACCAGCGTGCGCGAGACGCCGAAATGGTCGGCCAGTTTCTGCTCCGCCAGCTTGGCGCCCGGCAGCAGCCGGTGCTCGACGATGGCCCGCGTCAGGTCGCCGACGATGGCACTGGTGGTGGAGGTTTCCATCGGCGCATGATAGCCGTGGCCCGGCAACGTGTATACAGTTTTGGTGGACGATGTGGTGCCTACCTGTTCGGCCAGAATCCGGGGATGACCACCCCCAAGACCCCTGCCGCCGCCGGCCTGCCGGCCTTGCCCGTGTCGCCGCCGGCCAGCCAGCCGGCCGCGTTCCTTCGCCATCTGTACGACGTGGCCGTGCACGCCGCGTTGCCGGCCCATGGCCTGGCCGCGCACCTGCCCCCGCCGCCGCGCGGGCGCACGCTGGTGCTCGGGGCGGGCAAGGCGGGCGGCTCGATGGTGCACGCGCTGGAGGCGCTGTGGCCGGCCGATGCGCCGCTGTCGGGCCTGGTCGTGACCCGCTACGGCCATGTGCCCGAGCGGCCGCCCGGGCTGCCGCAGCGCGTGGAGATCGTGGAGGCCGCGCACCCCGTGCCCGATGCGGCGGGTCTGGCCGCGGCCGAGCGCATGCTGGCGCTCGCGCAGGGGCTCACGGCCGACGACCTGGTGCTGTGTCTGATCTCGGGCGGCGGCTCCGCGCTGCTCACCCTGCCCGCCGAGGGCCTGACGCTGGCGGAAAAGCAGCGCATCCACCGCGCGCTGCTGGAGAGCGGCGCCGGCATCGCCGAGATGAACTGCGTGCGCAAGCACCTGTCGCGCATCAAGGGCGGCCGGCTGGCGGCCGCTTGCGCGTCGGCCCGCGTGGTGACCCTGGCCATCAGCGACGTGCCGGGGGACGACCCCGCCGTGATCGCCAGCGGCCCCACGGTGCCCGACGGCACGACCTGCGCCGAGGCGCTGGACATCCTGGCGCGATACCGCATCGACCTGCCCGCGCCGGTGCATGCGGCGCTGCAGGCCGGTGCGCTGGAGACCCCCAAGCCCGGCGACGCGGCCTTCGCCGGCCACGCGGTCCACCTGATCGCCGCGCCGCAGCAGTCGCTGGAGGCCGCTGCGGCGGCGGCGCGCGCGGCCGGCATGGCGGCGTACATCCTGTCCGACGAGATGGAGGGCGAGTCGCGCGAGGTGGGCCGCGTGCATGCGGCGCTGGCACGCTCGGTGGCGCAGCGCGGCCAGCCGTTCGCGCGCCCCTGCGTCATCCTGTCGGGCGGCGAGACCACGGTGACCGTGCGCCCGCGCACCGAGGGCGTGCCCCGGGGCCGGGGCGGCCGGGCGGGGGAGTTCTGCCTGGGCCTGGCGCAGGCGCTGCAGGGACAGCCGGGCGTGTGGGCGCTGGCGGCCGACACCGACGGCATCGACGGCGTGGAGGACAACGCCGGCGCGATCGTCACGCCCGACACCCTGGCACGGGCCCGGGCGGCCGACCTGGCCGTGGCCCGCCACCTGGACCGCAACGACGCCTACGGGTTCTTCTCGGCGCTGGGCGATCTGGTGGTCACCGGGCCCACGCACACCAATGTGAACGATTTCAGGGTGCTATTGATTCAATAGCGGTATGCCCTAGTGGAATATGCGCTGCAGGCCTTTTTGGCCTGAAGCTTCCCCCGCGCCCACGCTCCCATGAAAAAAGGCCGCGCCCCTTGCGGAGCGCGGCCTGGCAGGGCGGGGAACGCCGCGGGTCGGCAGCCCAGCGTCAATAGCCCAGCGTCTCGCCGTCGGGGTTGCGCGGGTCGGAGGCGCCGTACAGCAGCCCGTCGTGGAACTGGATGGTCTGCGTGCGGCCCATCGAAGGCTTCACGGCGATATTGTGGCCGCGGGCCTGCAGTTGCGACAGGGTGTCGGTGCTGAGGCCCTTTTCCACGCGCAGCTCGTCGGGTGTCCACTGGTGGTGCACGCGCGGCACCGAGGCCGCCTCGGCCGGGTTCATGCCGAAGTCGATGGTGTTCACGATGGTCTGCAGCACCGTGGTGATGATGCGCGCGCCGCCGGGGCTGCCGGTCACGAGCATGGGCTTGCCGTCCTTGAGCACCATGGTGGGCGTCATCGACGACAGCGGGCGCTTGTTGGGCGCCACCGCGTTGGCATCGCCACCGACCAGGCCGTAGGTGTTGGCCACGCCGGGCTTGGCGGAGAAGTCGTCCATCTCGTTGTTCAGCAGGATGCCGGTGCCCTTGGCGACGATGCCGCTGCCGAAGTTGGTGTTGAGCGTGTAGGTCACCGCCACGGCGTTGCCCGCCTTGTCCACCACCGAGTAGTGGGTGGTCTGGTCGCTCTCGTACGGCTGGGGCTGGCCGGGCTTGATGTCCTTGGCCTGGCGCGCCGTGGTGGGGCTGATGCCTTTGGCCAGCGACTGCGCATAGGCCTTGGAGGTCAGGCCCTTGAGCGGGATCTTCACGAAGTCCGGATCGCCCAGGTACTCCGAGCGGTCGGCGTAGGCGAGCTTCATGCTCTCGGCCATGTAGTGGATGGTCTGCGCGCTGTTCTGCCCCCACTGCGACAGCGGCCACTGCTCCAGCATGTTCAGCATCTGCACCAGGTGCGCGCCGCCGGAGGACGGGGGGGGCATGGTCACGATCTGGTAGCCGTGGTAGGTGCCGCGCACCGGCTCGCGCTCCACCACCTTGTAGTCGCGCAGGTCCTGCAGCGTGAGAGCGCCGGGGTGGGGCGCCATCTCGGCGGCGATGCGGCGCGCGATGGGACCCTGGTAGAACGCCTTGGCGCCCTGCTGGCTGATGAGCCGCAGCGACTGCGCCAGGTCCTTTTGCACCAGCCGGTCGCCCACCTTGAGCGGGCTGTCGCCGCGCCAGAAGATCTGGCGCGTCGCCGGCCACTTGCCCATGTTGGCCTTTTCCTGGTGCAGCGTCTTGGCCAGGGTGAGGCTGACGGGAAAGCCCTTGTCCGCCAGCGCGATGGCCGGGGCGATCACGCGCGACAGCGGCAGCGTGCCCCAGTTCTTGAGCGCATGCTCCATGCCCGCCACCGTGCCTGGCACGCCCACGGCGTAGGGCGTGTACAGCGACTTGCCGTCCACCACGTTGCCGCTGGCGTCGAGGTACATGTCGCGGGTGGCCTTTTGCGGCGCCACTTCGCGGAAGTCGAGCGCCACGTCCTTGCCGGTCTTGGCGTCGTGCACCATCATGAAACCGCCGCCGCCCAGGTTGCCCGCATTGGGCAGCACCACGGCCAGCGCGAAGCCGACGCCCACCGCCGCATCCACCGCATTGCCGCCGGCCTTGAGGATGTCCAGGCCCACGCGCGAGGCCAGCTCCTGTTCGGTGGAGACCATGCCGTTGCGCGCCACCACCGGGTGGAACACATCCATGTCGAAATCGTAGGAATTGCTGGCGGCGCGGGCCGCGGCCGTCTGCTGCACGGCCTGCGGCGCGGCGGCGGGCGCTCCCTCGGCACTGCCGGGGCCGGCCGTGGGCACGTTGGTGCAGGCAGCCAGGCTGGCCAGGGCAAGGGCCAGGCTGCTGGCCAGCAGCGTGCGTTGGATGGGGTTCATGCTCTCTCCTCGTTATGAATCGGTGGACGCCCAGCGGCGGCGCCGTGGCGAGTGTAGAGAAGTTGCCTGCCGCTTCCCTGCGGCAGCGCCTGTCGGCGCACCTCCCATTTGCATTTGCGAACGTCTGCGCTGAAAAGTTGCACTTTGACAGGGAACTCTGGCCCTAGCATGTCAGCCGGTTTCCGCCAGGAAGAATGTTGGCCGTGGTCACGGCCCTCCGGCGGGCCTTCCTTTCAACCACGGAGGTGCGACATGGCGATGAAATCCTTACTGAAGAAGCTCGTGCTGGGCGGCTGCCTGCTGGCGGCCAGCAGCCTGTCCTGGAGCTATGCGATCAATGCCGGCAAGGTGGTGGACGACAACGGCAATGCCGTGCAGCTGCGCGGCGTGAACTGGTTCGGCTTCGAGACCAACACCAACGTGGTCCACGGGCTGTGGGCGCGCAACTGGAAGGACATGATCACGCAGATGCAGGGCCAGGGCTTCAATGCCGTGCGCCTGCCGTTCTGCCCGCAGACCCTGCGCGGCACGCCGCCCAACAGCATCGACTACGGCCGCAACGCCGACCTGCAGGGCCTGAGCGCGCTGCAGGTGCTGGACAAGGTGGTGAACGAGCTGAGCAGCCGCGGCATGTACGTGCTGCTGGACCACCACACGCCCGACTGCCAGAGCATCTCCGAGCTCTGGTACACCGGCTCGTACAGCGAGCAGCAGTGGATCACAGACCTGACCTTCGTCGCGCAGCGCTACGCCAGCGTGCCCGGCGTCATCGGCCTGGACCTCAAGAACGAGCCGCACGGCGCCGCCACCTGGGGCACCGGCAATGCCGCCACCGACTGGAACCGCGCGGCCGAGCGCGCCTCGGCCGCCGTGCTGCAGGTGGCGCCCCGCTGGCTGATCGTGGTGGAAGGCGTGGCGGAGAACCCCAGCTGCTCCAGCAGCGGCGGCCACTGGTGGGGCGGCAGCCTGGAGCCGCTGGAGTGCACGCCGCTGAACATTCCGGCCGACCGCCTGCTGCTCGCCCCGCACGCCTATGGCCCGGACGTGTACGGCCAGCCGTATTTCGGCGCCTCCAATTTCCCCGACAACATGCCCGCCATCTGGGAGCAGCACTTCGGCCGCTTCGTGCAGGCCGGCCACGCCGTGCTGCTGGGCGAGTTCGGCGGCAAGTTCGGCCAGGGCGATGCCCGCGACGTGGCCTGGCAGAACAAGCTGGTGGACTACCTCATCGGCAAGGGCATCCGCAGCGGCTTCTACTGGTCGTGGAACTCCAACAGCGGCGACACGGGCGGCATCCTGAACGACGACTGGACGACGGTGCGGACCGACAAGGTCACGCTGCTCCAGCGCCTGTGGGGCGACGGCTCCAGCACCCCTCCCACGACGCCGCCGACCACACCGCCCACCACCCCTCCAACCACGCCCCCGACGACTCCGCCCCCGACGACTCCGCCCACCACGCCGCCGACCACCCCTCCCACGGGCGGCGCCAGCTTCAGCACCCAGGTCATCGTGGACAGCGAATGGAACACCGGCTACTGCGAGCGCGTGCAGGTCACCAACACCGGCGGCGCGGCGGGCGACTGGGCCCTGGACCTGACCATCACCGGCACGGTGAACAACCTCTGGAACGCCGTGTGGTCGCAATCGGGCAGCACGCTCCACGCTTCGGGCGTGGATTGGAACAAGACGCTGGCCCCGGGCGCGAAGGCGGAATTCGGTTTCTGCGCGGCGCGCTGACGCGGCGGGCCTTCAACGGCTTCGATAATCCGAAAAAATGCCACCCTGAATATGGGGCGGCAGCGGTTTTAAAATCACCCTGCACCGCCCCGCCAATCGTTTGGATCGGCGGGGCGGTGTGCTTTGTCAATCCTTGGTTGGATTAATCGGCGTGAAAGCGCAGGCCCTGGTTGATCGCGCAGCGGTAGGCCAGCGGTTCGGCGCGCTGCTGGTAGCCGGGCAGGTCGAAGACGAACATGGTGAAATCGATGGTGCCGTCCGGGCGCACCTGGTAGCGCAGCAGCTGCTGGATCGGCAGGCCGTCGCGGGCGACGGTGAAATGGGCGTCGCTGAAGGACAGCGTGCCGTCTTCGACGATGCGGTAGGCCTCGATGCGCAGGCCGCCGCGCGTGCGGCTCGGGGTGGCGTTGGCGGAGTTGGGGGTGCACAGCGAGAGGTCGATGGTGACCGATACCGCGTCCCCGGCGGCCAGCGCCTGCTGGATGTCGGCCGGATTATCGAGCCGGCTTCTGGCGCTGGCCGGAAGGGCCATCAGGGAAAACGAAGAAGCCAGCAAAACGGCAGCAAGGCGTTGCATTGGAAAAACCTCCATTCATGGTTTTGAATATCTCGGCTTGAAAATTCAAGCGTGGCGATGATATCCAAGCCATGGCAGGGAAATCGCCCGGATTTGTATGCCAAAAAGCATTTTTGTAAATGTCCGAAAGATATTCGGACAAACTGCCTGGGGTATGAGGCAGGCGCGCCGTGCGGGCCATGGCGGCCATGCATACTCGGCGGGTCGTCCGCTCGCCGCGCTGCCGGCGGGGGCGGTTTCCGATCCCTTCAATCCACCCCAAGGAGATGGCCCATGGGCCTCAGCACCCACGTTCTCGACACCATGCACGGATGCCCTGCGGCGGGCATGGCCGTGGCCCTGTATGCCACCCATGGCGAGGCCACCACGCTGCTGCAGCGGCTGTTGCTCAACGCCGATGGCCGCACCGATGCGCCGCTGTTCGACAACGCCAGCCTGCGCGCGGGCACCTACCGCCTCACGTTCGACGTGGCGGGCTATTTCCGCAGCCGGGGGGTGCAACTGCCCGAGCCGAACTTCCTGAACCAGGTGAGCCTCGATTTCGGCGTGGCCCACGCGGACCAGCACTACCACGTGCCGCTGCTGGTCAGCCCGTGGAGCTACTCCACCTACCGCGGCTCCTGAGCGCGGGCCGCCGGGCGGGCCGGGGCGCAGGCCCGGCTCAGAGCTGGCCCTCGGTCAGCGTGTCGAGCTGGAAGCGCCCGGACTTGTGCCACAGCCAGGTGTCGGTGTAGGTGACCTTGCCCATCCGCGAAGGCACGGGGTAGGGCGCGGCGGCGCGCACGGTGCGCTCGATCTCGGCGATGACCTCGGGCGCATGGCGCGGCGCGCGCATCCAGTTCAGCCGGGTCACGCGGCCGGCGCGGTCGATGTCCACCTGCAGCGTGCCGATGGCGTACAGCAAGGGCGGCAGCTTGCCCTTGTAGATGCGGTGGGCGTTCAGGCCGTACAGGTGGGTGGCGGCGTCCTGCCGGTAGGCGCGGGGCGTTTCGGCGGCCGAGGGGCGCGCGGAGCCTTGCTCGGCAGGCACCGGGCCCACCACCTCCTTCTCCAGCGGGCTGCTGGTGTCCGACGCGGCCTTGGCGGGCGGGGGCGCCGGTTCCGGCCCCGACGACCGGCAGGCCGCGATGAGGGATGCCAGGGCGGCCATGACGCTGGCCGCCAGCCACCGGCCGCGCGGCCGGCGGTGGGGCCGTTCAGGAGAAGGGGTGGGCATGGGCAGGTCTCGCTGTGGCTATGCTGTGCGGTGCCCGTGCTGCCGTTGCGCGGGGCGTACCGGAGGACTCGGATGGTGATGGCGGCGTTGCATCGTTTGCTGGAGGGCTTGGCGCACGGCCCGGCCTGCATGGTGGAGGTGGAGTCTACCCAAGGCTCGGTGCCGCGCGAAAGCGGTGCGTGGATGGCCGTGCTGGCCGATGGCCTGGCCGGCACCATCGGCGGCGGGCGGCTGGAGTTCGATGCCATCGCGCAGGCGCGTCGCCGGCTGGCGGGCGAGGGGGGGGGCGCCGTGCTGCGGTTCGCCCTCGGGCCCAGCCTGGGGCAGTGCTGCGGCGGTGTGGTGTTCCTGCGGTTCACCGTGGTGGGCGCGGGCGAGCGTGCCGCGCTGGCGCAGCGGCTGGCGCCCCGGCGCACGCCCGTGGCGCTGTTCGGCGCGGGCCATGTGGGGCATGCGCTGGTCCGCGTGCTGTCGGCCCTGCCGTTCGCCCTGACCTGGATCGACAGCCGCGACAGCGTGTTCCCCGCATTCCCCGTGGCCCCGGCCGAGGCGCCGCCAGGCGTGGCGTGCGAGCACTCCGATCCGGTGCACGCCGCCGTGCCGTCGCTCACGCCGGGCTCGCGCGTGCTCATCATGAGCTTCAGCCACGCCGAGGACCTGGACGTGGTGGCCGCCTGCCTGCTGCGCCAGCGCGAACGGGGCGACCTGCCCTTCATCGGGCTCATCGGCAGCCGCACGAAGTGGGCGACGTTCTCGCACCGGCTGGCCGCGCGGGGCTTTGCGCCCGACGAACTGGCCTGGGTCACCTGCCCCATCGGGCTGCCCGGCATCGCGGGCAAGGAGCCCGAGGTGATCGCCGTGTCGGTGGCGGCGCAGCTGCTGGCCCTGCCGGTGCCGCCGGACCCCGCGCAGCCCGGGTAAATCCGCACGCCGCCGTGCCGCGCCGGGCGTTCGGCAGGAACGATTCCTGCATACACTCGCGGCACAGGTCGCAGCGGTGCCCGGAGCCGATGCGTGTCGTCAGCCCCCAGGTGCGCGGCCTTTTCTTCTGCTCAGAGCGCCCGCAGTGGTGAGCAGGTTGACCGGGTGGTGCGCCGCGCGCCGCCCCCATGGCGCCTTCGTGCGCCGCCGAGGCTGAGACACATGGAAAGCTATCTCCTCGACTGGGCCAACCTGCTGCTGCGCTGGGTCCACGTCATCACCGCGATCGCCTGGGTGGGCTCGTCGTTCTACTTCGTCTTCCTGGACAGCAGCCTCACGCCGCCGGTCGACGACGACCTGAAAAAGCAGGGCGTGAGCGGCGAGCTCTGGGCCGTGCACGGCGGCGGCTTCTATCACCCGGTGAAGTTCGCCGTCTCGCCGCCGAAACTGCCCGCGCACCTGCACTGGTTCTACTGGGAAAGCTACAGCACCTGGCTGAGCGGCTTCGCGCTGTTCACCGTGTCGTACCTGTGGAGCGCCGGCACCTACCTCATCGACAAATCGCGCATGGACTGGGCGCCGCCTGCGGCCATCGGCGCGGCGCTGGGCTTCCTGGTCGTCTTCTGGCTGCTGTACGACGCCGTGTGCCGCCTGTTCGGGCAGCGCAGGAACGGCGACGCCATCGTCGGCGCGCTCGTGTTCGGGCTGGTGTGCGTGGCCTCGTGGCTGGCTTGCCACTGGTTCGCCGGCCGGGCGGCCTTCCTGCTGGTGGGCGCGATGATCGCCACGGCCATGAGCGCCAACGTGTTCTTCTGGATCATTCCGGGGCAGAAAAAGATGGTGGCCGCCATCCAGGCCGGCCAGCCCGTGGACCCGGTCCACGGTCAGCGCGGCAAGCAGCGCAGCGTGCACAACACGTACTTCACGCTGCCGGTGCTGTTCGCCATGCTGTCCAACCACTACAGCTTCACCTGGAGCCACCCGCAGAACTGGCTGGTGCTGATCGTGATGATGTTCGCCGGCGCGGCCATCCGGCAGTTCTTCGTCATGCGCCACGGCCACAAGCTCGGGCGCAACGGCAACCCGTTGCCCTACGCGCTGGTGGGCGTGGCGGCCATCGTCGGCGCCATCATGTGGATGCGGCCTGTGCCACCGGCCACCACCCCGGTGGCTGCAGGAAATGCTACTGATTTGATAGCTAAAGGAACAAGCAATCCGCCGGCATCGGGCACGATCGGCTACGAAAAGCTGCAGCCCGTGCTGGCGCAGCGCTGTTTCCTGTGCCACGGCGAGCAGGTGCAGATGAAGAACCTGCGGCTCGATTCGGCCCCGTCCGTCAAACAGCACGCCCAGGCCATCTACCAGCAGGCCGTGGTGCAAAAGCTCATGCCGATGAACAACGCCACCGGCATGACGGACGAGGAGCGCGACGTGGTGCGGCGCTGGTTCGAAGGCGGCGCACCGGTGCCCTGACGCGGGCCCGGGGGCGCTCAGTCCGTCGCGACGCGGGCGGCGGCTTTGCGTGCGCCCAGCGGGGCGCCCGACCGGGGGGCGATGGCGCGGTCTGCGCCCATCCCGCCGATGCGGGCCGGGCCGCGATCGTGGCCGTCCGCCTCCGAGTCGTCCGCCGCGTCGCGCCACGCCAGGCCGCTTGCGGCCAGTTTGGCATCGTGCTTGGCCAGGGCCGCGAGGTTGGCCACTTCTTCCGCATGCGCGATGGTGCCGGGCGTGATGCGCACCGCGCCGATCGACAGCGTGGTGCAGGTGAAAAAGCGCTTCACGCCGTGCCGGTCCTCGGCCCAGATGCCGCCGGCCTTGCGCGAGGCATCGTCGAACAGGGCCAGGGCTTCCTGCGCGAACTCGTCGACGATCCGCTGGCAGCGGTGCAGCCAGTCCGTGCTCTGGAACAGCAGCATGAAGTCGTCGCCGCCCACATGCCCCACGAAGTCGCGCTGCGCATCGCAGTGGGCCACCGCCAGGCGCGCCACCAGGCGGATCATCTGATCGCCGCGCCAGTAGCCGTAGTAGTCGTTGAACGGCTTGAAGTGGTTCAGGTCGGCATAGCAGGCGACGAACTCGGTGCCGCTGTCCAGCAGCCGCTGCATGTGCAGGCTGATGGGGATGTTGCCCGGCAGGAAGGTGAGCGGGTTGGCGTGGCGCGCCGCCTCGATGCGCGCCTCGGTCACGCTGCGCACCAGCTGGTCGCCCGTGCCCAGGCCCACGTAGCGGCCGTTGTCGGTGACGATGAAGCCGTCGTTCAGGTAGCGCTGGTCCTGCGAGGTGAGGATGCCCACGAGCTGGTCCACGTCGCAGTCGAGCTCCACCACGCGCGGTGCGTGGTTGGCGAACGCCATGCAGGGCTTGCGCCCGTGCACCTCGCGGAAGTACAGCGTGGCGTAGTGGTTCATGAACTGCTGGCGGTTGATGAGCGCCACGGGCCGCGTGCCGTCCACCACTGCCATGGCGTGCAGGTCGGCATGGGCCTTGAACAGCCCGGCCACCGTGTCGTTGCGGGTCTCCGGCGTGGCCGTGGGCGCCTGCACCACGAGCAGGTTGCGCAGGATGCCCGGCCGCACGTTCTGGCCCAGGTGGGGCAGCACGGCCACGCGGCGGTCACGCAGCGCATCGAGCGCGGGCAGCAGGATGGTGTCGCGGGGCAGCGGGGCCGGGCGGCCCAGCAGGTAGCCCTGGCCGTAGGGGATGTCGAGGTCGCGCAGGGCGCGCAGGTCTTCCTGCGTCTCGATGCCCTCGGCGATGAGCGTGGTGCCGAACACGTCGGCGATGCCCTTGATGGCCTGCAGCATCTGCAGGTTCTCGGGGTGCGCGCCCAGGTCGCGCACGAAGTATTTGTCGATCTTGACGAAGTCGGGTTTGGCTTCGGACCACAGCCGCAGGCTGGAGCGGCCGTCGCCGAAGTCGTCCAGCGCCAGCCGTGCGCCGCTGGCGTGCACTTCCTTCAGCGCGTGGCGCAGCGGCTCCATGTCGGTCACGCGCTCGTGCTCGGTGATCTCCAGCACCACCATGCGGGCCGATACGCCCATCGCCTGCGCGGCCTCGGCCAGCGAGGCGCCACCGCACAGCGCCACGCCGCGCACCAGCGCATCGGCGCTGATGTTCACGAACAGGCGGCCGGCCGCGCCCAGCACGCCCCACTGCTGCAGCGCGATGAACACGCACAGCAGCTCGAAGTCCTGCAGCAGGCCTTCTTCGCCCGCGCAGCGCAGCAGCGCATCGGGCGTGTGCAGGGGCGTGCCCTCCGGGCCGCGGATCAGCGCCTCGTGCGCGTAGATGCCGCCCTCGCGCAGATCGGCCAGGGGCTGGAAGACACAGTGCAGGCCGTCGCCGCGCATGAGCTGCGCCAGCGGCCCATGGCCGTTGCGCACCCCGGGCGACAACGCCGCCAGCAAGGCATCGCGCCGGCCCCGGGGAGATGCATCGATCATGGTTACAACCTTACACAATTTCACCGCGGACCATAGTCGTGCGCCATGACAGCGAAATGACAGGTGCCATGCCGTCGGGGATCGGCCACGCCGCTCACGGGTCGCTGCGCAGGTCGGCGTAGTCCACCGCGTATTTGACGAGCGCCGCCTGGCCCTCGATGCGCAGCTTGCGGCGCAGGTGCAGGCGGTGGGTCTCGACCGTGCGCACCGAGGTGCCCATGCGCTGGGCGATGTCCTTGTTGGAGCGGCCCTCGGCCAGCAGCTCCAGCACCGCGGCCTCGCGCGGCGTGAGCGCGCGGCCCGAAGGGGCCGGAACGGGCGGCGCCTCGCACAGCAGGGCCTGCACGCCTTCGCTGAAGTAGCGCCCGCCGGCGTGCACCGCCTCGATCGCCTCCACCAGTTGGCGTGCCGGCGCATCCTTGAGCACGTAGCCCCGCACGCCCAGCGCGGCCGCGCGGCGCACGTACTCGCCATCGTGGTGCATGGACAGCACCAGCACGTGCACCTGCGGAAAGCGGTCGCGGAACACCGTGGCCAGGTGGATGCCGCTCGCATCCGGCATGCGGATGTCGGTCACCACGATGTCCGGCAGCAGGGCGGCGGCCAGGTCCACGGCCTCCTGCACGCCGCCCGCCTCGCCCGCGACGCGGATGTGGCCCGTGGCCTCCAGCCGCATGCGCACGCCGTCGCGCACCAGCGGGTGGTCGTCCACCAGCAGCACGCGGATGGGGGCGCCGCTGCTCATGCGGGCACCTGCGACGGCTCGAACCCGGGGCAGGGCGCGTCGGTGTCGCCCTGCAGGGGCAGCACGGCCAGCACGCGCGTGCCGCGGCGGCTGGAAGCCACGCCGAACGTGCCGCCCAGGCCTTCGATGCGCTCGCGCATGTTGCGCAGGCCGATGCCGCCCTGTCCGTCGGCCTGCACGCGCTGCACGTCGAAGCCGCGGCCGTCGTCGATCACCGACAGGCTCACGCGCCGGCGGCCGAAGCGCAGCAGCAGCTCCACCTGCGTCGCGTGGGCGTGCATCTGGGCGTTGGTCAGCGCCTCCTGCGCCACGCGGAACAGCGCGGTGCCATGGCTGGTGGGCAGCGGGTGCGCCGTGCCGCGCAGCACGAACCCCACGCCGAGCGCGGTGTGCTCCTGCACCTGCTGGGCCATGAGGGCCAGGGCCGGCGCCAGGCCCAGGTCGTCCAGCAGCGCGGGCCGCAGGCCGTGCGAGACGCGGCGGATCTCCAGCAGCGCATGGTTGAGCCGGTCCAGGCCCTGGTCCAGCACGTGGTGCGGGCCGTGCGCCGCGCGCTCGGCCCACTGCACCTGGGCGGTTTCCAGCAGGAACTTGGAGGACACCAGCACCTGCACCACGCCGTCGTGCAGCTCGCGCGCCACGCGCACGCGCTCTTCCTCCTGCGAGCGCACCACCCGCTGCGCGAGCCGGCGCAGCTTGGCGCTGGCCACGCGGTGGTCGCTCAGGTTCAGCGCCAGCCCGGCCAGCCCGATCAGCACGATGCACAGCGCGGCGATGCCGTAGATGCGCCGGCGCGTGCCGTCGATGTTCTCCTGTGCGCGCAGGTCGATGCGGCGCAGCGTGTCGTGCACGTCGTCCAGGTACAGGCCGGTGCCGATCACCCATTCCCAGCCGGGCAGCGTCATCACGTAGGCGAGCTTGGGCACCGTCTGCTGCGATGAAGGCTTTTGCCACAGGTAGCGCACGAGCCCGCCGCCCTCGCGCGCCTTGGCGAGGATGAGGTTGGCCGGCGCCTCGCTCTGCGGGTTGGACGGGTCGCACAGGTCCACGCCGGCCAGCCCCATCTGCTGCGCGTCCAGCAGCACGTTGCCCTGGCGGTCGTAGACGAAGAAGTACCCGTCCTTGCCGAACTGCATGCGCGAGAGCAGGGCCAGCGCCTGCTGGTGGCGCGCCGCCGGGTCCGCCACGTCGGCCGCGATGCGTGCCATCGCGCTCTGGGCCAGCTGCACGTAATGGTGCAGTTCGGTCTCCTTGCTGTGCAGGTAGGCGGATTCGACCAGTTCCCGTTCCTGGTGCGCCAGCTTCAGGGTCTGGTGGCGCACGGTGACGGCCACGGAACCCAGCGCCACCAGGATGGGAATGGTCGACAGCAGCAAAAGCTTGAGTCGCAATTGCATGAAGGGTTTCTTGGATAGGAAAGCGATGACTATCTGCCGCCGCACGCCAATGTCAAGCGGGTTGTTTCGAGGGATCATGGGATATTCCGGGAATCCGTGAGCATATGTAAAGACGGTCGGTGCGATCGAGTGCGGCGGAGAATCACCAAAACTCAAAATGCGTCGGGGCGGCCTGGCGGTGGATTATGGAAAGGCAGATCCCATAATCACCCCGGTGGTGCCGGGCGGCGCTGCTGGCTGGGCATCGGCACCGGCTTGGTGCGCACCTTGTGAGTGCTTGCTACCGCAGCATCCGCACCGCAGCAAGGCCTGTGCAGCAGAAGCCATGCCAGACATGGGCGAGGCGGTGGTCTGCGTACTCCTGCGTAGGCGGGTCTGCGTACTACTGCGTAAGGGAAAAAGGTGCTTCGTTTTAGCGGGTGGTACTGCCTAAAATTCTTTCGCGAATCGGGATTTCCAGGACAGAAGAAGGCGCGCCGGAAGATTATGGGAAACGCGGTCGCATGGAAATGGATGGGGCCTGCCGGTTTATCCGCGCATGGGTCGAATCATTTTCATCGTCATATTCAAGTCGTTGCAAAGGACATTCCATGAATAATCGGATCCACCGCCACCGCGTGGCCTGGGCGGGCGCTGCCCTGGCGGCCTGCGTGCTGATGACGGGCTGCGCCGCGCCGTCCAAGCGCGAGGTGCTGTCCACCACGCAGATCTACCCGGCCATCGGGCCGTATTCGCAAATGGTGGCCCACGGAAACACGCTGTATTTCTCGGGTGTCCTGCCCCTCAATGCGGCGGGCAATGCGGTCAACGGCACCACCATCGAGGAGCAGACCCGCGCCGTGCTCGATTTCATGGGCGCCAAGCTGCGCTCGCAGGGCCTGTCGCACGAGGACGTGCTCTCCACCACGGTCTACATGAAGGACCTGAACGAGTTCGCCGCCATGAACAAGGTGTACGGCGAGTACTTCCGCACCGCTGCGCCGGCCCGCGCCACGGTGGAGGTGGCGCGGCTGCCGCGCGACGTGAAGATCGAAATCTCGGCCATCGTCGGCCGCCGCTGAACCGCTGTGGTCCTGCCTCCACGCCCCAAGGAGTTTTCCCATGAATGAAGCCACCCCCCTGATGGCCGCGCCCGGCGCCGCCGCTCCCCTGGACCTGTCCGCGGTGTCGCGCTGGAGCGCCAAGCGCCGCGATTTTCTGCGCGTGCTCGGCTATGGCGCCGGCGCCGCGACGCTCGGGCCCCTGGTGGCCGCGTGCGGCAGCAGCGGCGCACAGACCCAGGCCGAAGCCCTGCGCGAGCAGCTCATGCGCGACGAGGCGTTCTGGACGGGCGTGCAGGGCATGTTCGTGCTCAAGCCCGAGAAGACCTACATGAACATCGGCACCGGCGGCTCCATGCCCAAGCTGGTGCTGGAAACGTTCGATGCCGAGAACCGCAAGAAGGCGGCCGATTCCGGCAGCGGCTATGGCAACCTGCTGGACCTGCGCAAGCAGGTGGCCCCGGGCTTCGGCGTGGATGCGGACGAACTCGCGTTCTCTGCCAACACGTCCTCGGGCATGTGCCACGCCATCCTGGGGCTGGACTGGCAGCGCGGCGACGTGGTGGTCACCACCAACCACGAGCACGGCGGCGGCGACACGCCGCTCAAGATCGCCACCGATCGCTACGGCATCGAGGTCTCGCGCATTGCGCTGCCGGTGGGCAACAACCAGACGGCCGCCACCTACGTGAACCTGTTCGACGAGCGCATCCGCGCGCTCAAGGCCCAGGGCAAGCGCGTGCGCGCCATGATGTGGTCCTCGCCCACGTACAAGACCGGCACCATGCTGCCGATCGCCGAGCTGATGGCGGTGGTGAAGGCGCACGAGCTCATCAGCATCGTGGACGGCGCCCACCTGCCGGGCATGATGGCCTACAACTATGCGGAGCTGGGCATGGACTTCATGTCCGGCGCGGGACACAAGTGGCAGTGCGGCCCGGGCTCGACCGGCATCCTGGTGGTGCGCAACAAGATGCGCGCCTCCAACCCGCTGCCGCTGCCCAGGTGGTTCCCGGTGCACACCAGCTCCTACGCCGCCAAGGACCGCACCACCAACGGCACCGAGACCTACGACATCGCTGCGACCATCACCAGCTGCGGCAGCCTGCACACGCCCATGTTCATGGCGCTGGCCCAGGCCTGCGCGCAGTGGGACGGCATCGGGCGCAAGAAGATCGAGACCTACGACCTCACGCTGTCGTCCTACCTCAAGGAAAAGATCGCCGAGCGCTGGGGCGTGGATGCGCTGTATTCGCCCAAGGACGACCCCAAGCTGCTTTCCGCGCTCACCTCGTTCAATCCGTTTCCCAACAAGGACGACGTGATGAACGCGCAGAAATCCACGGCCTTCGTGGCGCGCATGCTGAGCGAATACCCGCAGGGCTTCGTGATCCGCAACGCCGACTTCCCCGTCATCGGCGCGCCGGCCAACCACTACGGCGTGCGCATCTCCACCCACCTGTGGCACGACGCGCGCGACATCGACCTGCTGGTCGACGCCATGTGGGACCTGCCGCGCAAGATCTGATCCGGCAGCGCGGCCGCATTCATAAAAAAAGCGCGGGAGGCGACTCCCGCGCTTTTTCTTTGGGGGCGCCCTGCGCGCCGTGCGGCGATCAGAAGCGGTGGCGGATGCCCACGCCGAAGCTGTTGCCCTTCGTCTGCGCCGTGATGCGGTCGTTCATGAGCATGGCGTACACGTCGGTGCGCTTGGACAGGAAGTGGTCGTAGCCCAGCGTGAAGGTCTTGCGGTCGATGTCGGTCTGCGTCATCTCGGTCTTGACCCATTCCACCAGCACCTTGCCAGCCGGGCCGACCGGCACCGAGGCGCCCAACTGCACCGTCTTGGCCTTGTTGGTGGTGTTGTCGGCCTTGGCCTCGCCGTAGCTCACGAAGGGCTTGACCAGGCCGAAGTCGTAGGCGCCCAGCAGCATCCAGTCGGTCTTCTTCGTGCCCAGGTAGGCATTGGGAACGGCGGGGTTGCTGATCTGGTCGCGCTCGTAGAAACCCGTCAGCGTCACGGGGCCGCCGAAGTAGAAGAAGTTCGCGCCGAAGTTCTTCTTGCCGTTGTCGCCCGGCTGCTCGCCGAACTGGTACTGGATGTTGGCCGAGAAGCCGCCGAATTTCGGCGTGCTGTAGACGATCTGGTTGCTCCAGCCCGTGTCGGACGGCGTGGTCGCGCCCCAGCCGGTGCCGTTGAACAGCGGTACGTTCATGTGCAGGATCAGCGGCGAGAAGGTGAACGAATCGCCGAACGGATTGCCCACCACCGAGGGCAGGAAGTTGGGCGCCATCCAGCGGCCCAGCATCACCGAGCCGAAGTCGCCCGACAGGCTGACGTTGGCATCGCGCGAGAAGAACGTGTCGTTGGCGAAGCGCCCCTGCGAGCCGTTGTCCACCTTGATGAACGAGGTCAGCTGGAAGTTGGCCTTCAGTCCGCCGCCGAGGTCTTCCGTGCCCTTGAAGCCGAACCACGAGGTCGTGAGGCCGCCGCTGTCCACGACCGACTTGCGGCCCGCATCGCCGGCCATCTTGATGGACCCGGCGAACACGTCGGCCAGACCGGTGAGCTGCACGGAGCTCTGGGCCTGCGCCCCGGCGGAACAAAGCAGCGCTGCGCCCAACGCGATCCAATTCTTTTTCATACGACTCCTGCGAAAGGGAAGAGGGGGGGAAGGGAAGGTGCCGATGGCTCGGCGGTGCACACGGGCCTTTCAACGGGCCAGGAAAAACGTGTCGATTTGCAAAGGGCTCCAAGCAAGGACCGTGCCTTCACCATTCGGCCTGTGGGGGCATGCGGCGCTCGCGGCAACCGGGCGCGGTAGCTGCGGCCAGAGCGCACCGCTTTTGACTTTGCTCAACACCGCGCGGCGGTGCTGCGGTCACAGTGGCGGCTCTATGTTTCCCTCTTCTTGCACCCCTGCACCGACCAAGACTGAGGCCCTTGCCGGCGAGGTGCTGCGCGAGCGCCACCAGCGTCCGGCCAGCGTGCTGTACCTGGACAGCGGCCGCGTGCTGCTCGGGGTGCGCGAGGATGGGCAGCTTCGGCACCAGTTGGGTGCGGTGGAGGGGCCGTGCTGGCTCGATGCCGCACCCGCGCTGCTCGGCCAGGCGTGCATGGTGGACATGGTGGCGGACACGCGCGTGCTGCTGCGCCGCATGCCGCTGGAGGCCTTCCGATCCGGCTTCGAATCGCTGCCGTCGCCCGCCCGGGCGCTGGTGTACGACATGGCGCGGGGCTACTGCCAGCAGACCGAGCTGGCCGTGAGCCGGCTCGCGCAGGACGCCGAGGCGCGTTGCGCCCAGTGGCTGCTGCGGCACGCCCAGCAAGACGATGCGGGCACGATGCGCGTGACGCTGCACCAGCGCAAGCGGCTCATCGCCGCGCAGCTGGGCATCGCGCCGGAGACCCTGTCGCGCGTGCTGCGCCACCTGCGCGACCACGGGCTCATTTCGGGCACGGGCAATGTGCTCAATCTGCCGCGGCCCGGCGCGCTGCAGGTGGTGGCCGGGGTCGGCTGAAGCGCGTTCGGCCGCCCGCGCAAGGGGCGGGGGCGGGGCGGCTGCAACGCGCGGCCGATCGGGCGGCGCGGCCATGGCGCGGCGGTGCGAAAGGGCTCAGGGTTTCCCCCGGACCGACCGAGGGTTCCACCCAACCCGCGCCCGCAGGGGGCTGCGTATATTCGTTCGCACCCCATTGCACATTCCGCCTGACAGCATGCCCTGCGCCTTTCGCCGCCCCTTTGCCAGAGGTGCTTCGTCCACGGAGCGCCGATGACGCCGCCCTCGCACGAGGCGCTCGAGGCGGAGCGGGACGCGGCGGGCGACACGCCCGGCTGGCTGCTGCCGGGCCGTCTCGTGCAGCGCCTGATGCTGGTGGCCGTGCTGGCGGTGGTGTTCGCCGGGGCGATGGCCGCCTGGACCGTGTCGCGCGCGGCCGGCGAAGAGGCCATGCGCCGCCTCGTGAGCCAGCAGACCGACGAGGTCGAAGTGGTCGCGCGGCTGCTGGCCAGCAAGATCGAGCAGAGCCAGAAGGTGCTCAGCACCGTGGCCGAGGGCATCCAGCCCGTCATGCTCGACTCGCCCTCGTCCCTCGGGTGGCTGCTGCAGCAGGGCCTGCCGGCGGTGCGTTTCTTCGATGCCATGCAGGTGGTGCGGCAGGACGGCACCGTGGCCATCAACCTGCAATACGGCCGCCTGGACAGCGGCTCCAGCCTCGATCCGGCCGAGCGCGACAGCCTGCGCCGCACCATGCTGGAAGGCAAGCCGCTGGTGTCGGGCCTGATCGGCGGGCGGCCGAGCGAGGCGCGCGTGATGTTCACGATCCCGCTGCACCGGGACGAGGGCACGGTGGTGGGCGCCGTCTCGGGCGTGCTGCGCCTGCAGTCGCAGGGGCTGCTGCCGCCCTCGATGTCGCTGCCGGCGCGCAAGGACTCCCGGCTCATCGTCTTCACGCGCGACGGCACCATCCTGTCGCACCCCGACCCCGCGCGGGTGATGGGCAGCGTGCGCGACGAGGCCGGCCTGTCGCAGGTGTTCGCGCGGTCGGGCGACAGGGACCAGCCGGTCATGGGGCGTGGCTTCACCGAGCGGCTGCCGGGCCATGTGGTCAGCCTGGCCGGCATGCCCATGACCCAGTGGACCGTGGCGCGCGTGAACGATGCACAGGCCCTGCTCGCGCCGCTGGAGGGCGCGCAGCGCCGGGCCGCCTGGCTGGCGGCCGCCCTCATCGGCGCGGCCGCATTGCTGGCCGTGGCCTGCATGGCCTGGCTGGCGCAGCCCCTCGCCCGGCTGTGCCACCGCGCCGCGCACCTGGGCGCCCGCGCGCCCGGCGCCCATGAAGACATGCCCTGGCCGCAGGGCGCCGGCGAGGTGGACGGGCTGGTGGCGGCCTGCCGCGGACTGCTCGACGAGCGCACCGGCACGCAGTCGCAGATGGGGCTGCTGCGGGGGCAACTGCAGTCCATCCTGGACCATGCACCCACCGGCATCATCATCACGCGCGGTGAGAACCTGCAGGTCGTGAGCCTGCAGGCCGGCCGCATGCTGGGCTACGAACCGGCGCAGCTGCAGGGGCGGCTGGCCCGCGTGCTCTACGTGAGCGATGCCGAGTACGAGCACCTCAAGCGGCGCGTGCGGGCGGAGTTCTCGGCACACGGCACCTTCGATGGCGACGTGTGCTTCCTGCGCCAGGACGGCAGCGCGGTGTGGGCCCGGGTGCTGGGCCGCTCGGTGCGGAACGCCTCGGGCGATGCGGGCACGGTCTGGATGCTGGAGGACCTCACCGCCGCGCGCGAGGCCCGCCGCCGCGAGGACTGGGCGGGCGGGCTCGACGCCCTCACGCAGTTGGCCAACCGCGATGCGTTCAGCCAGCGCCTGCATGCGCTGCTGGCCGACCGCGCGGCCCGCCCCGACACGGTGCAGGCGCGCCCGGGCGAGGAGGCGGGCGAGGGCGTGGTGCTGTTCCTGGACCTGGACCATTTCACCGTGGTCAACGCCATCGCCGGGCATGACGCGGGCGACGACGTGCTGCGCCACGTGGGCCGCCTCATCGAGACCCAGGTGCGGTCGGTGGGCTGGGCGGCGCGGCTGGGCGGCGACGAGTTCGCCGTGGTGCTGCCCGGCTGCCCGCTGGGGCGCGGGCTGGCCATCGCCGAGCAGCTGTGCGCCGCCGTGCGGGCGTGGGAACCCTCGTACCAGGGCCGCAGCTACACGCTGGGCGTGAGCATCGGTCTCGTGCCGCTGGACAGCAGCGTGTACGACGTGACCGCGGTGCTCCACGCGGCCGACATGGCGTGCTACGAGGCCAAGCGCGCGGGTCGCGACCGGGTCGAGGTGCGCTCGGTGCGGGGTGGGCGGTCGCAGGTGCGCGCGGCGTGAAGGCGGGCTGTGCGCCGCTGCCGCCGCATCACCGCCGCATGCTTCGCCTTCAACCCATTGGTTTGCCGATAATCGCCCCGTGCCCCAACCCCATCGCCCGCTGCGCAACCCCCCCGCTTTCCATGGCGGGCTGGCGCGTTGGCAAGCCCGCGTGCGCTGGGTCATGGCGTGGTTCGTGCTGTCGCTGGGCGTGGCGGTGGCCTCGCCCATCGTGCACCCCCAGGTGGTCGAGTGGGTCTGCACCGGCGTCGGAACGGTGAAGGCCGTCGTGCATGCCGATGACGGCGTGCAGCCCGTGGGCCTGGCGCACGGGGACTGCCCGCTGTGCCTTCTTGCCGCGCCCCCGGCGCAGCCGCCGGCGGTCGCCCTGCCGGTCGTGCTGCCGCTGTCGCGCGCGGTGCAGTCCATTGCGGCCGCGCGCATCGCCGCGGCCACCGCGGCGCCGCTTCCGGCCCGCGGGCCGCCGCCGCTCTCCTGATCCGCCCTTCGATTTCGCAGCGCGGGCCAGCCCCTGCGGCAGGCCACGCGACGCGATGTTTTTCGCACCGATCAGCGGCGCCCCATGGGGCGCCACAGAGAGCCCCTTTTTATGCACCCAACCATTGCACGGCCCGTCGCGCTTGGGATGGCCCTGGCCTGGCTGCCCCTGGCCGCCACCGCCCAGGCGTCCACCCCTTTCAACCCGGCTGCCGAACGCAGTCCGGCGCTGCCTTCCGTCACCGTCACGGCGCCCGCCGTGCCAGCGGCGCAGCGCAGCTCCCGCCTCGCCACCGGCACGGCGGGATCGTCGCTGGACACGCCGTTTTCCGTCACCACCGTGCCCGCTGAACTGGTCCGCCAGCAGGGCGGCACCACCTTGCAGGACGCGCTGCGCAACGTGCCCGGCGCGCAGGCCGACTCGGGCTTCAACGGGTCGCACACGCAGTTCTTCATCCTGCGCGGCGCGGTGACCGACAGCGGCACCGGCTCCAACCGCGTGCTGCGCGACGGCGTGCGGCTGTCCAACTACCCCTACACCCCGGCGTTCGTGGAAAGCGTGGACGTGCTGCGGGGACCCGGCGCGGCCCTCGGCGTGCGCAGCGAACCGGGCGGCACCGTCAACCTCGTGACGCGCCAGCCGCAGCTGGCGAACTTCGGCAGCGCCTCGCTCGGCGCGGGCGCGCACGGCGCGCTGGAGGCATCCATCGACCTGAACCGCGTGCTGTCGGCGGAGAACGAACTGGCCGCCCGCGTGACGGCCACGCGGTCCCAGGCCAGCCAATGGCGGCATGTGGAAGACCGCCTCGACGGCATCAAGCTGGGCCTGGCGCAAAGCGATGGCAACCGCTACCACCTGCGTGCCAACGTGGAGGCCACCAACCAGACCTACCAGCCGGACTATGGACTTCCCGCGCTGGGCGGGCGGCCGGTCGCCGTGCCACGGGACCGCCAGCTCGGCGAGCCGTTCGGCGACTCGACCACCGACAACCGCATCTACGACCTGCACGGCGATATCGCCCTGTCGGCCCACACGCGCTGGTCGGCCGATTTCACGCACTTGGAGGCGCATTCGACCTCCATCAAGAACCTGCTGAACGGCTCGCCGCTGGCGGGCCAGCCCGCCGGCACCTATGCCCGGGTCTCGGCCTGGGAGCCGGGCACCGAGCGCCGCATCGACTCGTTCTCGACCGCGCTTTCCAGCACGCAGGGCACCGGCGCGGTGACGCACCAGCTGTACTTCGGGGCCGACTACTACAAGGAGGTGCTGAACCAGCCCGCGCTGTCGGTGCCGGCGTCCACCAGCCCGAGCATCAACGTGTTCAACCCGGTCTACGGGCGGGTGACCGCGCCCCCGGCCGGTGCGGTGCTGGCGCAGAGCCTGACGACGCAGGACCTCGAATCCGTGTCGGCCTCCGCCCAGGACCAGATCGACTTCGGCGCGTGGTCGGTGGTGGCGGGCCTGCGCTTCACGCGCCAGCGCTTCCTGTACGGCACGGCCGGCGTGCTGCCCGTGGAGGAGTCGCGGTGGAACCCGAAGCTGGCGGTGCTGCGCCGGCTGTCGGAGACCGATACGCTGTATGCCAACGTGTCCACCGGCACCTCGCCCAACCAGGTGGCTTCGTCGTCGAACCAGTCCCTGCCCTCGCGCCGTTCGGCACAGGTCGAAGCCGGCTGGAAATCGCTGTGGCGCGGCGGCGCGGTGGTCAGCGACCTGGCGGTGTACCGCCTCGATCAGAAGAACATGATCGCGTCCGACCTGAGCACGCCGCTGAACAACTTCGACTTCACCACGGCCGGCAGCGCGCGGTCGCAGGGCATCGAGGCGTCGCTGTCCGGCCAGGTGACGGACCGGGTGACCGTGGCCGCCACCTATGCCTTCACCCATGCGAAGTACCTGCAGAACCCCGTGTACGGCGGCATGGCCGTGCCCAACGTGGCCCGGCATGCGGCCACGCTGTGGGCGCAGTACGCCTGGAACGCGCAGTGGAAGACGGGCGCGGGCTTGTACCTGCAAAGCCGGCGCTTCGCTGACGAGGCCAACACCACGGTGCTGCCGGGTTACGCGCGCTTCGACCTGAGCCAGACCTGGACGGTGAAGCGGGCCAACGGCCAAAGCGTCGAGGTCCAGGCGACGGTGCGCAACCTGTTCGACCAACACTACTTCGTGTCGAGCCACCTGCACGTGAGCCGCTGGATCACGCCGGGGCAGGGGCGCAACGCGTTCGTCTCGGCCACCTACCGCTTCTGAGCGTCCGCCGCCCGGTCCATTCCGCCCAGCGCCCGGAGCACGTTCTCGGCCGTGGCGGGCGCGGTCAGCGTGACCGGCTCCCGGGCCGCTTCGGCCGGGCGCGCCGCGGCAATCGCGTTGCGCAGGGCTTCGTACACGCTGATGGCCAGCATGAACGGCGGCTCGCCCACGGCCTTGCTGCCGCCCACGTTGTCTTCCCGGTTGGCCTCGTGCCACAGCGCCACGGTGAAGCGCTCGGGGATGTCGCCGGTGGCCGGGATCTTGTAGGTGCTGGGCGCGTGGGTGGTGAGCCGGCCCTGGTCGTTCCACACCAGCTGCTCGGTGGTGAGCCAGCCCATGCCCTGCACGAAGCCGCCCTCGATCTGGCCGATGTCGATGGCCGGGTTGATGCTGCGGCCCACGTCGTGCAGGATGTCCACGGCCAGCACGCGGCTCTCGCCGGTGAGCGTGTCGATGGCCACCTCGGTGCAGGCGGCGCCATAGGCGAAGTAGTAGAACGGCCGGCCGGTGAGGGTGGCCTTGTCGTAGTGGATCTTGGGCGTGCGGTAAAAGCCGTCGCTCCACAGCTGGATGCGGTTGGCATACGCCTCCTTGACCACGTCGCCCCAGTCTCGCGCCGCGTGGGGCGTGATGACCTGCCCGCCGGCGAACTGCACCTCGCCGGCGCCGCAGTGGTCCAGCCCGCACACGAAGGCGGCGAGGTTGTCGCGCACGTGGCGCGCGGCGAACTGGGCAGCGCGGCCGTTCAGGTCGGTGCCGCTGGACGCCGCCGTGGCGCTGGCGTTGGGCACCTTGCTGGTGTCGCTGGCGGTCACGAGCACGCGCGCCAGCGGCACGCCCAGCTCGTCGGCCACGATCTGCGCCACCTTGGTGTGCAGGCCCTGACCCATTTCTGTGCCGCCGTGGTTCACCTGCACGCTGCCGTCGGTGTAGACATGCACCAGCGCGCCGGCTTGGTTGAACAGCGTAGCCGTGAAGCTGATGCCGAACTTCACCGGCGTGATCGCCAGCCCGCGCTTGAGCACCGGGCTGGCCGCATTCCAGGCCAAAATGGCCTCATGCCGGCGTTTATATTGGCTGGATTGCTCTAGTTTTGGTAGCAGATCGTGGAGGATGTTGTCCTCCACCAGCATCTGGTAGTGGGTGACGTTGCGGTCGGTGGTGCCGTAGAGGTTGCGCATGCGCACCGCGAGCCCATCGCATCCCAGGGCCCGTGCGATGTCGCCCAGGATGGCCTCGATGGCGATCACGCCCTGCGGCCCGCCGAAGCCGCGAAAGGCCGTGTGGCTCTGCGTATTGGTCTTGCAGCGGTACGAGGCGATCTCGACGTTTTCCAAGAAGTACGCGTTGTCGCTGTGGAACACGGCGCGGTCGGCCACGGGGCCCGACAGGTCGGCCGAGAAGCCGCAGTTGGCCGCCATGCGCAGCCGCAGGCCCGTGATGCGGCCCGTGCCGTCAAAGCCCACGTCGTATTCGTAGGCGAACGGGTGGCGCTTGCCGGTGACCATGAAGTCCTCGTCCCGGTCCAGCCGCAGCTTGACCGGGCGGCCGAGCTTGTTTGCCGCCACCGCCGCCCACACGGCCAGGTGGCCGGCCTGTGTTTCCTTGCCGCCGAAGCCCCCGCCCAGGCGCCGGCATTCCACGCGCACCGCGTGGTTCTCCAGGCCCAGGGCGTGCGCCACCCAGTGCTGCACCTCGCCCGGGTGCTGGGTGCTGGAGTGGATCCACCACTGCCGCTGCTCCAGCGGCAGCGCGTAGGCGATCTGGCCCTCCAGGTAGAAATGCTCCTGCCCGCCGACCTCGAAGCGGCCCTGCAGCCGGTGCGCCGCGCGGCCCAGGCCCGCGTCGGCATCGCCGCGGCGCACGAAGACGGGCGGCAGCACGTAGCTTTCGGCGGCCAGCGCCTCGTGCACGGTCAGCACCGCGGGCAGGGGGGTGATGTCCGGCACCACGGCGCGCGCGGCGCGGCGGGCCTGCATGACCGAATCGGCCACCACCAGGCCGATCACCTGGCCCACGTGCTGCACGGTGTCGATGGCGAACACGGGCTCGTCGTGCGCAAAGGCAGCCAGCAGCTTGTCGCCCGGCACGTCGGCGCTGAGCACCACGCCGTGCACGCCGGGCAGGGCCAGCGCCGCGCGGGTGTCCACCCCGTTCAGGCGCCCGTGCGCCACGGGCGAGAGGATGGGCGCGGCATACAGCGTGCCCTTCACCTCGGGCAGGTCGTCGATGTAATGGGCGCTGCCCGCCACCTGGGCGCGCGCGCTTTCGTGGGGATGCGATCGGCCCATGGCGCGGGCCGGCGCGGGCGCGCCCTCAGGTGGGCGCGCCTGGGGCGTTTGCGGGCCGGCGGCACCGGCCGCGTTGGCGGCGATGGCCACGGGGTCGTCTTCGGCGTCGCGGCTCAAAGGGGCGTCGTCGTGCCGTTTCATGCGAGGGCCTCCGGGCGCAGTTGCTCCAGCGACACGGGAACGGGCAGGGGCGTGGCCTGCGGCCCCTGGCGCTCCAGCCAGAAGCGGCGGAGCAGCCCTGCGAGCACGGCACGGCGGTATTCGCCGCTCGCCCGCATGTCGGAAATGGGCTGGAACTCGGCCTGCAGGGCGGCCGCAGCGCGCTCCACCGTCTCCACGGTCCAGGGCTGGCCGGCGAGTGCGGCCTCGGTCTGCCGGGCCCGCGCGGGCGTGGCGGCGACCCCGCCCGCGCCGATGCGGGCGCGCCGCACCCGGCCGTCGGCGATGTCGAGGTTGAGCACCAGGCACACGGCGGAGATGTCGTCGTCGAAGCGCTTGGACACCTTGTAGGCCGCCAGCGATTCGCCCGGCGCGGGCAGCGGCACCTCGATGCGCACGAGCAACTCGTCCGGCGCCATCACGTTCTGGCGGTAGCCGGTGTAAAGGTCTTCCAGCGCCAGCGTGCGTTCGCCGCGCAGGCTGGCCAGCACCACGCTGGCGCCCAGCGCGATCAGCAGGGGCATGGAGTCGCCGATCGGCGAGCCGTTGGCCACGTTGCCGCCCAGCGTGCCGGAGTTGCGCACGGGCAGCCCGGCGAAGCGCGCGGCGAAGCGGTGCAGCACGGGCCAGTGGGCGTGCAGCGCATCGAACGCGTCGGCCAGCGGCACGGCCGCGCCGATGGACAACCGCCCGCCCTGCGTGCCGATGCGGCGCAGCTCCTGCGCCCGCGTGACGTCGAGCATCTGCGCGAACTGGCGGTGCTGCTTGGTGATCCACAGGCCCACGTCGGTGGCGCCGGCCACCACCTGGGCGGTGGGGTGCGCGGCGCGCGCGGCCAGCAACTCGGCCAGCGTGGCGGGGGCCAGGTAGGCGTCGTTGGTGGCGGGCTCCGGCCGGGACAGCGATGCCAACTGCGGCAGCAACTGCGCTTCGTCCACCTGCATGCGGGGCAGGGCGGCCATCCGCTCGGCCGCGTCCAGGATGGGGCGGTAGCCGGTGCAGCGGCACAGGTTGCCCGACAGGTCGTGCACGGCCTGCTCGCGCGTGACCGCGCGGCCCTGGCACACGTGGTTCTGGTACATGCCGAACAGACTCATCACGAAGCCCGGCGTGCAGAAGCCGCACTGCGAGCCGTGGCACTGCACCATGGCTTCCTGGGCGGGGTGCAGGCCCGGCGCGCTGGAGGGGGCGCCGCTGGAGGACGGGGCGGCGGGCGGCGCTGGCTGGACCAGCGGGTCCTGGTCCAGGTCTTCCACCGTCCACAGCGCCATGCCGTCGATGGAGTGGGCCAGGCGGATGCAGCTGTTCACGGCCCGGTAGCGCACGCGGCCGTCCACGGCCTCGCCCAGCACCACGGTGCAGGCGCCGCAGTCGCCCTCGCCGCAGCCTTCCTTGGTGCCGGTGTGGCCCAGGTCTTCGCGCAGCACCTCCAGCAGGGTGCGGTCGGGGGGGACATGGGCCAGCGTCACGGGCTGGCCCCGGCGGATGAATCGCAGCGGGCGGGAGGTGGTCATGCGTTGTGCAGGGCAGGGTTCGGTCGTTGGGGCCAGTGTGTGCGCCATGTCGGGACAGGGTAGGGGCCCGGGGGGTGGCGGCGCATATGGGCGAGCGTATAACGGCCATGCGCCGGGCGCCATGCCCGCACACCGGCCGTTGCTTTGGCACCCCTTTCCTGCCTTCGCCTGGCACGGATGCTGCGTCCCTTCGTGGCGCCACGGCAAAGTGGCAGGCCGCAGACCCCAAGGACACCGGATGGACATCGATTTCTCGCAACTCGGCGCCTACGAGCGCTACAAGCTGATGGCCAGCCTGATCGTGCCGCGCCCGATCGCGCTCATCACCACCCTCGGGGAGGACGGCACGGTGAACGCCGCGCCGTTCAGCATGTTCAACATGCTGGGCGAGGACCCGCCGGTGCTGATGGTGAGCATCAACCGGCTGCAGGGTGGCCGCCTCAAGGACACGGCCGCCAACATCCTGCGCACCGGCGAGTTCGTGGTGCACATCGCCGACGAGGCCATGGCCCAGCGCATGCATGACTGCGGCGACGCGCTACCGTCGCACGAGAGCGAACTGGTGCATGCCGGCCTCACCCCGGTGCCCTCGCGCAGCGTGGCCCCGCCGCGCATCGCCGAGGCCCCCGTGGCGTTCGAATGCGTGCTGCACGAAACCATGGAAACGGCCAGCCGCTACGTCTTCATCGGCCGCGTGCAGTGGCTGGGCGCGCGCGAGGGCCTGGTGGACACCGCGCGCTGGCGCGTGCGGCTGCAGGACTACCACCCGGTGGGGCGGTTCGGCGCGAGCTTCTACGTGACGACCGGCGACCGCTTCTCGCTCGACCCGGCGCCGCAGCCGGGCGCCGCGCGTTCGACGGCCATCGACGAGATCTGACCACCCGCGACGCCGCCTCGGTAGTTGCCTGGCTCGCGGTCGCGCGTCCTCGGCGCTACAGTGCGATGTCCCCTTGCCTTCTTCACTGCGCCCTTGCTCCGCCACCGGCAGGCCCGGCGTGCCATACGCGATGGCGTATGGCTGGAATGCCCCGACCCTTATGAGAGACCAAGCCCTTTTCGACAAGATAGACCTCCATCTCATAAGGGTCTTGCACACCGTGTTGACTGAACGCAGCGTATCGCGGGCCGCCGTGCGGCTGGGCATGCACCAGCCGGCCGTGTCGGCGGCGCTGCGCCGCCTGCGCGACCTGGCGGGCGATCCGCTGCTGGTGCGCTCGGGCGCGGCCATGCTGCCCACCGATGCCGCGCTGCGCATGGTGGAGCCGGCGGGCGCCATCCTGCGGTCGGCCGAGGCGTTGTTCTCCGATGCGCGCGGGTTCGACGCGCGCACCGCCACGCGCACCTTCCGCATCGCCGCGAGCGACTACCTGGACCCGCTCTTCCTGCCGCGCCTGGTGGCCCGCCTCAAGGCCGAGGCCCCGCTGTGCCCGGTCGAGGTGCTGCCGCTGTCGGCGGACGCGCACTACCACGCGCACCTGGCGCAGGGCGAGGTGGACGTGGTCATCGGCAACTGGCCCCAGCCGCCCGACGACCTGCACATGGGGCGGCTTTTCGGCGACGAGGTGGTCTGCCTCGTGAGCCCCGCGCACCCCGCGGTGCGCCGCGGCTGGGACACGGACGAGTGGCTGGCCGCCGAGCACATCGCCCCCACGCCCACGCACCCCGGCGCGCGCGGCGTGATCGACGCGCACCTCGACTCCCTGGGCCTGCAGCGCCGCGTGACCGCGCGCTGTGCCCATTTCAGCCTGATCCCGGAGATGGTCGCCGCCAGCCTGCTGGTGCTCACCACGGGGCGGCAGTTCTGCGAACGCTTCACCGACCGCCTGCCGCTCACCGTGCTGCCGTGCCCGGTGCCCTTCCCGCGCCTGATGTACTACCAGCTGTGGCATGCCCGCACCCACCATTCGGCCGCCGCCATGTGGCTGCGCGACAGCGTGCGCACCGTGGCGGCATCGCTACGAAAACCATAGCGGCCAACGCATGAAGGACGTGCGCAGCATTCCGGTTTCGTGCCCAACCCCCTTTGAAAATCAAGAGACAATCGCCCGCATGAATTCCTCCCACACCTCCCTTGCCGCCGCGGCGCCGGTGCCGCGCCTGCAGCTGGCGGGCATCACGAAGCGCTATCCGGCCGTGGTGGCCAACAGCGGCGTGTCCCTCACGGTGCAGCCCGGCGAGATCCACGCCGTGCTGGGCGAGAACGGCGCAGGCAAGTCCACGCTGATGAAGATCATCTACGGCGCGGTCAAGCCCGACGAGGGCAGCCTGCACTTCAACGGCCAGCCGGTGGCGGTGCGCAACCCGCAGGAGGCGAGGGCGCTGGGCATTGCCATGGTGTTCCAGCATTTCAGCCTGTTCGACACCCTCACCGTGGCCGAGAACGTGTGGCTGGGCCTGGACAAGCGGCTGCAGCTGGCCGAGGTCACGCGCCGCATCTCCGCCACGGTGGCCGAGTACGGGCTGGACATCGACCCGCTGCGCCCCGTGCACACCCTGAGCGTGGGCGAGATGCAGCGTGTGGAGATCATCCGGGCGCTGCTCACCCATCCGCAACTGCTGATCCTGGACGAGCCCACGTCGGTGCTCACGCCCCAGGCGGTTGAAAAGCTCTTCGTGGTGCTGCGCCAGCTCGCCAGCCAGGGCTGCAGCATCCTCTACATCAGCCACAAGCTGCACGAGATCCGCGCGCTGTGCACCGCCTGCACGGTGCTGCGCGGCGGCAAGGTGACGGGCGTGTGCAACCCGGCCGAAGAGTCGAACGCCTCGCTGTCGCGCCTGATGATCGGTGCCGAGCCGCCGGCGCTCACCCACCGCCCCGCGCACCTGGGCGAGACGGTGCTGCGCGTGCAGGGCCTGTCGCTGCCGCGCATGGACCCGTTCGGCGTCGATCTCGTCGACCTCGGCTTCGAGGTGCGGGCGGGCGAGGTGCTGGGCATCGCCGGCGTCTCCGGCAACGGCCAGAAGGAATTGCTCTATGCCCTGTCGGGCGAGGACACGCGCGCCCAGCCCGCGATGGTGCAGGTGGCCGGCCAGGCCGCCGGGCGCATGAACCCGCGCCGCCGCCGCGCGCTGGGCCTGCATTTCGTGCCCGAGGAGCGGCTGGGCCGCGGGGCCGTGCCCACCATGGGCCTGGCGCACAACCTGCTGCTCACGCGCAGCAACTGCGTGGGGCCGGGCGGCTGGATCCGCACCGGCGCGCTGCAGGCGCACGCCCGCGCCATCATCGAACGCTTCCACGTGAAGGCGGGTGGGCCCCATGCGGCGGCGCGGTCGCTGTCGGGCGGCAACCTGCAGAAGTTCATCGTGGGCCGCGAGATCGATGCCAACCCGCGCCTGCTCATCGTCTCGCAGCCGACCTGGGGTGTGGACGTGGGCGCGGCCGCGCAGATCCGCGGCGAGATCCTGGCGCTGCGCGATGCCGGCTGCGCCGTGCTGGTGCTCAGCGAGGAGCTGGACGAGCTGTTCGAAATCTGCGACCGCCTGCACGTGGTGGCCAAGGGGCGCCTGTCGCCTTCGGTGCCGCGCGCCGAGGCCACGGTGGAGCGCATCGGCGAATGGATGAGCGGGCTCTGGCATGCCGACGTGCAGTCGCACCTCGCCCGGGCCGAAGCGGCGCGCGCGCAAACGGAGGCGGCCCATGCTCAAGCTTGAAGCCCGACCCCAGGCCTCGCGCTGGTGGACCTACGGCTCGCCGCTGCTGGCGCTGGCCGTCACCGTGCTGATCGGGCTGGCGCTGTTCGCGGCGCTGGGCAAGGACCCGGTGCGCGGGCTGCAGGTGTTCTTCTGGGAGCCCGTCAAGAACCAGTACGCCATCGGCGAGCTGATGGTCAAGGCCACGCCGCTGCTGCTGATCGCGCTGGGCCTGGCGGTGTGCTTTCGCTCCAACGTGTGGAACATCGGCGCCGAGGGGCAGTTCGTGATCGGTGCCGTCGCGGCCGGCGGCATCGCGCTGCTGGCCGATCAGACCACGGGCCCGTGGATCGTGCCCGCCATCCTGCTGGCCGGCGTGCTGGGCGGCATGGCCTGGGCCGGCATCACGGCGCTGCTGCGCGACCGGTTCAACGCCAACGAGATCCTCGTGAGCCTGATGCTGGTCTACGTGGCCACGCTGGTGCTGGGCTACCTGGTCTACGGGCCGTGGAAGGACCCCATGGGCTACAACTTCCCGCAGACCAAGACCTTCGAGCGCGTGACGCAGATCCCGCGGCTCATGCAGGGCTCGCGCGTGTCCATCGGCCTGCTGCTGGCGCTGGCGGGTGCCGCGGCGCTGTGGGTGTTCCTGTTCCGCACGCGGGCGGGCTTTGCGCAGCAGGTGGGCGGCCTGGCCCCGGCGGCGGCGCGCTACGCGGGCTTTTCCTCGCGCCGCGCGCTGTGGACTGCGCTGCTCATCTCGGGCGGCGTGGCGGGCCTGGCGGGCGCGCTGGAGGTGGCGGGGCCCATCGGCCAGCTCACGCCCTACGTGCCGGCGGGCTACGGCTTCGCCGCCATCATCGTGGCGTTCGTGGGGCGGCTGCACCCGGTGGGCATGGTGTTCTCGGCGGTGCTGATGAGCATGTTCTACATCGGCGGCGAGCTGGCGCAGTCGCGCCTGGGCCTGCCCAAGTCGCTCACGGGCGTGTTCCAGGGCCTGCTGCTGTTCACGCTGCTGGCGTGCGACACGCTCATCGCCTACCGCGTGCGGTGGGTCGGGTCCCAGGGGAGGGCCGCTTAAATGGAATCGTACGCACTGCTTCTGGGCGCCACGCTGAGCGCGGGCACCGTGCTGGCCATCGCCGCCCTGGGCCTGCTCATCAACGAGAAGGCCGGCATCGTCAACCTGGGGGCCGAGGGCATGATGCTCTGCGCGGCCATCGCGGGCTTCGCCACCGTGGTGCACACGGGCAACACCTGGCTGGGCTTCGCGGCCGGCATGGCGGCGGGGGCGTTCCTGGCGGCCATCTTCGGCGTGCTGGTGATCTGGCTCAACACCAACCAGTACGCCACGGGCCTGGCGCTGAGCCTGTTCGGGGTGGGCTTTTCCGCCTTCGCGGGCATCCGCTACGTGCAGGCCAAGCTGCCGGAGCTGCCCAAGTACGCCGTGCCCGGGCTGGGCGACCTGCCCATCGTCGGGCCCGCGCTGTTCCGCCAGCACCCCCTCGTGTACCTCACCATGGCGCTGGTGGCGGGGCTGGTGTGGTTCCTGTACCGCTCGCGCGCCGGCCTGGTGCTGCGCTCGGTGGGTGAGTCGCCCGAGTCGGCCCATGCGCTGGGCTATCCGGTGCGGCGCATCCGCCTGGCGGCCGTGGTGGCCGGGGGGGCGCTGTGCGGGCTGTCGGGCGCGTACATCTCCACGGTCTACACGCCGCTGTGGGTGGAGGGCATGGTGGCTGGACGCGGATGGATCGCGCTGGCCCTCACCACCTTCGCCACCTGGCGGCCGGCACGGGTGTTGCTTGGTGCCTACCTGTTCGGCGGCGTGACCATGCTGCAGTTCCACCTGCAGGCCACGGGCGTGCAGGTGGCCAGCCAGTTGCTGAGCATGCTGCCCTACGTGGCCACCATCGTGGTGCTGGCGCTGATCTCGCGCACCCCGGCCTGGATCCGCGTGAACATGCCGGCCTCGCTCGGCAAGCCGTTCCATCCCGGGTCGTGACCCGAACGGCCCGCGCGATGCTGCACGGGCCCCCGATAATTTATTTTTCGTTGCCTCTCCCCTCACTTTTTTCCTCGAAGGAACCGACATGACCGATCTGCACAAACGCTCGCTGCTCAAGGTGGCCGCGCTTTCCGCCGTGGCCGCCGCCGCCCTGGCCGGCTGCGGCAAGAAGGACGAGCCCGCGCCAGCACCGGCCGCCGCTCCGGCGCCCGCTGCGTCCGCGCCCGCCGCGAAGGCCGAGCCTTTGAAGATCGCGTTCGCCTACGTGGGCCCGGTGGGCGACGGCGGCTGGTCCTTCGCGCACGACAACGGCCGCAAGGCGATCGAGAAGGAGTTCGGCGACAAGGTGCAGACCAGCTTCGTGGAGAGCGTGCCGGAGTCGGCCGACGCCGAGCGCGTGCTGCGCGACATGGCCTCGCAGGGCAACAAGCTGATCTTCGGCACCACGTTCGGGTACATGGAGTCGATCCAGAAGATCGCCCCCGACTTCAAGGACGTGAAGTTCGAGCACGCCACCGGCTACAAGACGGCCGAGAACGTGCGCACCTATGACAGCCGCACCTACGAGGGCGCCTACATGGCCGGCGTGATCGCCGGCGCCATGACGCAGACCAACACGCTGGGCGTCGTGGGCTCGGTGCCGATTCCCGAGGTGATCCGCAACATCAACAGCTTCACGCTGGGCGCGCAGTCGGTCAATCCCAAGATCAAGACCAAGGTGGTATGGGTGAACGAATGGTTCAGCCCCCCGAAGGAAACCGAAGCCGCCACGTCGCTGATCAACGGTGGCGCCGACGTGCTGTTCCAGAACACCGACTCGCCCGCCGTGCTCAAGACCGCGCAGGAAAAAGGCAAGCGCGCCTTCGGCTGGGATTCCGACATGACCGCCTACGGTCCCAAGGCCCACCTGGCCTCGGCCGTGATCAACTGGGGCCCCTACTACATCAAGGCCACCAAGGATGCGCTGGGCGGCACCTGGACGACCGGCCAGAGCTGGTGGGGCGTGAAGGAAGGCGCGATCGATCTCGTCTCCATCGCCGAGGACGTGCCCGCCGACACCAAGGCCAAGGTCGAGCAGGTGAAGGCCGGCCTCAAGGACGGCAGCTTCTCGATCTGGAAGGGCCCGATCGCCGACAACACCGGCAAGGAAGTGCTGGCGAAGGACGCGGTGGCCGACGACAAGTTCCTGGGCGGCGTGAACTTCTACGTGAAGGGCGTCGAAGGTACCGTGCCGGGCGGCGACAAGAAGTAAGCAATCCCCCTGCGAACCCAGGCCGGCGCGTGCCGGCCTGGCGTGGCCTGCCTGGCCCGGGGCAGGCGCCGATGGCGGCGGGCCGCGGACAAGGCATCATTGCCCTACCGCCGCCCCGATCGGGCGCGCGGCATCCCTTTCTGGAGTCCGCCGATGTTCAAGGTCCCCCCCATTCCCGCCCAGCGCCTGCCCGCGCTGCTGCGCAGCATGCCCAAGGCCGAGCTGCACATCCACATCGAAGGCTCGCTCGAACCCGAGCTGATCTTCGCCCTGGCGCAGCGCAACGGCGTGGCACTGCCGTACGCGAGCGTGCAGGCCCTGCGCGATGCCTACGCGTTCACTGACCTGCAGAGCTTTCTCGACATCTACTACGCCGGCGCCAGCGTGCTGCTGCACGAGCAGGACTTCTACGACATGGCCTGGGCCTACCTGCAGCGCGCCGCGGCCGACAACGTGGTGCATGCCGAAATCTTCTTCGATCCGCAGACGCACACGGCGCGGGGCGTGCCGATGGAGACCGTGATCCACGGCCTGCACCGGGCCTGCACCGATGCGCGCCAGACGCTGGGCATTTCGTCCGCGCTGATCCTGTGTTTCCTGCGCCACCTGAGCGAGGAAGACGCCCTGGCCACGCTGGAGGCGGCGCTGCCGCTGCGCGCGCATTTCATCGGCGTGGGGCTGGACAGCAGCGAAGTCGGGCACCCGCCGGAGAAGTTCGCGCGCGTGTTCGCGCGCTGCGCCGAACTGGGCCTGCGGCGCGTGGCGCATGCGGGCGAGGAGGGGCCGCCGGCGTACATCTGGAGCGCGCTCGACGTGCTGAAGGCCGAGCGCATCGACCACGGCGTGCAGGCCGTGCACGACCCGGCGCTGATGCAGCGGCTGGCGCAGGAGCGCATCGCGCTCACGGTGTGCCCGCTGTCCAACCAGAAGCTGTGCGTGTTTCCCGACCTGGCCGACCACAACCTGCGCCAGCTGCTCGATGCCGGGCTGGCTGCCACGGTGAACTCGGACGACCCGGCGTACTTCGGCGGCTACATCAACGACAACTTCACGCAGCTGTTCGCGGCCGATCCGCAGCTCACGGCGCGCCACGCCTACCAGCTGGCCTTCAACAGCTTCGAGGCGAGCTTCGTCCCCGAGGCCGACAAGCACGACTGGGAGCACCGGCTGAAGGTGTGCTTTCAGCAAAGCGTCGAGCAGGACTACTGACGCCCCTGTCGCCGGCAGGGGATGCGTACAGCACTGTACGCACTGCGCTTATCCTTGGGGCCCGTTCGCCGCATCCAAAAGGCGGCTCATCCCAAGGAGACAAGGCCATGAGAGAGAGATTTTGGCGCGGCAGCCTGCCGCTTTCCGTGTTGGCGCTGTCGGCGCTGGCTGCCTGCGGCGGGGGCGGCGGCGAAGGCGGCGACAACGGCCGCTACAGCGCGGAGATCCGGCGCACGGCCATGGGCGTGCCGCATATCAAGGCCTCCAACTGGGGCAATGCGGGCTTCGGATACGGCTATGCGCAGGCGCAGGACAACCTGTGCACGATGGCCGATTCGTTCGTGACCTACCGGGGCGAGCGCTCGCGCTACTTCGGGGGCGATGCGCTGCTGGTGTACGAAAGCACCATCGACCGTCCGCGCAATCTCGACTCCGATTTCTTCCACCGCCACGTGATCTCCAGCGACGTGGTGGACGCCATGGTGGCGGCCCAGCCCGACAACCTCAAGAAGATGGTGGAGGGCTTCGCCGCCGGCTACAACCGCTATGTGCGCGAGGCCCAGGCCGGTGGCACCGCCCATGCGGCCTGCCGCACGGCGGCATGGGTGCAGCCCGTCACCGCGCGGGACATCTGGCGGCGGATGGTCGCGGCCAATCTGGCCGGGGGCTACAGCAACTTCGTGGCGCCGCTGGCGAATGCCACACTGCCCAGTGCGGCCGCCAGCGCGACGGCCGGGGCCACCACGCCCGCGTCGCCATCCCAGAAGGTGGCGCAACTCGATCCCGCACGCACGCAGCCGCCCCGGCTGCAGGTGGGCGGAACCGCGGGCATCGGCAGCAACATGTACGGCTTCGGCACCGCCGCCACCGGCGAGTCGAGCGGCCTGCTCTTCGGCAACCCGCACTGGTACTGGAAGGGGCCCGACCGGTTCTACCAGGCCCACCTGACCATTCCCGGCGAGCTGAACGTGAGCGGCGCGTCGTTCCTGGGCGTGCCGGTGGTGCTGATCGGCTTCAACGACAACGTGGCCTGGAGCCACACCGTCTCCACCGCGCGGCGTTTCGGCGTCTTCCAGCTGCAGCTGGCCGATGGCGACCGCACGACCTACGTGCGCGATGGCAAGGCGGTGAAGATGGCCGCCACCCCCATCACCGTGCAGGTGCGCGGCGCCTCCGGCGCGCTCACCGATGTCACGCGCACCCTCTACAAGACCGAGTACGGGCCGGTGGTGAACCTGGGCGGCCTCAACCCGGCGCTGGCCTGGAGCCAGACCACGGCGTTCGCCATGCGCGACGTCAACGGCGAGAACTTCCGCACCTTCCGCAACTGGATGCGCTGGAACCAGGCGGCCTCGCTGGACGAGTTCATCGCCATCCAGAAGCAGGAATCGGCCATTCCCTGGGTCAACACCGTGGCCGTGGGGCGCGGCAACCCGCGCGCCTGGTATGCCGACATCGGCGCCGTGCCCAACGTGTCGACCGAGCAGGTGGCTACCTGCACCACGGGCTTCGGCAAGGCGATGGCGGCGGCCCTGCCCAACGTGCCGTTCTTCGACGGCTCGCGCAGCGCCTGCGACTGGCAGACCGACAGCGACTCGGCGCAAAAGGGCACCATCGGCGCCTCGCGCATGCCCAGCCTGCTGCGCGACGATTACGTGGGCAACATGAACGACAGCTACTGGCTGGCCAACGCCAAGGCGCCGCTCACGGGCTTTCCGGCGATCTTCGGCCCGGCCGGAACGCAGGCGCAGAGCCTGCGTACGCGCATGGGCCACACCATGGCGCTGGAGCGCCTGGCCGGAACCGATGCCTATGCCGGCCAGCAGGCCACCAGCGCCATCGTGCGGCAGATGGTGCTCGACAGCCGGGTGTTCAGCGCCGAGCGCTTCAAGGACCAGGCCCTGTCCCTGGTCTGCGTGGCGCCCCAGATCACGGTCGCGGCCGAGGGCCGGACGGTGGACGTGGCCGCCGCCTGCGCCACGCTGCGCGCCTGGAACAACACCGGCAACGCCACGGCGCGGGGCTCGCATGTGTGGGACGAGTTCTGGAACCGCGTGAAGGTGCCGGCCGCTCAGCTCTATGCCGTGCCGTTCAGCGCCGCCGACCCGCTGAACACGCCGCGCGAGCTGCGCGCCAGCGCTGCCGATGCGCTGCGGCAGGCCTTCGGCGCCGCCGTGCTGAGCGTGCAGCGCAGCGGCTTCGCGCTGGATGCGCCGCGCGGCGACGTGCTGTTCGCCACGCGCGGCGGCAGCAAGATCGCGCTCTACGGCGGCTGCGGCGATCCGGGCTACTTCACCATCAACTGCTCGGAAAACCCGATCGAGCAGGGCGGCTACAGCATGGACGGACAGCCGCACGGCAACAGCTACATGCAGGTGGTGGGTTTTCCGGCCGGCGGGGTGGAGGCGCACACGTTCCTCACCTATTCGCTGTCGGACGATCCGGCCTCCAGCCGCAACGGCGACTACACCCGGGCCTACGGGGCCAAGCAGTGGCTGCGCCTGCCGTTCTCGGAATCGGAGATCACATCGAGCGCGGGCTACAGCACCGTCACCGTGAGGGAATGATCGGCCGCGCGCCCCGGGGGGTGACGCAACCCGGTGGCGCGCCCCGGTCGATTGGCGCAAAATGGGGCGGCAGCGCTTGATCCGCCTGCCCGTTCAGCTATCAATATGGAAGCATCCTGTCGTGTCCAGTCCTCGCATCCCCCTGCTCGTTCTCAACCACCTGTCCCCGCAGAGCCAGGCCCAGATCGCGGCCCTTTACGACCTGCACTACGCCCCCACGGCGGCGGACCGCACCGCGGCCATCGTGACCCAGGGCGGGCGGTTCCGGGCGGTGCTCACCATTGGCTCACTGGGCCTGAGCGCCCAGGAGATCGAGGCCATGCCGGCGCTGGAGCTGGTCTGCGTGCTGGGTGCCGGCTATGAGAACGTGGACCTGGCCGCGGCCCGCGCCCGCGGCATCGTGGTGGCCTCGGGCGCCGGAACCAACGACGACTGCGTGGCCGATCACGCCTTCGGCCTGCTGATCGGCGCGGTGCGCGGCCTGCGCCCGCTCGACCGCCTGTGCCGCGAAGGCGTGTGGCGCGACGCCATCGGCCTGCCGCCCAACGTGTCGGGCAAGCGCCTGGGCATCTTCGGCCTGGGCACCATCGGCCAGAAGATCGCGCGCCGCGCTTCGGGCTTCGACATGGCCGTGGGTTACCACAACCGCAAGCCGCGCGACGGCGTGGCCTACGAGTACTTCGGCAGCCTGCTGGAACTGGCGAAATGGTGCGACGTGCTGGTGTGCGCCACGCCGGGCGGCGCGGCCACGCGCCATGCCGTCAATGCCGAGGTGCTGCAGGCGCTGGGCCCGCTGGGCTACCTGGTGAACATCGCCCGGGGCAGCGTGGTGGACACCGAGGCGCTGGCCTCGGCCCTGCGCGTGGGCGGCATCGCCGGCGCGGGGCTCGACGTCTACGAAAGCGAGCCGCACCCGCCCGAGGCGCTGATCGGGCTGGACAACGTGCTGCTCACGCCGCACGTGGCGGGCTGGTCACCCGAGGCCGTGCAGGCCAGCGTGAACCAGTTCCTGGCCAACGCCGGCGGGCACTTCGCGGGCACCGGGGTCGTGGCGCCGGTGTGAGCCGCTTGGCCGGCCCTTCGGGGCCCGCCACCGCTTGGTTTCAAAGGTCGGTGCGCAGCTTCCAAATCTCGGGGAACAGCACCACGTCCAGCATCTTGCGCAGGTAGCTCACGCCGCCCGTGCCGCCGGTGCCGCGCTTGAAGCCGATCACGCGCTCCACCGTGGTCACGTGGCGAAAGCGCCAGAGCCGGAAGGCGTCTTCCAGGTCGGTCAGTTCTTCGCCCAGCTGGTACAGGTCCCAATGCTGCCGCGGGTCGCGGTACACCACCAGCCAGGCCTGCTCCACGGCATCGCTTTCCTCGTAGGGCTGGGTCCAGTCGCGGGCGGTGTGGCTGTCCGGCACCGGGATGCCGCGGCGCGCCAGCAGGCGCAGGGCCTCGTCGTAGAGCGAGGGCGCCTCGTAGGCGGCCTGCACCTGGGCCAGCAGGTCGGCGCGGTGCTCGTGCGGGCGGAGCATGGCGCGGTTCTTGTTGCCCAGCGCGAATTCGATGCTGCGGTACTGGTAGCTCTGGAACCCGCTGGAGCTGCCCAGGTAGGGCCGCATGGCGCTGTACTCGGGCGGCGTCATGGTGGCCAGCACGTCCCAGGCGTGCACCAACTGCTCCATGATCTTGGACACGCGCGCCAGCATCTTGAAGGCCGGCTGCAGCTCGTCCTGCGCCACCAGCGCGATGGCCGCGCGCAGTTCGTGCAGCATGAGCTTCATCCACAGCTCGCTGGTCTGGTGCTGCACGATGAACAGCATTTCATCGTGCGCCGGCGAGCGGGGGTTCTGCGCGGTGAGGATGGCATCGAGCGACAAATAGTCGCCGTAGCTCATGCTCTGGCTGAAGTCGAGCTGGGCCCGCTCTTCGTGCACGATGGATTCGGGCTTGCCTGCGGTCGCTTCGCTGCCGGCGGGCGCGGGGGATTGGGAATGGGGGCACATGGCTCAGGTCACCGCGTTGATCTGGTTGAACTCGGCGCGCTGCCACTCGGCGCCGTCGAGCACCTGGCGCAGGTGTTCGACCGCATTCCACACGTCTTCGAAGCCGATGTACAGCGGCGTGAAGCCGAAGCGCAGGATGTCCTTGTGCGGGCCCTGGCCGCCGTCGCCCTTGCGGAAGTCGCCGATCACCCCGCGCGCGATGAGCGCCTGCACGATCGCATAAGCCCCGCTGCCCTGGCCGTGGAGGCCCTGGCCTTCGTCCCGCGTGAGGCACACCTGCGAGCCGCGCCGGGCGTGTTCGCGCGGGGTCGCCAGGCCCAGACCATGGTCGCCGCAACGCGCTTGCACCAGCTGGATGAACAGGTCCGTCAGCGCCAGCGATTTGGCGCGCAGCGCGGCCATGCCGCCCAGCGGCTGTGCCGCATCGAACACATCCAGGCCGCATTGCAGGGCCGACAGGCTGATGATGGGCTGCGTGCCGCACAGGTAGCGCGTGATGCCGGGCGCGGGCTGGTAGCCGGGCGTGAACTGGAACGGCGCCGCATGGCCCCACCAGCCGGACAGGGGCTGCCAGAAACGGTCGGCATGGCGCGGGTGCACCCACACGAAGGCCGGGGCGCCGGGGCCGCCGTTCAGGTACTTGTAGCCGCAGCCGATGGAAAAGTCGGCATCGGCGCCCTGCAGGTCGACCGGCACCGCGCCGGCGCTGTGCGCCAGGTCCCACACCGTGAGGATGCCGGCCGCATGCGCCGCCGCCGTGAGGGCCGCCATGTCGTGCATGGCGCCGGTGCGGTAGTTCACGTGGGTGAGCATCAGCACCGCCACCTCGCCGGTGAGCGAGGCGGCGATCTCCTCGGGCTCCACCAGCACCAGTTCCAGGCCGCGCTCCTTGCACAGCCCTTCGGCGATGTAGAGGTCGGTGGGGAAGTTGCTGCGCTCGCTCACCACGCGCCGGCGGGCCGGGCTCTCTTCACGGGCGATGTTGAGTGCCGCGCTCAGCACCTTGTAGAGGTTGATGGACGTGCTGTCGGTGCACACGACCTCGCCGGCACCGGCGCCGATGAACGGCGCGAGCTGGTTGCCCAGGCGCTGGGGCAGGTCGAACCAGCTGGCCGTGTTCCACGAACGGATCAGGTCCGTGCCCCACTCGCGCGTCACCACGTCGGCCACACGGGCCGCCGTGGCTTGGGGCAGCACGCCGAGCGAATTGCCGTCCAGGTAGATGACGCCGGGGGGAAGGTCGAAGTGCGCGCGCAGCGGGGCCAGGGGGTCCTGCGCATCGAGTGCGCGGCAGTCTTGCAAGGTGGTCATGGAAAGCTCGGTTTAATCAAAAATGATAGTAATCAGGACAATGAAATCAACGGCATGGGCGCAATATGGCCCTGACCGGCGAGGCGTCGGCCGTAGTGAGCTTCAAAGGCAGGGCGATGAGCTCGTAGTCGCCCTCCGGCACCTCGTCGAGCACCAGGTTCTCCAGCACCCGCAGGCCGCGGCGGCGGATCACCTGGTGGCTGTCCAGCGTCTTGCTGTCGGCCGGGTCGATGCTGGCGGTGTCGATGCCCACCAGCACCACGCCCAGATCCGCCAGCCGCTCGATGGTGCCGGGCGCGTAGGCGGCCAGGGCCCCGTCCCAGCGATCGACCGGCATGCGCTGGTAGGTGCGCACCAGCACCCGCGGCGGCAGGTCCTGCACGGCGTGGGCCAGGTGCGCCCATTCGATGAGCGGCCCCGCGCCGATGGCATGGATCACGCGGCAGGGGCCGATGAAGGCGTCCAGCGGCACCTCGCCGATGGAAGCGCCGTCCGGGTCGTAGTGCAGCGGGGCATCGGCATGCGAGCCGACATGGGGCGACAGCGTGATGGCGCTCACGTTCACCGGGCAGCCGGGCCCGATGGTGGCGCACCACTGCTGCGTGTAGGCCGTGTCGCCGGGGAAGACCGGCGTGGCGGCATGCACCGGTGCCGAAATGTCCCACAGCCGGGGTGAATTCGTGTTCATGGGGCGCATGCTATGCGCATCGGGGGTGATTTCCCAAGGGGTTATCCTCTGTACTGGTAAAAATTGAATAATCCATTCTTTTAAACCCGAAAACAGAACAAATCATGCAGGCCGCCTCCCTTGATCGCACCGACAAGCAATTGCTCGAAGCCCTGCAGGGCAATGCCCGCCTCACCTCGGGCGAACTGGCGCAGATGGCACACCTGTCCCAGTCGCCGTGCTGGCGGCGCGTGAAGCGGCTGGAAGACGACGGCGTCATCAGCGGCTACCATGCGGGCCTCAACCGGCGCGCGCTGGGGTTCGGGGTGATGGCGTTCGTGATGGTGGGCATCGACCACCAGACCGAGATCTCGTCCCAGGCCTTCGAGGAGGCGGTGTGCGCCATCCCCGAGGTGGTCATGTTCCACGGCATCTCGGGCCCGGAGGACTTCATGCTCGTCGTGGTCGCGAAAGACCTGGACGCCTATTCCGAGCTGCTGCAGCGCCGCCTGCACCGCCTGCCGGGCGTGCGGCACATGCACTCGTATTTTTCGCTGCAGGAGTTCAAGGGCCAGGTCGGCGGCCTGCCCGTGCCGGCGTAGCACCAGCGGCCTGCGCCGCGGCCGATGCGATCCATCCCCAATCAGTGGATCGCGCTGTCCGGCAGTGCCGCCATGCCATGGCGCTGGCGTGCGCGGCGGCAGGCATCGCTGCCCGCCTCGAACTCGCGGCAGGGGGAGGGCCGCCATTCGTAGATGCCGCAGGCGGCGCGCACGCCGACGGTGCCGGTGAGCGCGGCGCAGCGCAGCGCGGCGACGCGTGGTCGGTGCCACGCATGCGGCGCAACTGGTCGGTCACTTCCACCACCAGGCCCTGCGGCACGCTGCCGCCCGTCTCCTGCGATTCATGCACCGAGAAATCGACACGGAAACTCGCGCAGCACGCGCCGCAGCTCAGGCAGGGATGGGTCATGGCAGGCGGTGCACATCGGAGCAAAACCCGCATTGTGCGAGCGGGCGCGAACGGGTTGGCCCTGCAGCGCATCGCATCCGGGGCTGATGCGCCTCAAGCCGGCCGAAAGGATGCGGCCTAAAATGAGAACTAAACTCATTCATAACAATCCGATGAAGATGACTGAAGAATCTTCGGGCCCTGCGCTGGCCCCAGGCACTGCCTTGCCCGCCGCCACGGGCCTGGACCGCCTCCCGCGGCAGGTGCACGCCCATGTGACGGCGCTGCAGCCGGCCCGCAACGAACAGGAACGCGCGGTGATCCAGCGCCTCATGGAAATCGGCTTCCTGCCCGGCGAGCCTGTGCGCGTGGTGGCCAGCGGCTTCCCCGGCGGCGATCCCCTGGCCGTGCGCGTGGGCCAGGCCACCTTCGCTCTGCGCCGCCACGAGGCCGCGCTGGTGCATGTGCAGGCCGGAGCGCCCGCATGAGCGGGGCCGCTACGTCGCCCCTGCGCATCGCGCTACTGGGCAATCCCAACTGCGGCAAGACCGCGCTGTTCAACCTGCTCACCGGCGCCCGCCAGAAGGTGGCCAACTACGCCGGCGTGACCGTCGAGCGCAAGGAAGGCCTGCTGCACACCGCCAGCGGCCGCCGCGTGCGCGTGCTGGACCTGCCCGGTGCCTACAGCCTGAACGCCCACAGCGCCGACGAAGCCGTCACGCGCGACATCGTCACCGGCGAGCGGCCCGGCGAGGCCGTGCCCGACCTGCTGGTCTGCGTGACCGATGCCACCCACCTGCGCCTGAACCTGCGCCTGGTGCTGGAGGCCCGCGCGCTGGGCCTGCCGATGGTGCTGGTGCTCAACATGAGCGACATGGCGGCACGCCAGCGCATCGAGATCGACCGCGAAGCGCTGTCGCGCGAACTCGGCATGCCGGTGCTGTCCACCGTGGGCGTGCGCAGCGACGGCGCGCAGGAATTGCTGCAGTGGCTCGACACCCAGGCGCCGCAGGCGCTGGCGGGCACGGCGTCCGTGCACCGGGCGGTGGGCGTGGACCTGCGCGCCCAGGTGCTGCAACTGCACCAGGAAGTGCGCCGCATCATGGCCGCCGCCGTGCGCGAGCCCGCGGTCAGCCTGCGCAACGACGATCGCATCGACGCCGTGGTGCTCCACCCGGTGTGGGGCCTGTTGCTGCTGGCCGTCACGCTGTTCCTCATGTTCCAGGCCGTGTTCAGCTGGGCCGCGATGCCCATGGACGCCATCAAGGCCGGCGTGGACGGGCTGTCGGCCTGGATCAATGCGCACATGGCCGATGGCGTGCTGCGCAGCCTGCTCACCGACGGCATCCTGGCAGGCGCGGGCGGGGTGCTGGTGTTCCTGCCGCAGATCCTGATCTTGTTCTTCTTCATCCTGGCACTGGAAGACTCCGGCTACCTGCCGCGCGCGGCCTTCCTGCTCGACCGCGTCATGGGTACGGTGGGACTGTCGGGGCGGTCGTTCATTCCGCTGCTGTCGAGTTTTGCCTGCGCCGTGCCCGGCGTGATGGCCACGCGTTCGATCACCCACTGGCGCGACCGGCTGGTCACGATCATGATCGCGCCCCTCATGACCTGCTCCGCGCGCCTGCCGGTGTATGCCCTGCTCATCGGCGCGTTCATCCCCGAGCAGACCGTGGGCGGCGTGTTCAACCTGCAGGGCCTGGTGCTGTTCGCGCTGTACTTCGGCGGCATCGTGAGCGCCATGGCCGTGGCGGCGGTCGCCCGCCTCGCGCGCCGGGGCGCCGGCCACGCGCCGCTGCTGATGGAACTGCCCGCCTACCGCTGGCCCAGCGTGCGCAGCCTGGCGCAGGGCCTGTACGAGCGCGCGCTGATCTTCATCCGCCGCGTGGGCGGCATCATCCTGGCCGTCACCATCCTGCTGTGGTTCCTCTCCACCTATCCCGCGCCGCCCGAGGGCGCCACGGGCGCGGCCATCCAGTACAGCTTCGCCGGCCGCATCGGCAGCGTGCTGGAGGTGCTGGTGGCGCCGATCGGCTTCAACTGGCAGATCGCCATCGCTCTGGTGCCCGGCATGGCCGCGCGCGAAGTGGCGGTGGGGGCGCTGGGCACCGTGTATGCCCTCTCGGCCACCGGCGAGGAAGTGGCCACCCAACTGGGGCCGCTGATCGCCCAGAGCTGGTCGCTGGCCACAGCGCTGTCGCTGCTGGCGTGGTTCGTGTTCGCTCCGCAGTGCATCTCGACCATCGCCGCCGTGCGCCGCGAGACCAACAGCTGGCGCTATCCGCTGCTGATGACCGGCTACCTGTTCGCGCTGGCGTACGCCGCCAGCTTCATCACGTATCGCCTGGCCCTGGCGCTGGGAGGAGGCTGAGCCCATGGCCCAGGAAATCATCGTCGGCGTGATCGTCGCTCTCGCCGTGGCCTACATGGTGTGGAAGTGGATGCCCGCCCGCTGGCGCGCCCGCCTGGACCGCGTGCATCCGGCGTTGGCGCAGTCGACCAGCTGCGGAGGCTGCAGCAGCTGCGATTCGGGTGGCTGCGGAACGGGCGGCGGTGCGGTCGGGCAGGAGCAGGTCGTGCAGATGCCGGGCAGCCGATCTTCGGTGCCGAAGTAGGGCGGGCATCGGCGGAACGCCCCCATATTTCATGGCTGGCGCAGAGGGTTTTCCGGCTCCTTTCCCATCAGTGCCTTGTCGCGTCGGCAGGTCTCCAGGGGCAACGCACGCCACGATACGATTCGGGTCACTTCCTTCGTATCGGCGCGCGTGCTGCTGTCGAGGCAAGCGCAACCGTATCCTGCGCTGCCCGATCCGGTTGCCACCCACCTGTTTTGGGGAAAAACGGGCCAGTCACCTTCGGCTTGGTAGCCGCCCTGCATTCCCACCGTCCATTCCCCCGCTTTGTCCATGAGCGTTGCATTTCCGGGTGTCGGCTGATCGAACCAACCACAGCGGGTGGCCGTGGCCTGTGGCGCTGCGGTTGCAACGTTGCAGGCAATCGCCAATGCAGGCATCGAAATGAAGGCTGCGATTTTTGCGTGATGCAAGCGTTTCGGCAGGCAAATGGTCATGGTGTGATGGTGATGGCAGCCCCGGTCCGATGCGCTTTTCTGGCAAGCCATTCGAAGGAATGCTTTGGTGCGTTAGACCTCCAGACCGACTCAGGGCCGGGCCGGCTTGCGGGCATCGAATGGAAAGCTGCTTTCCAGGATGTCGGTGCAGGCTTCGCACCGCAGAAAGTAGGTCGTTCCCCGGGCCGTGATCGCGCCCCACCCCGTCCAGTTGTCGATGGAGACTTTGGCGGTTCGGCCATCCTGGAATAGCACCCTGGCCTGTGCGTTGCAATCGCCGGTCTGCAGTTCCTGGCTGTATTGATACTCGCTGCGGAACCGGGCATTCGCCAAAAAGAAGCGCACCCTTTTCTCGTCGATCGCCAGGTGTCCGCAGTCGGCCTCCGCGCCGAAACCCTTGGCAGTGCGGTCCTGCACCACGACTGACTTGATCGGGCCGAGACGGTATTTCTTGGGCTGGAGCGTCTTGTCGAAATCGCTCGTGGGGGAGGCGAACGAAGCGATGCCTGCGCCTGCAAAAAGGGCAGAAGCAAGGAAGTGCTTGATGGTCATTGCCATGTCGCCGTGGCAGCTTCCGTAGCATTTTTCCGGCTCACCTCAGGATGACGATGCACCTCGGCTTTCGAGATGTGCAGTGTTTCGGAAAGCGCATCGATCAGGTATTGAAGGGCGACCTGCTGGTGGTTGGTCAGCGCCTCATAAACCGCGTTGTTTCCTAAAAACGCGCGCTGTTGCTCCGTGCTCAATCCTGCAGGCATTTTGATTCCAGGCGGCAGTGAAGCCATGCCTACGATTTCAATACCGATGCTGTCTGCGTTGGACGGATAGCGTCCTGGAACCACTTTGGTCATTTCCGCTTTGTGCATAGTGGTTGGACTGGCTTTTTTGTATTGGGCGATCTCGGCAGGACTGCATCGGAGTTCGGCCAAGCAGCGCGCTTTCAGCGGACCTACGTGGTTTGTTCGACGAAGAATCGAGGCCGTCTGATAAATGGATCCCTCTTTGCTTATCAAAAAGTGCGCACCGTTTGCGTTGGCGCTTCGATAACTATTGAACGTCGAGTTCTCTGTTGGGGATCCTGTTTGATGGACGATGATTCCAGAGACCTTGTTCATTTCTGATCGTTCGATCGATGAGAACCTGCGTGCCTTGATTTTCGAGTTTCCGCTGACCATCCCTTGAGCATCGATATTGAGCATGTTTCCTCCTGGCGGAATGGTAGTGGAACTGCAAGGACTTCATTCTGATTTGCGACGCCAGATTTGGACTCAATGTGTAAGCGTAAGCAAACGGACTCGCGTCACACAAATCATTCGCCGAACAGCACATCCCGCCCGAGCGCCGCAACGGCCTGCTGGAGATTGGCACGTGCCTGTGCTTCGCGTTGCGCCCTGAACCAGGGGGTCGCGTAGACGTGTGGCCGATCCATGAACGACCGCAGCACCGCGGTGCGCCCCGCCACGTAGCGCGGCCAGCGCACGAACCGGTATTCGCGCCGCACGTTGCGCTCGAATTCGCCATACACCTCGGGCGGGGCGCCCAGCACGGCGAGATCGATGTCCACTACCCAGCACGCGTCGCCCTCCAGTGGCGCATCGGGGGTGTGGCGCGTGTCCATGATGTGGCGCTCCACCGTCTGCACCAGGCCCTCGGGCAACCGCTGGGACAGCAGGAACCGACGCGCCCATTGCGCGCTGCGTTCTTCGTTGTGCCCGCTCCAGGGCCAGTAGATCGCGTCGTGGAACCACAGGGCCAGTTCGACCGCGTGCGGCTGCTGCAGGGCCGTCGGTTGGGCGGCCTGCATGGCCTCCAGGTGCAGGAGGCAGGCGTGCAGGTGGCGGGTGTCGTGGTAGGCGCGGGGCCAGCGGCTCCAGTGGCGCAGCAGGCGTCGGCACTCGGCGGTCCATGCGGGGCCGGCACGCTCCAGCGCGGTGCCCAGGGCCTCCCAGCGCGCCAGCAGTTCACCTTGGCTGGACTTCATGCGGCAGCGGCTGGGGCGGAGGAGGGCGTGGCGATTTCGGCGATCAGCTGGTGATGCGGCCGAGCAGCAGGTATTCCATGAGTGCCTTCTGCGCATGCATGCGGTTTTCGGCCTCGTCCCACACCACGGACTGCGGGCCGTCGATCACGTCGGCCTCGACTTCCTCGCCACGGTGGGCGGGCAGGCAGTGCATGAACAGGGCGTCTGGCTTGGCCGCCGCCATCATTTCGGCATCGACGCACCAGTCGGCAAAGGCCTTCTTGCGCTCTTCGTTCTCGGCCTCGTAGCCCATGCTGGTCCACACGTCGGTGGTCACCAGGTCGGCGCCGGCACAGGCTTCGAGCGGGTTGCTATAAAATTTATAGCTATCTGCCCTAGAACCATTTGCGCCGAGGGCCAATTTCTCATTGATTTCGTAGCCGCGCGGTGTGCTCACGTGGACGGTGAAGCCCAGCAGCTCGGCCGCCTGCAGCCAAGTGTTGGCCATGTTGTTGCCATCGCCCACCCAGGCCACGGTCTTGCCCCGGATGGTGCCGCGGTGCTCGATGTACGTGAAGATGTCCGCGAGGATCTGGCAAGGGTGGAACTCGTTCGTCAGCCCGTTGATGACCGGCACGCGGGAGTGGGCGGCGAAGGCCTCGATCTTGGTCTGCTCGTAGGTGCGGATCATCACCAAGTCCACCATGCGGCTGATGACCTTCGCGCTGTCCTCGATGGGCTCGGCGCGGCCCAGCTGGCTGTCGCCGGTGGTCAGGTGCACCACGCTGCCGCCCAGCTGGTACATGCCGGCCTCAAAGCTCACGCGGGTGCGCGTGCTGGCCTTCTCGAAGATCATGGCCAGTGTGCGGTCGGTCAGCGGGTGGTGCTTCTCGTAGCTCTTGAACTTGCCCTTGATGACGGCCGCGCGGCTGAACAGGTAGGCGTACTCGTCGGCGGTGAGATCGTTGAATTGCAGGTAATGCTTCATAACGGAACGTTCATTCGGCGAGCAGCGCCTTGACCAGGGGAACCAGCAGGGCCACGATTTCGTCGGCCTCGGCCTGGGTGAGGATGAGCGACGGCACCATGCGGATCACGGTGTCGGCCGTCACGGACAGCAGCAGGCCGGCTTCCATCGCGCGGCCCATGAGCGCGCCGCAGGGCTTGGTCAGTTCCACGCCGAGCATCAGGCCCTGGCCGCGGATTTCCTTCACGCCGGGCAGGCCGCCCAGCTCGCGCTCCAGCGCGGCCTTCAGGTGCGCGCCCACGACGGCGGCGTTCTGCAGCAGGCCGTCCTCTTCCATGATGCGGATGGTTTCCACGCCGGCACGCATGGCCAGCGGGTTGCCGCCGAAGGTGGTGCCGTGGTTGCCGGGTGCGAAGATATTCGCGGCCTTGGGGCCGGCCACGACGGCGCCGATCGGCACGCCCGAGCCCAGGCCCTTGGCCAGGGGCATCACGTCCGGCACGATGCCGGCCCACTGGTGCGCGAACCACTTGCCGGTGCGGCCCATGCCGCACTGCACCTCGTCGATCATCATGAGCCAGTCGCGCTCGTCGCAGAGCTTGCGCAACTGCTGCAGGTAGTCGATGCGCATGGGGTTCACGCCGCCTTCGCCCTGGATGGTCTCGAAGAACACGGCCACCACGTTCGGGTTGCCTTCGGTGGCTTGCCGGATGGCGTCGATGTCGTTCATCGGCACGCGGATGAAGCCCTCCACCAGCGGGCCGAACCCGGCCTGCACCTTGGGGTTGCCGGTGGCCGACAGCGTGGCGATCGAGCGGCCGTGGAAGGCTTTTTCGTAGACCACGACCACAGGCTTGTCGATGCCCTTGTCGTGGCCGAACTTGCGGGCCAGCTTCAGCGCGGCTTCGTTGGCTTCGAGCCCCGAGTTGCAGAAGAAGACGTTGGTCATGCCCGAGCGCTCGACCAGTTGGGCGGCCAGTTGCTCCTGCAGGGGCACGTGGTAGTAGTTGGAGCTGTGGATCAGCTTGGCGATCTGCTCCTGCAGCGCGGGCACCAGCTTGGGGTGGTTGTGGCCCACCGTGTTGACCGCGATGCCGCCGAGCGCGTCGATATATTGCTTGCCGTCCACATCCCATACGCGCACGCCCTGGCCACGTTCCAGCGCGATCGGCAGGCGGCCGTAGGTGTTCATCACGTGGGGCGAGGCGGCCGGGGCGGAAGCGGTCATGCGGAAATCTCCAGAGAAGGGCAGTGCGAAAGGGGGAGGGGGCTGAGCCGGCTCGTGGCCGGCAAAACGAAGCACGATTCTAGGGGCAGGGCTTTGCATGGCTGTTGACGATTGCGCATCACAGCCATGCGCCGTCCAGCGCCGATCCAGGGGTCTTTGGATGGGTTAGCTCTTATATAAGAGTTAGAATGCCGGCCTGTGGCGCGCCATGCGGCGATCCTGCGGCGACTTCCCCCCAACGACCCCCGATCCTGATGGTTTCCCCCACCTCCAAAGAAGTTTTCATCCAGGGCATCACCCTTGACGGGAAAACCTTCCGCCCCAGCGATTGGGCGGAGCGCCTGGCGGGGGTGATGAGCCAGTTCCGCCCCGGTGGCGCCCGCCCCGGTAGCCACCTGAGCTATTCGCCCTGGTGCGTGCCCACCACGCTCAATGGCATCAAGTGCGTGATCGTGCACCGCGACCTGCAGGGCCACGAACCCATGGCCTGGGATTTCGTCATGAACTTCGCGCGCGACAACCAGTTGCAGGTGGCCGAGGCCTGCCTTCTGCCCGACCAGGCGCCTGACACCGCCCGCAAAGGCTGAGGGCGCCATGTCGCAGCGCTTTGGCGCTGGCGGCGCGAACGAATGAATGGCCAAAGCCCCTTCGGGGGCTTTTTTCATGGGCGTCGGAAGACGGGCTGGCGAGCGCCTCCCGATCCGCGATTTCGAGGCCCGACCCAATCCGAGCCGACCCACCGCAGATGATCTGCGCCGCCATGAAAAAGCCCCGCACTGCGGCGTCGCAGTAGCGGGGCGATCAGGCGCGGCCGCGGCCGCGCAGGTGGGGCGCCGGCGTCAGAGCGCCTGCATTTCCTTGTTCGTCTTGGGGCCTGCGGCCTCCGGCGCCTTGGGCTGCGCGGGCGCTGCGCCGGCCGGCGTTGCCGCCGTCTTGCCCAGAGTGGCCGGCACGTCCAGGTAGGGCAGGTGCAGGGCGCTGCTGGTCATGCGGCGGATCTCGTTGGTCAGGGCCGGGTCTTCATTGAGCTTGCGGCCGTAGGAAGGAATGATCTCCTTCAGGCGCGCCTTCCAGCCGGTGTCCGTCATCTGCTGGGGGAAGGCCTTGGCCATCAGGTTCAGCATGATGTGCGGGGCGGTGGAGGCACCGGGCGATGCGCCCATCAGGGCGGCGATGGTGCCGTCCTTGTCGGACACGATCTCGGTGCCGAACTGCAGCACCGCGCCTTCCTTGGGGTCGCGCTTGATGACCTGAACGCGCTGGCCCGCGGTGATGAGCTTCCAGTCTTCGCGCTTGGCGTTCGGGAAGTAATCCTGCAGCGCGCGCTGGCGGTCGTCGTCGGTCAGTTCGGCCTGTTGCAGCAGGTATTTGACCAGGTCCAGGTTGTGGATGCCCACGCGCAGCATGCCCACCAGGTTGTCGTGCGTGACGGACGAAAACAGGTCGAACCAGGAGCCCTGCTTGAGGAACTTGCTGGTGGCCAGCGCGAACGGTCCGAACAGCACGACGGGCTGGCCGTCCATGTTGCGGGCGTCGAGGTGGGGCACCGACATCGGGGGCGAACCCGTGGCGGCCTTGCCGTAGGCCTTCACCGTGTGGCGGGCGGTCAGGGCGGCGTTCTCGATGGACAGGAACTGGCCGCCGACTGGAAAGCCCGCATAGTCCTTCGATTCGGGAATGCCCGAGGCCTGCAGCAACTGCAGCGCGGCGCCGCCGGCACCCACGAAGACGAACTTGGCCTTGACGGTCCGTTCTTTGCCGCCGTCGCCCAGGTGGGCCACGGTCACGTTCCAGGTCTTGTCGTCGTTCTGGCGCAGCGCGCGCACTTCGTTTTGCAGGTGCAGCTGGAAGTTGGGGCTCTTGCGCAGGCCCTGGACCAGCTGGCTGGTCACGGCGCCGTAGTTGACGTCGGTGCCCAGGGGCATGAAGGTGGCGGCCACCTTCTGCTTGGGGTCGCGCCCTTCGATCATCAGGGGCGCCCACTTCTGGATCTGCGCCTGGTCTTCCGAGTACTCCATGCCGTAGAACAGGGGGTTCTTGATCAGAGCCTCGCGGCGCTTGCGCAGGTATTCGATGTTTTCGTCACCCCAGACGAAGCTCATGTGCGGCGTCGGGTTCACGAAGGTTTCGGGCGACTGCATGTTGCCGCAGCCGATCTGGTGCGCCCAGAATTGGCGCGACACCTCAAACTGCTCGGCGATGCCGACGGCGCGCTTGGTCTCGATCGTGCCATCGGGCAGCTCGGGCGTGTAGTTCAGTTCCGCGAAGCCCGAGTGGCCCGTGCCCGCGTTGTTCCAGCCATTGGAGCTTTCCAGCGCCACGCCGTCCAGGCGCTCGAACACCTCGATCTTCCAGTCCGGCTGCAGCTCCTGCAGGTAGGTAGGTGGCGAGCGTGGCGCTCATCAAGCCCGCGCCCACCATCACGACGTCGACGGGCTGGTCGTTCTCGGCAGGAGGAACGGAGCGGGGAAAGAGCGGCCAGTACAGGAACAGTACGGCCGCAAGGATCAGCACCACAACGGCGCCGAACAATGCTTTGATCGACTTTCTCATAGATTTGGTTGGACTGATTGCAATTGAAAAAGCCTGCGCGGACTCGGCAGGCTTTCACGCGTATCAAAAATTGAAGCTCCCTGACATCGGGAATTGTCCCATTAAGTAAATACCCTGACAAACATCAAAGTTTCACGAAATCGGCCGATGAGAATCAGGCTCACCAGCCGCAAACCCACATGGATATTGGGTTGGCCGTGTTTTGGGCACAAAAAAACCGCCCGAAGGCGGTTCTTTCGTTTTGCTGACAGCGCACCCGTTACAAACGGCGGACGGCAGGGCCGTCCGGGCTGTTTGCCTGAAAGGTCAGGCGGCCAGGGCCAGGGTTTTCACCTTGGCGGACAGGCGGCTCTTGTCGCGAGCGGCCTTGTTCTTGTGGAAGATGCCCTTGTCGGCGATGGTGTCGACGACGGCTTGCATCTTCGCAAACAGTTCGGTGGCCTTGGTCTTGTCGCCGGCCAGGACGGCCTTCTCGACATTCTTGACCGCGGTACGGTACTTGGAGCGCAGCGAGGTGTTCGCGGCGTTCAGCTTGACGTCCTGGCGGACGCGCTTGCGGCCGGAGGCGAGACGGGGGTTCTTTTTCTTGGGCTTGGCAGATGCCATGGTAAATTTTCCTTAAGTGTCTGAGGATGATGTCAGCAAAGCCCGCGATTATAGCCCAGCGACTTGGGCGGGGCCGCAGGGTCGCTTCGACGCAGGCAGGCGGCTCCCTTCGGTGAGGTCCGAGGGGCAGGCATTCCGCGGACCGGTGCCGGCCGCGGCGCAGCGCATACACTCGCGGCCGTGTCCCTGTTCAAAGCCGCCTCCACCGTTTCCCTGCTGACCCTGGCCTCCCGCGTGACGGGCCTGGTGCGCGATCTGCTGATGGCCTCGCTGTTCGGGGCCAATGCGCTCACCGATGCCTTCAACGTCGCTTTCCGCATTCCCAACCTGTTTCGCCGGCTGTTCGCCGAAGGGGCCTTCAGCCAGGCCTTCGTGCCCGTGCTCGCGGCGCACAAGGCCCAGCACGGCGACGAGGCCACGCGCCGGCTCATCGCCAGCGTGGCGACGGTGCTGTTCTGGGTGCTGCTGCTGACCTGCGTGCTGGGCGTGCTGGGGGCGCCGCTGCTGGTGTGGCTGCTCGCCAGCGGCCTGCGCCAGAGCGCCGGCGGGTTCGATGCCGCCGTGGTCATGACGCGCTGGATGTTCCCTTACATCGGCTTCATGTCGCTGGTGGCGCTCTCGGCCGGCGTGCTCAACACCTGGAAGCGCTTTGCCGTGCCGGCGGCCACGCCGGTGCTGCTCAACGTCTGCATGATCGCCGCCGCCTGGCTGGGCGCGCCGCAGCTGGCTGCCCGCGGCATCGAGCCCATCTATGCCATGGCCGGCGGCGTGATGCTGGGCGGCATCACGCAACTGGCGGTGCAACTGCCCGCGCTGTTCCGGCTGGGCCTGCTGCCGCGCATCGGGCTCACCCCCGGGGCCATTCGCACGGCGTGGCACGACCCGGGCGTGCGCCGCATCCTCACGTTGATGGGCCCGGCGTTGCTGGGCGTGGGCGTGGCGCAGATCTCGCTCATGATCAACACGCAGATCGCCTCGTACCTCGCGCCGGGCAGCGTGACCTGGCTGTTCTACGCCGACCGGCTCATGGAGTTCCCCACCTCGCTGCTGGGCGTGGCGCTGGGCGTGGTGCTGACGCCGCAGTTGGCGGCCGCCAAGGCGGCTGGCGATGCCGCCCGCTACTCGTCCATGCTCGACTGGGGGCTGCGCATCGTCGTGGTGCTGTCCGTGCCGTGCGCGGTGGGCCTGCTCACCTTTGCCGAGCCTCTGGTGGCCACGTTGTTCCACCATGGCGCGCTGCAGGACAGCGACGTCGGCCAGATCGCCCTGGCCCTGGCCGGCTACGGTGCGGGGCTGCTGGGCCTGGTGGCGATCAAGGTGCTGGCGCCCGGCTACTACGCCAGCCAGGACATCCGCACGCCGGTGCGCATCGCCATCGTGGTGCTGGTGGTCACGCAGCTCTTGAACGCCGCGCTGGTGCCGCTGATCGACCATGCGGGCCTTGCGCTGTCTATTGGCCTCGGGGCGCTGATCAATGCGTTGTGGCTGCTGATCGGCCTGCTGCGGCGCGGCACCTACCAGCCCCAACCCGGATGGGCCCGGCTGGCGCTGCAGGTGGTGGCCGCCAGCGCCCTGCTGGCGGTGCTGCTGATGTGGGGATCGCGCCATTTCGACTGGCTGGCCCTGCGGGCGCACGAGGGGCAGCGCGCCGGGCTCCTGGCCCTGCTGATGGGCGGCGCGGCACTGCTGTATTTCGGGGCGCTCTGGGCAGCGGGCCTCAAGCTGCGCGAACTGCTGCGCCGCTGACCGCCTTCGCGCCGGGTTTCGTCCCTTCGGAACCCCGCTTGACGCCGCCCGGCACGCCCCTTACAACCCTCCAATGGCCCTGAGCTATTCCCTTCCCACTTCGCTGGAGTACTTCGCCACGCTGGTGCGCAGCGACGACCAGTTTCCCCTGCTGGAGGCGGCGGCGTCCATCGCGCAGGACGAGTACCCCGAGCTGGACGTGCAGCAACTGCTCGGCGACGTGGATCAGCTGCTCGCCCGGCTGCGCCGGCGATTGCCCGCCGATGCGTCGTCGCTGCAGCGCCTGCGCTCGCTCAACCAGTTCTTCTTCGGCGACCTGGGCTTCGCGGGCAACGTCAACGATTACTACGACCCCGAGAACAGCTACCTCAATGCCGTGCTGCGCACGCGGCGGGGCATTCCGATTTCGCTGGCGCTGGTGTGGATGGAACTGGCCCAGGGGCTGGACCTGCATGCGCGCGGCGTCTCGTTTCCCGGGCACTTCATGATCAAGGTGCTGTTGCCCAAAGGGCAGGTGGTGATGGACCCGACCACGGGCCAGTCGCTGTCGCGAGAAGAGCTGTCCGAGCGGCTCGAACCCTACCGGCACCGCAGCAGCGGCCTGGTGGACGACTACGACATTCCGCTGGGCCTGTACCTGCAGGCGGCGCCGCCGCGTGACGTGATCGCGCGCATGCTGCGCAACCTCAAGGAGATCCACCGCTCGCAAAAGGACTGGGCGCGGCTGGTGGCCGTGCAGGACCGGCTCATCGTGCTGCTGCCCGACGCCTGGGGCGAGTGGCGGGACCGGGGCCTGGCCCATGCGGAGCGGGGTGACACGGCATTGGCCGTGGCCGACCTGGAGACGTACCTGGCGCGCGTGGAAGACGGGCTCGACATCGACGCCATCGCCGAGCGCGTGAGCCTGCTGCGCCGCGCCAGCAACTGAGGCGCAGTGCGGCCAGCGGCGCTGGAAGGGCTCCGCTGGGCGCTCTTACTGGCGCGCCGTGCGCACGTTGGGTGGCAGGGCTTGCGGGTGGCTGGTGCGCAGCGGGTTGATGTCCAGCCCGCCGCGGCGCGTGTAGCGCGCATACACCGACAGCTTGATCGGCTTGCAGCGCGTCCACACGTCCATGAAGATGCGCTCCACGCACTGCTCGTGGAATTCGTTGTGGTTGCGAAAGCTCACCAGGTACTGCAGCAGCCCGGCCTGGTCGATCTGCGGGCCGCTGTAGTGGATGCGCACGCTGCCCCAGTCCGGCTGGCCGGTCACCAGGCAGTTGCTTTTC